>CACYYS010000025.1 GCA_902778725.1 uncultured Ruminococcus sp.
CCTCGGGCAATATCGACTCGATGGTTGCCCATTACACCGTGGCAAAACGCAGACGGACCTACGATTACTACTCCCCCGCCGGAAAGACGGGCCTGCGCCCGGACCGCGCCGTGATCGTCTACTGCAACCGGATCCGCGAGGCCTACGGCGACGTGCCGATCGTGATCGGAGGGCTGGAGGCGTCGCTCCGCCGCTTTGCCCACTACGACTACTGGTCCGATACGGTGCGCCGCAGCATCCTTGCCGACTCCGGCGCGGATCTGCTCTCCTACGGCATGGGGGAGAACTCCATCCTCGAGATCGCGCGGCTGCTCGACCGCGGCGTCCCCGTAAAAAAGATCCGGGGCGTGCGCGGGACCGTATGGGTCGCAAAGGAAGGGGAAAAACTGCCGGAAAACGCCCTTATGACCGGCGACTACGACGTATTGAAGCAGGACAAGGCCGCTTACGCCGCCGCCTTCAAGCTCCAGTACGAAAACCAGGACGCGATCACCGGTCTCCCGCTCCTGGAAAAATACGACGCGAAGATCCTGGTACAGAATCCGCCGATGCCGCCTCTGGAGCGCGCAGAGCTGGACAAGGTCTATTCCCTGCCCTATATGCGCGCATGGCACCCGAAGTACGACGCGGCGGGCGGCGTTCCGGCGCTGGAGGAGGTGCGGTTTTCCGTTACGCACAACCGCGGCTGCTTCGGCGAATGCAACTTCTGCGCCCTGACCTTCCACCAGGGACGGGCGGTACGCTCCCGCTCCAAGGAGAGCATCCTTGCGGAGATCCGCAAGATCACCGCTCTCCCCGGCTTCAAGGGTTATATCCACGATATCGGCGGACCGACCGCCAACTTCCGCGAGCCCGCCTGCGAGAAGCAGCGCAAATACGGCGTCTGCAAGAACAAGCGCTGTCTCGCTCCCGTCCCCTGCAAGAACCTGCGCGTCGATCACAGCGAATATCTCGATATCCTCACGGAGGCGGAGAAGATCCCCGGCGTCAAAAAGGTCTTTATCCGGTCGGGGATCCGTTTCGACTATCTGATGATGGATCCCGACGACCGCTTTTTCCGCAAGCTGGCGGCGGATCACGTTTCCGGCCAGCTCAAGGTCGCGCCGGAGCATTGCTCGCGCGTCGTGCTGGAAGCGATGGGAAAAGCCGATTTCCGCCTCTTCCTCGAATTTGAAAAAAAGTTCCTGCGTTTTTCCCGCGAGGCGGGCAAAGAGCAGTACCTCGTTCCCTATCTGATGTCCAGCCATCCCGGCTCGCGCCTGGAGGACGCGGTCGAGCTTTCCGCTTTTCTCACCGCTCGCGGCGTCTGCCCCGAGCAGGTCCAGGACTTTTATCCGACGCCGGGGACCGTATCCACCGTGATGTACTGGACCGGGATCGACCCGCTCAGCGGGAAAAAGATCTTTGTCCCGAGGACGCGGGAGGAGAAAAAACTGCAGCGCGCCCTGCTCCAGCCCCAGAAAAACGGCGAGTATCTGCGCAAGGCGCTGACCGAGGCGGGGCTCTCCCGCCTGATCGGCTACGGCGAGGGGAAGATCGTCCCGCCCGCCAAAGGCGCGTCCCCGACAAGACGGGATCCGCAGAAAGGCGACCGTTTCCGCAAAAAAGGCTCGAAGCGGCTCTCCCCAAAGGAAAACCGCGCTCCGTCGCCCCGTCCCGACCGCAAAAAACGGTAAAAAAAGCGCTCCCGATCACAGAAGATCGGAAGCGCTTTTCTCTGTTTTTGCTTTTTCACGTTTTTCCCGGAAATAGGAGCGCAGTAGTTCGGCGCACTCCTCTCCTAAAACGCCGGAGACGATCTCCGGTTTGTGGTTGAGAGGGAGGGCGTTGAGATCCGTGATCCCGCCGAAGGCGCCGGTACGGGGATCCGCCGTCCCGATGACGACGCGCCCGATCCGGGCGTTGACGATCGCGCCCGCGCACATGGGGCACGGCTCCAGCGTAACGTAGAGGGTAGACTCCGGCAAGCGCCAGCCGCCAAGCTCCCGGCACGCGCGGTCGATCGCGAGCAGCTCCGCGTGGTAGAGCGCGTTTTTCCCCGTTTCCTTTTCATTATGTCCGCGGCCGATGATCCGCTCGCCGCGGTAGACGATCACAGCGCCGACAGGGACCTCGTCCATCTCGCGGGCGATCCCGGCCTCCGCGAGCGCCTCGCGCATATATCTCTCGTCTTGCCCGGTCACAGCAGCCTCTTCCCGACCGCGGCGGCAAGCGCGATCAAAAGATAAACGGCAACGACCAGACGGAGGGGAAGCGCGACGGGGGGATCGCGCCGGGGAAGGACCGCGAGCTCCGGATCGATCGCGCTCTGCGCCGTCTCCCTTTGCCGGCGGAAGAGCCGGGTGGAAACGAAGAGCGCGCAGCCCGCGCCCGCCGCGAGGATGACGAACCAAAGCGCCGTCTCGGTGAAGAGATAGACCTCTGCCGGGAGAAGGCGGGAAAGATAAACAAGGAGAAGCGTGACGGCGTTGAGCGCGGCGTGCAGCAGGACGGCAAGGAAAAGGCGGCGGGTCGCATAGACCAGCAATCCGAGCGCGATCCCCGCGATCAGCGTATAGAGAAAGCCGAAAAATTCAAGATGGGAAAACGCGAAACAAAAAGCGGAGAGGATCGCCGCCGTCTTTGTCCCGCCGAGAGCGTAAAACAGCGTGTAGCGGAAAAAGACCTCCTCGCAGAAGGCGGGGATCAGGACGTAGACGAGGAAGGTAAAGGGGATCCCGACCGGACCGTAAAAGACGGCGGTGCTCCCCTCTCTCGCCGGCAGAACGCCGAGCGCGGACAAAAACTCGTTTACCGCGACGTTGATCTGGAGTCCGGCGGAGACGACCGCAAGGGCGATCAGCGAATAAAGCAGGATCTCCTTTTTTCTCCTCACCCGGGGGAGCGGCTCCCGCACATCTCCCCAGACCCGGAAGAGGAGCGCGGGAAGGAGACAGGCGGCGATCTGAAAGCCCTTGAGCGCGGAGACGCGCAGATAGGGATCCTCGATCGGCCGGCAAAAGGAAGGGGCGAGGGCGAGAAGGAGGAGATGAAAGAGAAGGATACAGGCGGTAAACGCCGCCGTCTCCCCGGCCGTGCGTTCCTTTCCGGCGCCGGGGATCGGTGTTTGTGTAGTCATAAACTCACTCCTGACGGAAAATAAGGGGTGTTGCCGAAAGCAACACCCCTTGTATCCGGTTTGTTCAGTGCAGGATGCACTTTTCCGTCGTCTTGTCGAAGAAGTGCATTCTCGACGCTTCGAGAGCGACCTTGATGGTATCGCCGGCTCTTGCCTGAGAGTGGGAAGAAACACGCGCGATCAGGTTCTGCTCCTCGCTGACGAGATAGAGGTAAATCTCCGCGCCCATAAGCTCGGTCACTTCGACGTAAGTGTCGATCACGCTGTCCGGGTACTGGGCAAGCTGCATCGGCTCGTCGTGGATGCACTCCGGGCGGATGCCGCAGATGACCTCCTTGCCGATGTAGTCGGCAAGCTCGGGCGCCTCCGCCTTCTCCGCGGGAAGCTTGATCTTGCTGCCGCCGAAGACGAAGTAAACGTCTTTATCCTTCTTCTCAAGAGAGCCGTTGATGAAGTTCATCTGCGGCGTGCCGATGAAGCCGGCGACAAAGAGGTTGACGGGAGAATCGTAGAGGTTCTGAGGCGTATCGACCTGCTGGATGACGCCGTCCTTCATCACGACGATACGGGTCGCCATCGTCATAGCCTCGACCTGGTCGTGGGTAACGTAAATAAAGGTAGTCTGGACTCTCTGGTGGATCTTGGTCAGCTCGGTGCGCATCGTGGCGCGGAGCTTCGCATCCAGGTTGGACAGCGGCTCGTCGAGCAGGAAGACCTTAGGATAACGGACGATCGCTCGGCCGACGGCGACACGCTGCTTCTGACCGCCGGACAGAGCCTTCGGCTTCCGGTCGAGCAGGTGCGCGATATCGAGGATACGGGCCGCCTCGTCCACTCTGCGCTTGATCTCTTCCTTGGAGGTCTTGCGGAGCTTCAGACCGAACGCCATGTTCTCAAACACGGTCATGTGCGGATACAGAGCGTAGTTCTGGAACACCATCGCGATATCTCTGTCCTTCGGAGCGACGTCGTTGACAAGCTTATCACCGATGAAAAGCTCGCCCTCGGTGATCTCCTCCAGACCGGCGATCATACGAAGCGTTGTGGACTTACCGCAGCCGGAAGGGCCGACGAGAACGAGAAATTCCTTGTCCTTGATTTCCAGGCAGAAATCAGAAACAGCGGTAACACCGCCGGGATATTTCTTGTAGATATGTCTGAGAGATAGGCTTGCCATTCAATTCCTCCTTGGGATTCGAAATCAAAAATAGAGACTTTTCCGAATCGTATTTACCTTTACATATTGTAACAGAAAGCCGAGCAAATTGAAAGATGGTATTTTTCCGAATTTTGCCTATTCGGTTTGGGCGTTTTGCACAAAGCAGTCAAAAGAACGCAGGAAAACTTGCGTTTTTGTTCATTTTACGTTCATTTTTTGTGCATTTTGCCCCTTGCCGAAAGAAAGGAGAGTCGCTTCCTCCTCCGCGGTCAGGGGGCGCCACCCGCCTTCCGGAAGATCTGGCGGGAGCGCGACTCCGGCAAAGGAAACGCGCCGGAGGGAGAGGATGCGGTTCTCCATCGCGCCGAACATCCGCTTGATCTGATGGTACTTCCCTTCCCGCAGGGTGATCCGGCCGGTAAGAGGGGTGAGCGGCTCGATCCGGGCGGGCAGGCAGACGGTCCCGTCCGAGAGGGTCATCCCCTCCGCCGCGCGGCGGCAGTCCTCCTCGCTTACCGGGCGGGCGGCGCGGTATTCGTAGATCTTATCGGCGTGGCGCTTGGGCGAGAGGAGAAGATGGGCGAGCGCGCCGTCGTCCGTGAGAAGGATCAGGCCGGTCGTATCGGCGTCCAGACGCCCGCAAGGGAAAAGGCCCCGGCGCCGCTCCTCGGGCGGCAGAAGGTCGAGGACTGTCCTCTGTCCTCTGCCGTCCTCCGTCGCGGAGATCACGCCCTGCGGCTTGTTGAGCATCAGCCAGACGGTCCTGCGGTAAACGACCCGCTCGCCGCGCAGAAAAACCTCGTCCCTGTTTTCGTCGATCCGGAGATCGGGCCGGTCGGCGGGCGCGCCGTTGACCGTGATCTCCCCGCGCCGGACGGCGAGCGCCGTTTCCTTCCGGCCGGATCGGCCCATTTCCGAGAGAAATCGGTCCAGTCGCATGATCGCTCCTTACAGCAGAAAAATACAGCAAAGGCAGACGGCGGCCAGGACGGCGATCGCCGCGAGGCCGGTAAAAAACGCCACGAAATAGCTCCGCAAAAAGTCCATACCGTTCCTCCTTTTTTGTGGAGTATACGGCGTTTTTGCTCCTTTTATACCCGGGAAAGCTCCGCCGGGGAAAGCGCCGCGGCGGGCAAAGGATCCTTTTGCAGTTTTTTGCTGCCCGCGGGGACCAGGATCCGGCAAGCGGCGGGCAGGACCTCCAGTTCCAGCCGCCCGACCGTTTCGATCTCACCGTCAAGGCAGATCTCGGTCGGTCTGTCAAAGACGATCGAGGCGCGGCGGCAGGGGATGTACTGCAGGATCTTTTTATTCTTTTCGGTCACGTGGGTTCCCTTTTTGTAGGCGCCGATGATGCGGATCACCGTCGCGCGGCTCACCCGGTTGACGACGCAGACGTCCATCCGCCCGTCGTTGAGGTCCGCGTACGGCGCGCTCTTGAAGCCGCCGCCGCACCAGGAGCCGTTGCCGGCGCAGAAAAGCTGGAGATCGCGGCACACGGGCTCCCCGCCGTCAAAGGAGACGGAGGCGCTGACGCCCGGCATCCTCACGAGCGCTTTGACGACGCCCGCAAGATAGGCGGCGCTGCCGCCGAGCAGGGGCTTTTTTTTCAGCTCGGAGACGTAGGAGGCGACCTGGCAGTCGAGCCCCGTGTTGAACATATTGACAAAGACGCGCTCTCCGTAGCGGATCAGGTCGCAGTCCACGGGCTTTGCGTCGATCTGCGCGGCGACCGAGCGGAAATTCTGCGGATCGGTGAAATTGCGGACAAAATCATTGCCCGTCCCGATCGGGATCACGCCAGCCGCGGCGTTCCGGAAGCCGAAAAGACCGTTGACGCCCTCGTTCAGGGTCCCGTCCCCGCCGGCAAAATAAAAGCGGTGCTCCTCCTCCGGTCCGGCGGCGCAGATCTCCCTTGCGTAGCGCTCCGCGTCGTAGCGGCCCGTCGTGCGGTAAACGGTGAAGTCGATCCCTCTCTTTTCACCGAGTTCCCGGATCTCCTTCTCCAGAGCTTCCAGCTTGTTCCCCTGTCCCGCCGCGGGGTTGAGTACAAAATGGTATTTCATGATCTCCCCTTGTTTTTGATGATCTCCCAGTAGGCTTTTGCGGCATTTTCCGCCTTGTTGTCACCGGGGACGTAATAAACTCTGTTTTTCAGATCGTCGGGCAGGTACTGCTGCCGGACGTAGTGGTCGGGATAATCGTGCGGATAAAGGTATCCCTCGAAAAGCGGACTTTGCAAATGCTTCGGGACCGTCTGGCCCCTTCCCGCCCGCACGTCCTGCTGCGCCGCCGCGTAAGCGGTATGGGCGGCGTTCGACTTCGGCGCCGTGGCGAGGAAGACCGCCGCGTGGGAGAGCGGGAGAGACGCCTCGGGGAGCCCCAGCTCCTTTGCGCTCTCGCAGCAGGCGCGCACAACGGCGGCGGCCAGCGGATAGGCGAGCCCGATATCCTCGTTTGCGATGACCTGGAGGCGCCGGCAGGCGGAGAGGATGTCCCCTCCCTCGAGGAGCTTGGCAAGATAAAAGACGGCGGCGTCCGGATCGGATCCGCGGATCGACTTCTGGAGGGCGGAGAGCAGATCGTAATGGACGTCGTCCTTGCGGTCAAAATTCCCGAGGGAGTTGCCGCAGAGGCGGACGACCTCCTCCTCCGTGATCTCGCCCGCGCACGAAAACCAGGCGTTTTCCATCAGGCCGACGGCCTTGCGCCCGTCCCCGCCCGCGCGGGCGGCGAGGGCGGCGAGCGCCCCGTCCGTGAGCGCCTTTTTTTGTCCGTACTCCGTTTCAAGCGTCTCTTTCGCTCGCAGAAGGAGCGTACGGATCCCCTCCTCCGGGATCGGCAGGAACTCGAAGACGGCGGAGCGGGAGAGGACCGCCTTGTATACGTAATAATAGGGATTGTCGGTCGTGGAGGCGATCAGAACTACCCGGCCGTCCTCGATATACTCCAGAAGGACCTGCTGCTGTTTGCGGTTGAAATACTGGATCTCGTCAAGGTACAGGAGGACGCCGGCGGAGCCGAAGATGCTGTCGCTGTCCTCGATCACCGCCTTGACGTCGGAGAGCGAGGCGGTGGTGGCGTTGAGACGGCGGAGCGTGAGCCCGGACATTTTGGCGATGATGTTCGCCGCCGTTGTCTTGCCCGTGCCCGGCGGACCGTAAAAGATCATATTGCCGACCCTGCCGGACGCGATCAGCCGGCGGAGCGTGCCGTTTTCCCCGAAGAGATGCTCCTGACCGACGATGTCCTCGAGCCGCTCGGGGCGCAGGCGGTCGGCAAGGGGGCGGGCGTTCGATATTTCTGGCAAAAGATCACCTTCTTAATTCATTTTCGACGGATCGACGTCGGCAAAGGCGAGGACCGACGCGCGGAGAGCGGCGTGCTCCGGCGCTCTCAGTCCGGGATCGTCCTTGGCGAGCAGCGCGGCTTCCTCCTCCGCGGCGGTAAAGGTAGCGGTATCCTCCCATTTGGCGGCAAGACGGAGACCGGTATCGCCGTGCTGACGGATCGGACCGCCCGCGCGGCAGAAAAAGTCGCCCGGACCGCGCAGCCGGAGATCGCGCTCCGCGATCTCGTAGCCGTCGCTCGTGCTCGTCATGGTCTTCAGCCGCTCGGCGGCGGGTCCGTCCTTCGCGTCCGAGACAAGGACGCAGTAGGACTTTCTCTGCCCTCTGCCGACCCGGCCGCGCAGCTGATGGAGCTGCGAGAGGCCGAAACGTTCGGCGTTCTCCACGATCATCAGCGTGGCGGCGGGGACGTTGACCCCGACCTCGATCACCGTCGTGGAGACGAGGATCTTCGTCCTGCCCGCGACAAAGTCCGCCATGGCGGCGTCCTTTTCCGCTCCCTTCATCCTGCCGTGCAGAAAGCCGATCGGAAGATCGGGGAAAACGTTCTCCCGGAGGTTTTTTGCGTATTCCGCGGCGGTCTTGAGCTTCGGTTTCTCCTCTGCGGCAAAGAGCAGATCGCCGAGCTCGACTCCGGCGCCTTCCTCCCCGTCCTCCTCCGGCTGGCTCTCCTCGATCGCGGGACAGACGATATAGACCTGTCCGCCCTCCTCCGCGTTTTTGCGGATGAAGGCGTTGAGACGGCCCCGATAACTCTCGTCCACGGCGAAGGTGGCGACCTTCTGTCTGCCGGCGGGCATTTCGTCGATCCGGCTGACGTCGAGATCTCCGTAAAGCGCGAGGGAGAGCGTACGGGGGATGGGAGTGGCGCTCATCACAAGGGTGTGCGGGAGGCGTTCCCCCCGCTCCGCGAGGGCGGAACGCTGGGAAACGCCGAAACGGTGCTGCTCGTCCGTGACGATCAGACCGAGGCGGCCGCACGCAACGCGCTCGGAGATCAGGGCGTGCGTACCGACGACAAGGTCGATCCGGATCAGAGGATCGTCGTTTACCATCCCCTCGTATACCAGGCGCTTTTCCTTTTCCCTGAGAGAGCCGCAGAGCAGAGCGACGCGGAAGCCGAGCGCTTCAAAGAGCGGGCGCATCTCCGCGTAATGCTGACGGGCAAGGATCTCGGTCGGCGCCATCATCATAGCGCGGTAACCGTTTTTGAGGGCGAGATAGAGGGCTCCCTCCGCGCAGGCGGTCTTGCCGCTGCCGACGTCGCCGACGACGATGCGGTTCATCGGAGGGAAGTCCCCTTCCCTCCCCTCGCCGAGGTCGCGGCGGATCTCCGCGAGCGTTCTCTTCTGCGCGCCGGTGAGTTCGAACGGCAGGAGAGCGAGCAGCGGCGAGAGATCGGTATCCGGGAAACGGATACCGCCGGTCGTCCGGCGGTTGGCCGAGGAAAGCCCGATCGCGAGGAGCTGGTGGAGGACCTCGTCAAAGACGAGACGCCCCGCGGAGCGGCGCAGCGTCTCCCTGTCCTCCGGCTCGTGGACGCCGCGCAGAGCCGACGTGAGCGTGGGAAGGGAGCGGCGGCGGCGGATCTCCTCCGGGAGGGGATCCTCCAGGCGGGGGAGGAGCGCGTCGAGGGCGGCGCTGACCGCGTCGCCGAGGGTCTTGCGCCGGATCCCTTTGGGGAGGCGGTAGACCGGGACGAGATCGGCGAGAGGCAGATCGGGCGCGATCCGCTCGCGGACCGGGGAAACAAGGCGGAGCACCCCTTTGGTCTCCGTCACCCGTCCGAAAAAGCGGTACTCCTCGCCGACGGCGATCTGCTTGTCGATATACGGCTGGTTGAAATAGAGGATCTCGATGGATCCGGTCCCGTCAAAGGCGCGGAATTTGGTGATGGTCATCCTGCCGCGCAGACGGACGGAGCGGGGCGCCGTCCCGACGGTCAGGAGCATCGAGACGGTATCGCCCGCTGAGGCGGAGGATACGGGACGGACGTCCCCTCTGTTCTGATACGCGCGGGGAAAAAAATACAGCAGATCGCCGACGGTGCGGATCCCGACCGAGGCGAGGGCTTCCTCTCCCGCTTTTCCGATCCCCTTCAGCTCCGTGACGGGGCTTTGCCGAGTCAACATGGCGCCTCCTATGAACGGCCGAGTCCGAACGCGAGCTTGGAGAGCGCGGCGGAATCGGTCACGGTGTCGAGCCCGCAGAGGATCAGGACGGCGTCCGGCCGTTCCTCGTCGAGAAGGCGGGCGACGGTATCGTTATAATAGCGCGGATCGATCAGCTCGAGATCGAAATGGCGCGCAAGGAAGGGGGCGAGCGAGTGAGAATAGCTGTCCTTGATCAGGAGAAGGAGGGGGCGATCCTCTCCCCCGTTTTTCCGGATCGTTACGCGGGCGTTGTTGCCCGAGAGGAAGGAGGAATACTGGTCCTTTTTTTCAAGATAGGAGCGATCGTAAAATCCGGAAAAGGAAACGCCGGTATCGGCGATCGAGGTCGTAAAATCCTCATCTCCCTCATAGCGGAAATACTCCATCGTATCGGGGACGGTAAAGGGCGAGAGGGTCTTCGAATAGGTGGTGCCGTAAAAGGCGGCGCTCGCCGTCTCACGGGTGAAATCGGAGATCGGGTACGGCGTGACGCCGAGTGCCTCCGCTATCACGGTATAGGCGCGGAAGGCGCCCTCCGTCGTCCAATGGTGATCGGTGCGGTAGTAAAGATACTCGCCCCGCCCGATCCCCTCGAGGATCGGCTCGCGCAGGTCGAGCGCAAAGGGCGCGGCGGAGAAAAGCTCCCGCCGCTCGTTCTCAAGCTCCGCGCCGGTGTAAGCGGAGGGATAGTAGCGGACCAGGACGTCCGCCGGGCGGGGCGCGACGGCGAACACAAAGGGGATCCCGCGCTCCTCAAGCTCCTGCCGGAAGAGGGAGACCGCCGCGGCGTTCTGCGCGGTATAGGCGCGCGCCGCCTGCGCGGGGCGGGGGATCTGATAGCCGGAGGAGCCGTAGATGACGCCGTTTGTTTCCATCCGGACGAGGGCGATATCCGAGAGGGTCTTGACCTTCAGCATCGTCTCCCGCAGCGGAAACTGATCCCGGAAATAGTCTCCCGCGTCCGCCTCGAAGCCGCCGTCAAAGATCCGGGACGCCGTGGCGCCGGAGAGGAGCCGCTCCCCCGTCATCAGCGTGCGGTTCTCGTTTTGGGAGAAGGCGCGCGAGGGGAGCGCGACCGTCAGAACGCCCGCTGTGAGGAGAAAAAGGCAGAAAAGAACGACGGTGACAAGGTCGGTGATCTTGATTTTTTTTGCCGGGAGCTTCATATCAGAACCTCGTGTAAAGGAAAGGACTGTAATCGGAAGCGACGATCGCGGCGACCGAAAGGAAGAAAAGGAGGAAGACCAGAACGGTCACGGCGATCTCCGCGGGACGGCCGCGGCGGGCGCGGAAGGACTCCAGCGCCTTGCGGGGATAAGGGGTGGAAAAGAGCGCGAGGAGGAGCAGGACGACGACCGAACGCAGCACGTCGTACGCCGCGGTCCCCGCCGAGAAGAAGGAGGCGAGATACGCCCCCGGGGAGGCGAGATCGGCGGACGCGAAGATGAACCAGCCGAACACGACGAGCGCGAGGGTGTAGAGATGGCGCAGGATCTTCGGCGCTTTGGCAAGCGCTTTGCCCCAGACGTATTTTTCGAGGATGAGGAAGACGCCGTAGTAGACGCCCCAGAGAACGAAATTCCAGCTCGCGCCGTGCCAGAGACCGGTGAGAAGCCAGACGGTCATCAGGTTGAGGATGTGGCGGGCGGGGGTCACGCGGTTGCCGCCGAGGGGGATATAGACGTAATCGCGGAACCAGGTGGAAAGAGAAATGTGCCAGCGCCGCCAGAAATCGGTGACGCTCTCCGCGGTGTAGGGATAATTGAAGTTTTCACAGAACTCAAAGCCGAACATCCGTCCGAGCCCGATCGCCATATCTGAATAGCCGGAGAAGTCAAAATAGATCTGGAACGCGAAAAAGAGGAGCCCGAGAAACGCTCCCGCCGCTCCCCGCTCCCCGTCCGCGAGAGAGGAAAAATAACGCCAGTAATTCCCCGCCGTATCCGCGAGCAGCGCTTTTTTGGCAAGGCCGAGGACAAACCGGCGCACGCCGGACGCAAACTTCTCCACCGAGAGGGTGCGGCTCTCGAGCTGGAGGGCGATATCCTTGTAGCGGACGATCGGTCCGGCGATGAGCTGCGGAAAGAGGGCGACGTAAGTGCAGAAGGCGAGCGGGTTTTTCTGATACGCGGCGTCCCCGCGGTAAACGTCTATGACGTAGGACATCGCCTGAAAGGTATAGAAGGAGATGCCGATGGGGAGAGAGACGCCGAGGACGGGGAGAAGCTCCCTGCCCGCCAGACCGTTGACGGTGCCGACGAAAAAGTCATAATACTTGAAAAAGGCGAGGATGCCGAGATTGAACACGCAGGAGAGGACAAGAAAAAGGCGGGCGCGCCGGGGCCGGAGCGCCGCGCGGTGTACCAGATACCCGAACACCCAGTCCCCCGCGAGGGTAAGGAGCATCAGAAAAACGTAGGAAGGCTCCCCCCAGCCGTAAAACAGGATGCTGAAAAAGAGGAGCACCGGATTGCGAAGGACAGGGGGAAGCAGATAGTAGGCAAGAAGCGTGACCGGCAAAAACGCGATCAGAAACTCAAGACTGGAAAACAGCATGACTTCTCCAAGGTAAAAAACATTATCTTTAGTATACACCATTCTTCGACAGAAATAAAGAGGTTTTCCGGAAAAAAGTATAGTTTGGAGGAAAAGGGGGACGCTATGGACGTAAGGAAAGAAAAAAGGAAGGGGATCGTGATGCAGGAGATCCGGAAACTGTGGGAAAAAGCGAAAAAAGGATGGAAAAAAGCCGACCGACCCGTCCTCAGGCTGTCGGCGAGCGGAGAGGCGTCCCTCTGCGGGGAAAACGCAAAAAGCCTCTCCTTTTCCGGGGAGAGGACGGTAGGACTGCTGACGCTCTGCCTCGGCGCCGCCGCCCTCCTTGTCGGGATGCACTGTCTCTTTTTCCGCATCCGCCGCAAGCTGACGGGAAAGCAAAACAAGAAAAAAGATCCGCGGGGATGACCCGCGGATCTTTTTTTAAAAACTCAGTTCTCTTTTCTCTTTTTGAGAACCGCAACCGCAGCGACGGCAGAGAGAGCCGCGACAGCACCGACAAAGACGGTCGCGCTGCCGGTAGCAGGAGTGGTCGGGGTGGTGGGAGCAGGATCGGTCGGGGTGGTGGGAGCGGGGGTGTCAGCACCCGTTCCGACTCCGCCCTCCGCCTGGAGAGAGGTGACCTTCAGATTGTCGAAAGCGACGACGCCGACATTGCTGGTAGCAGCATTCGTACCGTTCTGGAGACGGACGCGGACGCCGAACGCGCCGGCCTCGCTCCAGTCGGTCTGCGCGATCGCGTGGTTATAGATCTCCGCGCCTGCCGCGTTGGTGATCACGACGGTAACCGTGTCACCCTGAACGGTCATGACCACGTGGGCAAAAGCGGGCTTCCCGCCGACGAGATCGATAACGGAACCGTCATAGTTCCCGCCCCACTTGCTGTACGTGCCGTCCGCGGCAGGTGTGGGAGAGGTGCGGCCGATCGCGCCTTTGCTGACGTCATTGGACAGGAAGCCGACGATACCGGCAAAGGAGTTTGCGTTGGTAGCGCTTGCTTTTGCAAGATCGCAGCGGGCAAGCAGACCCGCCATGGTCTGAGGATCGGAAATATCCGCTTCGACCTTATAATCCTTGAGGGTGACGCCCTTGTTGTAGATCAGGAAGCCGAATTTGTCGCCGGCTGAGTTGTCTACGCCCTCCTTCGGTCCCTTGACCCAGAGCTTGCCGTCCTTGATCTCAAAATCGACGATATACGAGGTGAAGTCCGCGAGAGTAGCAGGATCGGAGAAGTCGTTTTCGTAGACCACTTCGTCGACCGCCGCGGAAGCGGTGATCGAAAGAGCGCCGAAAACAAGCAGAGCCGCCACAAAAACGCTGAGAATCTTTGCGAGTTTCATTTTGTTATACCTCCGTATTTAGTATTTACAGATCTCTAACTGAAAATCTAACATATTTTTTCCAAAAACTCAATACAAAAAAACAATACGGTTTTGCGAAAATGCCATTTTTTTGCAAGGAAGCTCTGTTACGGACTTACTTCTTCTTTTTGGAGAGGATCACGCCGCAGACGACCGCCGCAGCCGCAACGACGCCGACGATCACCCAAACGTAAGCGGGAACGCCCTTGCTGTCCGTGTTTTCAGCGGGTTTGGTACCGGTCGCCGCGCTCTCCGCCGCCTTGGTCTCGGGGGCTTTGGTCTCGGGGGCTTTGGTCTCCGGAGCCTTGGTCTCAGCCGCTTTGGTCTCCGGTGCTTTCGTCTCGGGCGCAGCGGTCTCCGGCGCTTTCGTCTCCGGAGCGGCGGTCTCCGCGGGCTTGGAACCGGCGAGGGCGGTCACCTTGAGATTGTCAAAATAGAGATTGCCGATATTCGTTTCCGCCGCGGTGCTGAGACGGACGCGCAGACCGAAGGTACCGGCGGTCCAGTTATCGTCGTAGCAGGTCACGTCATAGAGCACCGCGCCGTCCGAAGGATCGGAGATCACGAGATGGAGCACGTCCCCCTTGACCGAGAAGGAAAGGTGGATGTTGCAGCCGGGCTCGGTACCTGTGGTCTGGACGGAGGACTGGCCGTACATATCGGTGAAATTGCCGAGATAAGAGGAGACGTCCGCGGGATTGGCGCCGCCCACGGCGCCCTTCTTCGCGTCGTTGGCGAGGAAGCCGATGTAACCGGCAAAATGGTTGTTCGACGCGTCGCCGACCAGCGCCAGATCGGCGCGCGCCACAATGGCGGCGGCGGTATGCGCGTTAAAGACGTCCACGTCCACCTGATAGTCCGCGGCCGACACTTCCTTATTATAGATCAGCCAGCCGAAGAAACCCTGCTGGGGGTCGTCCGTGAAGCCTTCCGCGGGACCGACGACGTAAAGCGCGCCGTCCCGGATCTCAAAGGCGACGCGATGCTGGTCAAAATCAGCGAGGGTCGCGGGGTCAGAAAAGTCGTTCTGATAGATCACCTCTCCCTCGTCCGCGGAAACGGCAAAGGGGAGAACGCCGAGGAGAAGCAGCGCCGCGAGCGCGACGCAGAGGAGCTTTGCAAACTTCATCATAACACCTCCGTTATCTTATTTGTTTGCTAACTGTACTTTAGCACAAAAGAAAGAAGATTATCAATGCAAAAACAGATTTTCCGTTTACAAAAAATCCACATAAAAAGATCCCGCTCTCCGGGAGGGAGAGCGGGACGCGCGCCGGGAAATTACTGGAAATCAGCCTCGGACGCCTCGGTATCCTTCGGCACCGACTCCTCGTCGTCGCCGAAAAGGCGGAGGGAGTCGTCGTCCAGATCCATGTCCTCGTCGGTGAGGAAATCCTCTCCGAACTGGGCCTCGTACTCTTTTTCGTCCTGCCGGTACTGCCAGAGCAGATAGCCGCCTGCCGCCCCTTCCATCGCCGCAACGGCAAGGAAAGCCGCGGCAAGACTCTTCTTCTTGGCGGCGAGGATGATGAACATGATCACGAACGAAACCGCCTGGACCAGCAGCGTGATCCCCACGTAAAGCCTTGTCTTTTTCATTTTTCTTCTCCTTTTCCTATATATGATTATTTGTTTTCCGCCTGGTTCTTTGCGTTCCATTTCAGGTACGCGTTGATGAAGCCGTCGATCTCTCCGTCCATCACCGCGATGACGTTGCCGTCCTCATACCCCGTGCGCGTATCCTTGACGAGCGTATAGGGCATAAACACGTAGGACCGGATCTGCGCGCCCCACTCGATGTTGGTCTTGACGCCCTGGATATCTTCGATCTTATCCAGCTTTTCCCTGACCTTGATCTCCATCAGCTTTGCCTTGAGCATCCGCAGCGCCGTCTCCTTGTTCTGGAGCTGGCTGCGCTCGGTCTGGCAGCCGACGACGATGCCGGTCGGCTTATGAACGATGCGGATCGCGGAGTCGGTCTTGTTGATATGCTGACCGCCGGCGCCGCTGCTGCGGTGCGCGGTGATCTCGATATCCTCATCCCGGATCTCGATCTTGCCGTCCTCTTCAAACTCCGGCATCACCTCGACGGAGGTAAAGGAGGTCTGCCTCCTGCCCGCCGCGTCGAACGGAGAGACCCGGACAAGACGGTGGACGCCGTTCTCGCTCTTGAGATAGCCGTAAGCGTTTTCCCCCTCGATCGTGATCGTCGCGCTCTTGATGCCCGCGCCGTCCCCGTCGAGCCAGTCGATCAGCTTGACCTTGTAGCCGTGGCGCTCCGCCCACCGCGTATAGAGCCGGTAGAGCATCTGCGCCCAGTCCTGCGCCTCCGTCCCGCCCGCGCCGGGGTGGAAGGAGAGGATCGCGTTGCTGTGATCGTACTCCCCGGAGAGGAGGGTCTCCAGTCTTCTTCTTCCCTCTTCCTCGCGGATATCGGCGAGCTCCTGCTGCACCTCCGGCACGCAGCTCTCGTCGTTTTCCTCGATCGCCATCTCCGCCAGGGTGATCGCGTCCTCCAGTTTGTCCCGGAGCGCCTCGAACGCGGCGATCGTATCTTTCTTTCTTTTAATTGCCTGCAGGACCTTGCTGGAATTCTCCTGATCGTTCCAGAAGCCGTCTGCGAGAGTCTGCTTTTCCAGCTCTTCGACGTTCTTCCGCTCCTCGTCCACGCGCAGCGCGCTGCCGAGGTCCGCGACCTTGTCCCGGTAGGAGATCAGCTCCCGTCTTGCCTCTTCCAATGCGATGATCAAATGAGCCTCCGATACCATACTCGTTTTTCGGGGCGGGGATCCGCTCCGCGATCATTGTATCATAAAAATCCCCTTATTGCAAGTATAATCTGAATTTATTATTCATTTTATGCGCGAACGTCGGAGGACGGAAGTTTTTTCCTCCGGCGGCAGGTACTGGCGGAAAACGCTCTTTTTTCCGTGATAGTCCGCGCTTTTTTGCGTACACTAAATCCGTGCCCCGCCGGCGGCGCCGGACGCGGGGCGCAAATCTGAAGCACCGCACTTGTGCGGCAGTAGGAGCCATGCGAAGAAAAGAAAATCAGATCAGACAACGCTTCCTCTCGTTTGCCGCCGCCGTACTCCTGCTCTTCTCCTTCTGCGGGGCGCCCGTCTTTGCGGACGGGGGCAGGACGCTCCTGCCGGGCGGGTTTCCCTTCGGCGCGGAGCTGTACACCGACGGGGTGCTCGTCTCCTCCCTGCCGGGAGAGGGCGAGCCCTCCCCCGCGAGGGACGCGGGCATCCTCCCCGGCGACATGATCGTCGCCGCGAACGGGACGAGGCTCACCTCCTCCGAGGAGCTGAGCCGCCTGACCGAGAGAGAGGACGGCGGAGCGCTGACCCTGACCGTCAGACGGGGAGAGACCCTCTTTGACGTGAAGGTGGAGCCCTGCCGGGACAAAACGGGGGAGCGGCGGATCGGCGTTTCCGTCCGGGACAAGGCCGCGGGGATCGGAACGGTGACTTTCCTCCTCCCCGAAACGCTCTCCTTCGGCGGTCTCGGACACGGGATCTGCTCGGAGAGCGGGGCGCTCCTCCCCATCCGCCGCGGCACGGTATGCGGAGTCAGACTGACGGGGATCCGGAAAGGAAAAGCCGGCGAGCCCGGCGAGCTGGAAGGGACCCTGACTCCTCTGCGGGAAGGGAGCATCGTCACAAATGAAAAAACAGGCGTCTTCGGTCTGTATGCGAGCCTCCCCTCCGCGCAGAAATACGGCGCCGTGGAAGCTGCCGCTCCCGAAGAAGTGAAAACGGGAAAAGCGACCGTCCTCTCCACGGTGGACGGCGAGGGGATGCGCGAATACGGGATCGAGATCGTCTCGATCCCGGAGCCGCGCGGCAAAAACCTCAAAAGCTTCTCCATTCGGGTGACCGATCCCGCGCTGATCGAAAAGACCGGCGGGATCGTCCAAGGGATGAGCGGAAGCCCCATCCTGCAGGGAGGCAAGCTGATCGGGGCCGTGACCCACGTGATGGTAAACGACCCCCTCTCCGGCTACGGGATCTTCATCGGGACCATGCTGGAAAGTCTGCCGGATCTGCTGCGATGAAAAAAACGGCGCGGGACACGCGCCGTTTTTTTCTCTTTTTTGCGAATTCTTCTTGCAATACGGAAGCGGATGTGATAAGATAAAACTGTTCTCCCGGTGATCCGGCGCGAAACGCCTTATTTCAGAAAGGGTTTACTCTATGGAACACAACGTAAAACGGAACAAAAAATATTTTGAGCAAAAGAAGACCTCCCCCCTGATGATCGTCGGCATCGTCTTCGCCGTGATCGCGGTCTTCCTTCTCCTCTTCCCGCAGCTGCTCGGAGAGCTCGGCGTTTACGTCACGGTCGTCGCCGCCATCGCTGCGATCGTCCTGATCCTCGTCGCCTCCAGCATGACCGTCCGCGACGATGAGATCGAGCTCCAGCGCACACAGCTGATGCGCGAGCTTGACCAATCTCTCACCGAGATCTGCCACCTCTCCAAGGGCGAGCGCGAGGAGGAGCGCCACCTTGTCTGCGGTTACGACTTCTCCAAGCCCGACGTGCATTTCTACCGCACCGAGGAAGGCGGCGACCGCTGCCAGTACATCTACGCCGGCGCTTTCATGGTCACGAACATCCACTTCTTCGTCGTCCTCAAGGAGTACAACCTCTGGGAGGAGGAAGAGCCGAAGGAAACGGTCTGGAGCTTCCAGAACCGCACGATGCGCGGCTTTGAACTGAAGCGCGAGTCCTTCAAGTTCGGCGAGCGGAGCGTAGAGATGGTCTTCGGCGATATTTTTGACGAAGAGGGCAAGCACGTCCTCCTCCCGCTGCAGAACGACGCGGAGATCGACAACGTCTCGAACCGCCTGAACAAGAAGTTCAAACGCAACGCGCAGAACCCCTTCTGACAGAAAAAGCGGAGCCGGTCCCTTCGACCGGCTCCTTTTCCTTTTCCGCGTTCTGAAAAGAGAGCGGGCATCTCTGTCCGCTCTCTTTCTCTGTTATCGGATCAATACATTCCGCCCATGCCGCCGGCGGCGGGAGCCGCAGCGGGGGTCTCTTCCTTGATATCGGCGACGACCGACTCGGTGGTGAGCACGGTAGAGGCGACGGAAGCGGCGTTCTGGAGCGCGGAACGGGTGACCTTGGTCGGATCGACGATCCCGGCCTTGATCATGTCGCAGTAGGTCTCGTTGTAGGCGTCGAAGCCCCAGCCGACCTTCTTCTTCGCTTTGACGTTGTTGACGACGACGGAGCCTTCAAAGCCCGCGTTCTCCGCGATCTGACGGAGGGGTTCCTCCAGCGCGCGGACCACGATCTTCACACCGGTGCGCTCGTCGCCCTCGGTGGTATCGAGCAGCGCGGCGACCTCGTCGATCACGTTGACGTAAGCCACGCCGCCGCCCGCGACGATGCCCTCTTCGACCGCCGCCTTGGTCGCGTTGAGCGCGTCCTCGATGCGGAGCTTCTTTTCCTTCATTTCCGCTTCGGTCGCGGCGCCGACCTTGATGACGGCAACGCCGCCCGCAAGCTTGGCAAGTCTCTCCTGGAGCTTCTCGCGGTCGAAGTCGGAGGTGGTCGTCTCGATCGCGGAACGGATCTGGCCCACTCTCTCCTTGATCGCTTTCGAGTCGCCGGCGCCGTCCACGATGATGGTGTTCTCCTTGTTGACCTTGACCTGCTTTGCACGGCCGAGCTGCGCCACGGTCGCGTCCTTCAGCTCCAGACCGAGCTCGGAGGTGATCACTTCACCGCCCGTCAGGATCGCGATATCGCGGAGCATCTCCTTGCGGCGGTCGCCGAAGCCGGGGGCCTTGACCGCAACGCAGGTAAAGGTGCCGCGCAGACGGTTGAGAACGAGCGTGGTGAGCGCCTCGCCCTCCACGTCCTCCGCGATGATCAGGAGCTTCTTGCCCGCCTGAACGATCTGCTCGAGCAGGGGCAGGACCTCCTGGATGTTGGAGATCTTTTTGTCGGTGATCAGGATATACGGATCGTCGAGGACCGCTTCCATCTTATCGGTATCCGTCGCCATGTAGGGAGAGAGATAACCGCGGTCGAACTGCATCCCTTCCACGACCTCGCAGTAGGTCTCGGCGGACTTGGACTCCTCGACGGTGATAACGCCGTCGGAGGTGACCTTCTCCATCGCGTCGGCGATCAGGTTGCCGATCACCTCGTCGGAAGAGGAGACGGTGCCGACGCGGGCGATGTCCTCCTTGCCGTTGACCTTCTTCGAGGTGGAGACGAGTTTCTTCACAGCGGCGTCCACAGCCTTCTGGATCCCTTTGCGCAGGACCATCGGATTGGCGCCCGCCGCGACGTTCTTCATCCCCTCGCGGATCAGGATCTGGGCAAGCAGGGTCGCGGTGGTGGTGCCGTCGCCCGCCGCGTCGTTGGTCTTGGTGGCGACCTCTTTCACGAGCTGGGCGCCCATGTTCTCCGCCGCGTCCTCAAGCTCGATCTCTTTTGCGATCGTCACGCCGTCGTTGGTGATCAGCGGCGCGCCGTATTTTTTATCGAGGACGACGTTCCTGCCCTTCGGGCCGAGGGTGATCTTGACGGTGTCGGAAAGTTTGTCGACGCCGCGAAGGAGCGCGTTGCGCGCTTCAATGCCGTAAAGAATGTTCTTTGCCATGATTCTTTTCCTCCTGTTTTCTCTGATCAGTCAACGATCGCCAGAATGTCGTTCTGTCTGACGATGCTGTATTCCTCGCCGTCCACCTTGACCTCGGTGCCGGCATACTTGCTGCAAATGACCTTGTCCCCGACCTTAACGGTCATTTTCACTTCCTTGCCGTCGACGACGCCGCCGGGGCCTACTGCCACGACCTCTGCGAACTGCGGCTTCTCCTTTGCGGTGTCGGGGAGCAGAAGACCGCCCTTTGTGGTCTCTTCCGCTTCCGTCGCTTTCACGACGACTCTGTCTGCAAGCGGTTTCAGTTTCATTTCGTTCCTCCTGTGATATCTTTTCCGTTGCCGGAATTTTTTACTTGTTTAGCACTCTTTTTATTCAAGTGCTAATCACGATACTTATTTTACACGCCCTCTCCGAAAAAATCAAGTCTTTTTCGGGATTTTTTTGAAAATTCATAAATATGTAACAAATAAAAATTTGCAAAGGCTCCGCCCGTCTGCTTATTTTTCCCTTTTTCCCCGAAAAAGCGCGCTTTCCCTCCCCGCGCGTCCGTCTTTTTCTCTTTCCTTTTACATAGAATGAACGGATCGCGCTGAAAGGAGTCTCCCCCGATGCTTGCCGACCTGCTGAACCGTTCGTTTTTTGCCGTTGCCGTACCCGCTTCCCTCACCCTCTGCGCGCTCTTCCTTTTGCTACGGGCAAGGCTTTTTCCGATCTTTTCTCCGCGGGTGATCCGTTTTTCCCTTTTCGGCAGAGAGGAGGGCGGCGGCACCTCTCCGCTCTCCGCGCTTTTTTCCGCGCTCTCCGGCACGCTGGGCGTCGGCAATCTCTCGGGCGTGGCGCTCGCTCTCTCCTCGGGCGGCGCCGGCGCGGTGTTCTGGATGTGGGTCTCCGCTCTTTTTGCGTCGGTCCTCAAATACGCCGAGATCACCCTCGCCGTTGCGTTCCGCCGCTTTGAGGGGGGCAAACCGCACGGAGGCGCGCCGCTCTATCTTTCCGCCGCCTTCCCCGGCCGGACGGGACGCGCGCTCTCCCTCCTCTTTACCTTTTTTTGCGCCGGGGGCGCTCTTTTCCTCGGCAGCGGCGTCCAGTCCCTTGCCGTGGCGGAGACGATGGAGGCGACCTTCTCCTTCCCGCCTCTCCTCTCCGGTCTCCTCTTTTCCCTTTTTACGCTGCTCGCTCTCTCCGAAAGCGCAAAAAAGCTCTCCGCCGTCACGGGGAGGCTTGTCCCGTTTCTGACCTTTCTTTATCTTGGCGTGACGCTGTGGATCCTCCTCGCCCGGGCATCCCTCCTCCCCGCGCTCCTCGCCCGCATCCTGCGCGAGGCTTTTTCCTTCCGCGCGGCGGCGGGCGGGAGCGGCGGCTTTTTCCTCTCCCGGGCGGTCCGCTACGGTTTTGTACGGGGACTCGTCTCAAACGAAGCGGGCTGCGGGACCGCGCCGTTTGCTCACGCGGCGGTAAATCAAAAGCTCCCCGCCGCGCAGGGGATCTGGGGGATCGCCGAGGTGATGATCGACACTCCCCTCTTCTGCACCCTGACCGCGCTGACGCTCCTGCTCTCCTTTGACGGAGCGGTGCCGGAGGGGGCGGGGATGGGGCTGGTCTTCCTCGCCTTCCACCGCGCGATCGGCGGTCTCGCCCGCCCGTTTCTCGCCGCCGCGGTCTTTCTCTTTGCCTACGGGACGACCCTCTGCCAGGCGTATTACGGGTGCGAGGCGCTTTTTCTCGTCGGGGCCGGGAGAAAAGCGCGCAAAGCCTTTCTCTGCTTTTTTCTCCTCTTTTCCCTCTCCGCTCCTCTGCTCCCCGCTTCCTTTTTGTGGGAGCACGCCGATCTCTTCTGTTCCGCCGCGCTTTGTCTCAACACCTCCGCCCTCTTTTTCCTCGCCGATAAAACGGGCGAGCTGACGCGCGAGCTGCTTGCGGCGGTCAGCGCCTCGCGATCAGAGAGGAAAAAAGCCCGGCGCACGCCGCGAGCCGCTCTTCGGGGAGAAGGACCGTCCAGCCGATCTCCGAGCGGGCGATCCCGTAAAAAGGAGTCTCCGCCTCCGCAAGCAGAGAGAAGATCCTTCCGCTGAGATCCGGATCCTCCAGCCCGAGACCGAAGAGCGTGAGCGCGCCGCACGGGATCTCCTCCGCGACCGGCATCCTCTCCGCCAGGATCGGCGCGCCGCACGGGGGAAGGGCGCAGGAAAGTACCCCGCCCCGCCAGTGAAAAAACGCGGAAGCGAGCGCCCCCGCCTCCGCCGCGAGCTCGGGGAGCCGTTTTTCCGAGACCCGCCCCCGCAGCAACAGGAGCGGCCGTTTGATCAGCACGCCCCCCACCTTCCAGCCAAAGCTCCTCTTTTCCCCGTTCACGGCGCACCTCCTTTGTATTGACAGATTATGCGCCGTATGATAAAATGGTAACATCCAACAAACGAGGAAGCCGTTATGAAAGAAAAAAGCGCCGTCCGCCGCCGGATCGCCCTCCTGCTCCTTGCCGCGATCCTGCTGACCTCCGCCGTGATCTGGCTGCAGTCCGTCAAATCCGTCGAAGTCTCCAGAAGGCAAAGCGCCCGGGTCACGGAGTTCGTCCGTCCTATGCTGGAAAAGGTCACGGGCAAGGGGACGGTGACCGATCATCTTGTCCGCAAGCTGGCGCATTTTTTTGAGTTTTTCCTGCTCGGGTGTGAGCTCCTCGCGCTCTCCCTTGTCCGCGGTCTCACCCCGCAAAGGCTCTTTAACGCCGCCTTTTACGGACTCTTTGTCGGGCTTGCGGACGAAACGATCCAGATCCTCGCCAATCGGGGATCGCTCGTTTCCGACGTTTGGATCGACTTTGCCGGGACGCTGTGCGGGATGCTCGCCTGTTTGCTGCTCTACCTGCTCGCGCTGCTGATCCGAAAAAGGAAGCGCAAGGCATGAAGCAAACGGCTCTGCGCGTACTCTCCTTCCTTTTTGCCTTTTTCCTTTTCACGGGGTGCGCGCAAAAGGACTTCCGGCCCGCCGAGGTACGCTTTGACGAGCGGGGCGTCCCCCTCTACGAAGGGAAACCCTCCGCCGTGCTTGAAGAAAACGAGCCGCGCTTCACCGACCGGCAGAAAAGCTCCCTCCGCTCCTTTGAGATCTATTCCCCGCTCGACCCGCTCGGCCGATGCGGACCCGCCTTTGCCAATCTCTCCCCCGAGACAATGCCGACCGAACCGCGCGGCTCGATCGGGATGATCCGGCCGACCGGCTGGCAGCTTGCCAAATTCGACACGGTCGACGGCGGCTACCTCTATAATCGCTGCCATCTGATCGGTTATCTGCTCTCGGGCGAGAACGCAAACGAGCGTAACCTGATAACGGGGACAAGGGAGATGAACGTATCCGGTATGCTCCCCTACGAGATCACGGTGGCCGACTTCATCCGCGAGACCGGCTACCACGTCCTCTACCGCGCCACGCCCTTCTTTTACGGAGACGAGCTGCTCTGCCGCGGCGTAGAGCTGGAGGCGTGGTCCGTCGAGGACCGGGGCGAGGGGATCTCCTTCCACGTCTTCTGCTTCAACGCGCAGCCGGGGTTTGAGCTTGACTACGCCACGGGCAAACCGAGCGAGATCGCAAAAAAATAAACACGGGCTCCTGCCGGATATCCGGCAGGAGCCCGTTTCATCAGCCTTTTTTCTGTTCAAAGAGCCACTTCAGCACGGCGGACGAGGCGCCGACTTCCTTGAAGATGGTGTGTCCCTTGCCGGGGTAAGAGGTGAGGATGACGTTATCACCCGCGCCCGCCTCCTTGAGGGCGTTATACATCTTTTCGTTGCCCGAATAGGGGACGGTGGGATCCACGGTGCCGTGGTGGATCCAGATGGCGAGATCCTTGATCTCCGGCGCCTTGGCAAGGTCGCCGCAGCCCGCCACGATCACGGCGGCGGCAAAGCGGTCCGGGAACCGCGCCATCAGATCCCAGCAGGCAAAGCCGCCCATCGAGTTGCCGTAGAGATAATACCGCGCGGGATCGGTGGAGAGCATCGCCGTCCAGTAATCGAAGATCTCGATCGCCGTCTGCAGGCACGCCGCCGGTTTGGCGGTCGAGGTATAGTTGCCGACCTTGTAGTCGCAGGAGACCCACTGGGTGGCGGTACTGCACTGCGGCGCGATCATAATGACCTCGCCCTTATAGGCGGCGTTTGCGCGGATCCGCTTCAGGATCTCCGCGCTGTCGTTGGAGATCTGGGTGGTGTTGTTCGTACCGCGGGAGCCGTTGCCGTGCAGGTAGAACAGCACGGGATAGCTCTTCTCCGGCGTGTACCCGGCGGGCAGATAGATCTGATAGGGGAGGGAGAACTTCTGTGCCTCTTTGAGCGTGTTTGAGTTGTTCCAGGCACCCTCCTTCAGCTCGGTCACGGCGGGAGGAGCCGTCTCCGGCTCGGTCTCCGGCGCCGTTTCCGGTTCGGTCTCCGGCTCGGTCTCCGGCGCGGCGGTCGTTTCCGCCGGTTTCTCGGTTTCCTCCGGCGTCCCGTTCGCGCACGCCGCTAAAAGGGGCAGCAGGATCAGGCCGCAGAGAAGCAGAGCGATCATCCGTTTCATCAGAAATCACCTCATTCATCGGTTTTTTCCAGTATAGCGCGCAGATCCCGGTTTGTCAAGAGAAAAAGACGATCAAAGCAGAAAATCGACCTTCTCCCGCAGCGAGAACGCCTCGGCGTACCGTTCCTCCATCGGGATCCACTCGGAAAAGAAGCGGGGCGCGAGATCGGGCGAGCGGGCAAGGATCCGCCGGCGCTGCTCGTCCGGCGAAACGTCCAGAAAGAGCGTTACGGAGTAAAACGGAAAAAGATCGGGGTGCAGGGCGTAGGAGCCCTCCGTAAGAAGCACCGGCGCACCGGATAGCGCACGGCTACCGCTTTGCCGTTCGAGCCCGCAGTCGTAGATCCCGTAGGAAAAGGGTCCTCCCTTCTCCGCCGCGCGGAGCACGCCGAGAAGACGCTCCCGGTCGAGATTGCCGCCGGGCTCGGCGAGGCGCGCCTCCGTGCGCATCGCGGAAGGGAGGAAAAAATCGTCGCAATGGACGACGTCCGCGTCAAAGACGGAAGAGAGAAAACGCGCCGCCGTCGTCTTGCCCGCGGCGGCGCGGCCGTCGATCCCGACGACGAGCCGTTCCCCGGCGGAAAGGCGCCGTCCGATCTCCCGGGCGGCGGAAAAAAGCCGGACCGCCGTGCGGGAAAAAACGCGGTACGCCGGACGGTATGCGGCGCGGTATTCCCCGCTGTGGGAGAGGGGGCCGGCGCCCCGGGCAAAATACTCCCGCACGCCGAGCGCCGCCTCCTGCGGCGGGACGCGGGGGAACATCCCCTCCCGCGCCGCGCGAAGGATATCCTCCGTTTTTTGCCGGAAGGCCTCCTCCCCGTCGCCAAGCGCGGCGTCCTCCTCCGACGCGGCGGAGAAAAAGCGGGCGACAAGCGGAAGCTCCTCCTCCCCGAGGACGGCGGCGTCCAGCATCAGGCGGGCGCGTCCCTCGCCGAGGGGGACAAAAAGCTCGCGTCCCCCGTGTCCGCAAGAGGCGTATTCCTCCTTCAGACGCGCCAGCGCGGCGCCGCGCTCCGCAAAATGCCCGCAGCCGAAGCCGCTCTGATAGGCGAGCTTGAGCAGGTCGTTTATCCGCATTTCAGGATAGCGGGCGGCGTGCTCCCGGAGGATCCCGTAAAAATCCATCTTTTCCCCTTTCAGCGGACGCCCAGATAGAGCTCCGCCAGTTTCTCGTTGATCTTGCCGATCTGATCGGAGGCAAGGGCTCTGCCGGCCTCCGCCGCCGCCTCAAACTCCGCGGGACCGTCCGCCGCCGGAAGGGTGAGCGGATAATCGCCGAGTCCGTAAAGGGCGCCTAGATCGTAGGCGCGGCGGGAGAGAAGAAGATCGAAAAGCTCCGTCTCCTCTTCCCGCCGCTCCCCCGTCTCCGGGAGACAGCGGTCGGCGAGCGCGGGGCGGATGAGCTCCCGCGACAGGAAGGCAAGTTCCTCCGTGACGATCCCGGTACGCTCCCTGTCCTGCTGATAGAACGGAAGACAGAGCAGATCCGTCCCGAAGAGATCAAGCGGACTCTGATATTCCGCCGCCGGATCGACCTTCGGATACGGCAGGACGGAAAAGGAAACGCCGCGCTCCCGCAGAGCGGGAACGGCGGAAAGCGAGGTAAAGCAGAAGACGCCGTCGCCCGAGGCGAACGCATTGTCCCGGAGCGCGTCCCACCGACCGACCGCCTCGCCCTCCCGCTGAGGAGAATAGGAGCGCGCCGGGTCGAAAGCGAGCGCGGCGTAAGCGGCAAGAGCCGTTTTCACCGCGGGCTCGCCGAGCGTAAGCGTGAGACGGCCGTCTGCGTCCGTCCGCGCAAGCCGGCATCCGGCGGCTTCAAGCGCGGAGAGGACCGTCCCGCCCGAGACGATGACAGAAGCGGGCGTCTCCCCGTCCGGCGACGCCGGGAGAGCGCTTGCGGCACGGCCGAGCTCCTCCCACGTAAAACGCCCCTCAAGGACGAGCGAGCGCAGAGAACGCGCGCCCTCCCCGCCGAGCAGAGCGTCCTGCGCGAGGACGCAGCCGACCGCCTCCGTGTTTGCGGGCAGGAGATCGCCCGCCGCCAAAAAGAGCCTGCCGGAAAAGGAAAGATCCTTACCGACAGCCTGATCCCACCACGGGCGGGAAAGATCGGGGAAAGAGAGCGCGCGCAGATCCTGCAGAAGCCCGCAGTAAGAAAGGACCGCCGCGTCAAACGCGCCGATCGCCGCAAGATCGTAATCGCAGGTCTCCGCTCCGTAAGAGAGGACGAGCGCCCGATAGCCTTCCCCGCGGGAAGCGGCGGAAAGGTAGCCGAACGCCTCCCTTGTCCGGAGCGTGATCCCGAGTGTGTCCTGCGCCTCCCTGTCCCGGCGGTAGACCGCCTCGCGGAGCAGGGGAGTCTCCATGCGTTCGGAACTGAAATCTCCCCGCGGCGCCCCGCTCGCCGCAAGGACGGTAAAGGTATAGCCGTCGTAGTATGCGTCCTCAGGCAAAAAAGGAGGTTCGGGGGCGGCCGTCCCGGACGCTCTCTCCGTCTCCGGCGCGGCGGGCGCGCCGCCGCAGCCGGAGAGAAGGGAGAGGAGAAGGATGAGGATCAGGGAGAAGGAGAGGATGCGCTTCATATCCTTCCGCTCTCAAAGAGGCGGAAAACGAAGAGCTGGAAGTTGGTGGGGTCGAGGCGCTCCGCCGCGGCAGCGCGGCGCTTCGCCTCCTCCTTGTCGCCGAGCCCGAGGAAGGCGAAGGCGGCGTAGAGGCTGCCCTTGACGACGCTGCGTTCGTCAAAGTTGTACTCAAACGGGCAGGGGCATGGGGAGCCGACGCCGTAATAGGCGGGAACGTCCTTGTCGCGGATCAGTTTTTCGCCCGCCTCCAGCAGGTCGTGGAGCAGAGCGTCCGCCTCCCGGGTCTTCCCCTCCTCCCGGTATGCGAGCGCACGGAAGTAGGAGATCTCGGTCGGCGCGGCGTGGTCCGTCTCTGCCGCGGCAAGATACTTTTTGTACTTTGCCTCCGCGCCCGCGGCCTTCGCGGCAAGGGCGGCGCCGTAACCGAGGTGCGACTCCTGTGCAAAGTAGTTCTTCTCCTCGCCGTAGCAGAGCGGGAAGGTGAAGCCCTTTTCAAACTCCGCGAGAGCCGCCTTCGGCTTGCCCGCGGCAAGCGCGGTAAAGCCGCGGAGCGCGTAGAGCCAGGCGTGATGGCGGGTCAGGTTCCCTTCCCCTCCCTCGTAGGTATGGAAACGGTGGGCAAGGAGAACGTCGCGCGCTTCGTCGTAGCGCCCGAGCTCGGTCAGAAGGATCGAGCGGTCGAGGGTGCAGTCGTCGCGGCGGGCGGAAAGAGCGGGGTACGCCGCATGCAGGGCGAGTCTCTCCTCGACCGGTCTGCCCGCGTTTTTCTTGAGCTGGAGCAGCTCGTAGAAGATCCGGGCGTTGTCCGGAGCGAAACGGAGCGCCTGCTCCAGAGCGTGAAGAGCCTTTTCGTAGTCTTTTTTCTTGTCGTAATACGCAAGTCCGAGGTTGCGCCACGCCGGAGCGAGATCGGGGCGGCGGGAAACGGCGGTCTCCCACTCGGCGATCGCGTCGTCGTACCGGCGGCGGTCATAGTAGAGGCAGCCGAGATAATAATGCGCGAGGGGCGTCCCCGCGGCGGTGAGGACGGCGATATCCTCGAGGCGCGCCGGGAAGGTAAGCGCCCAGTCGAGCTCCTCCGCCCGCTCGGCAAAAGAGGCGTCGCCCGTCAGATAGCTCTTGTAATAGAGGATCTCCGGCTTTGTCTGATCCGCTTTGTCCAGTTCCGCGAGCGCCGATATAGTACTCGTGCTTGTCCGGCTCCGCGTTCCAAAGCGGATCGAGCGCCGCGATCTTCTCCTCGATCGCGGGATCGCCCGTGAGCAGGGATTTCAGCCGAAGGGCGGTCAGGTTGACCGCGTTTGCGGAAAGGCTGATCTCCAGTTTTTCCAGCGCGGCGGCTTTGTCCCCGCGTTTTGCGTCAAGCTCCGCGAGCGCAAGATAGGAAGCGGCCGCGAACCGGTAGCTCCAGGAAGCGGCGAAAAAGCTGTCGTAAGCCTCCTTCTCCCTGCCGAGATAACGGAGA
>CACYYS010000026.1 GCA_902778725.1 uncultured Ruminococcus sp.
GGGTATTTACTCTCTGATGATCCTTGACAACTGAATGACCGTCCGAACGGAATATGACTTTGCCATGACGCCGAAAGGCCGAGCGAAGCGACGCTGCGGTGAGACTCCGGGGCAGGCACACAAAAACGGCGTTCGGGTAAAGCGGCAATTGCATATTTGATAACTGCACGCACCTTTGAATACTGCGCCCACCTTCGGGTGACCGGCTTTTACATACGGATCACTGATCCGTAAATTTATTAAAGGAGGATTTGTCATGAGAACAAATTCCAAAAACGGGCTGAACAAGCCAAACGACATCATTGTTTTCGACATCCCGGAAGCGTCGGTCACAGACAGAGGGAGGGCGAAGAAGCTTCGGTATCTGAAACGCGCAAAAGGCGTGAGACACGTCGGTTCTGTTCCGTCCCGCTGGGACGGCGACAAACTCATCATCCTGAAAGACGATCTGATGAAGTGTCTCTTCGGGATGGGCTGGGAGGACTATCGATGAACGGGCTGAACGGAATGGACGCGTACGATCCGCGCATCGCGTGGAGAGAGGGGTTCGAGAGTATCGACGCCGCGACGCTGCTGGACAAGCCCCTGCCAAAAGGCAAGTTCCTTGTGAACGGGCTGATCCCGCAGGGTGTGCATCTGATCTCCGGTTCCGCCAAGATCGGTAAAAGCTGGCTGATGCTCGACCTCGCGCTCAAGCTCGCGGCAGGCGAACCGTTCTGGGGTATGGAGACGGTCAAGTGCGGCGTGCTGTATCTCAGCCTCGAAGACACGCTGGCGCGCATCCAGAGCCGCCTGATGAAGCTGACCGACGAAGCGCCGTCAAACCTGCGTTTCGCGGTGACGGCGGGGACCATCGGCAACGGACTGGACACCGAGATCGGCAGTTACCTGCACACCTACCCGGACACCAAGCTGATCATCATCGACACGCTTCAGAAGATCCGCTCGCAGAAGAACAACGCATCGGGTGGAATGTACGCAAGCGACTACGAGGATATTTCCGCGCTGAAACAGATCTCCGCCTCAAGCGGCGTTTCCTTTCTGCTCGTCCACCATCTGAGGAAGCAGAAGGACAGCGACGTGTTCAACCAGGTTTCAGGTTCGTCGGGAATCACCGGCGCGGTCGACACCTCGTTCGTGCTCATGAAGGACAAACGCGAATCGGAGATGGGCATCCTCGTCGCCACCGGGCGCGATATCGAAATGCAGCAGATCGTCCTGCGGTTTGAAAACCTGCGGTGGGTGTTCGTCGAGCGCAACGACAGCTCGGAAATGATGCGGGAGAAAGAGCCGCCGTTCCTAATGGAGCTTGTGAAGTTTATGCGGGACAAGACCGAATGGACGGGTACGGCGACCGAACTGATCCAGGCGACGGGAGATCCTATAATGTCGCCGGTCGCGGTGAAGAACGCAATCGTGGAGTATTACAACGATATTCTGAAGCCCGCCGGGATCGAGTTCGAGACACACAGAAAGAACAGCGCGCGGCTCATCACGCTTCGCAAAAGTGACGCGAGTGACGCCGGTGACGACCAAAACGGGATGCACCCCGATAATGCCGTCACGCCTGTCACCGCCGTCACCGATCTCTGCGAAAGCGACCTGACCGCGACTCGCGGGAGCGGTTTAACAAGCACTGGATTTGTGTGCACAAATCCGCTTGTCAGGGTGAGCCCTGAGACCCCGGGAGGTGACGCTCATGACTAAAAACAACCGTGGTGTCGCCATCAAAGTGCGGCTGACCGCTGAGGAAAAAGATCTTCTCAAAGAGCAGTCAGAGCGTACCGGCAGAAGCATGAGCGACGTCATCCGCGCCGCGTGGAAGAAGATGAAGATCGTCGAACTGCCGCCCGCAGACTTTCAGGAAACGGTCGTTCAGCTCCGCCGCATCGGCAGCGATCTGGGTCAACTCAACCGCGCCGCGAACGCCGGAGAGGTCAATATCCCGGAGATTAGGGAAACGCTTTCCGAGATTTCCGCGCTCGACCGGAAGCTCACGAAGATCCTTTCGGGAGGTGGTCTTTAATGGCTGTAACGAAGATCTGGCCGGTGCGCGACCGCTTCGACAAGGTGCTCGACTACGCCGCCAACGCCAAAAAGACCGACGCGGATATTGAAAAATATCATGCGCTCGACGGGGTGATCGACTACGCGGCGGACGGCGACAAGACCGAAAAGTGCTTCTACGTCAGCGGCGTCAACTGTCTGCCGGAGAACGCAAAGGAGGCCTTCGCCGCCACGCAGAAACGCTACGGCAAGACCACCGGCAAGGTCGCCTACCACATGTATCAGTCCTTCGCGGAAGGAGAGGTGGACGCGGAAACCGCGCACAGGATCGGCGTGAAGCTGGCTGAGGAGGTGTTCGGCGACCGCTTCGAAGCGCTCGTCGCCACACACCTGAACACGGATCACTTTCACAACCACATCGTCATCAACGCCGTGTCGTGGAAGGACGGACTGAAGTACAACGACTGCAACGCGACCTACGCGAAGATCCGCGAAGTCTCCGACCGGCTCTGCCGCGAATACGGCTTATCCGTCGTCGAGCATCCACAGGGCAAGGGCATGAGCTACGGCGAGTGGAAGAGCGAGCAGGAGGGCGTTCCCACGCTCCGCAGCAGCATCCGCGCGGCGATAGACCTTGCGATCAAGTGTTCCGTCACCATGCCGCAGTTTGTAAACGCGATGGTCGATATGGGCTTCATCATCGACGAGAGCGGCAAGCACGCGAAGATCAAACACGCAGGCACGGAGCGCTTCGTCCGCTTCAAATCGCTGGGCGAGGGGTATTCCATCGAGGAGATCATCAAACGCGTCTATGCGAATAACGGACGCGCAACGTTGGAGCTCCCCGAGCAGGACGATCCGAAAAACGTGTTCGAGGGCGAGGAGGAGCCGGTACGCATCATGACCTATATCCCGCTTTTCCGCTCCTACGACCGGGCGATGAAGATCGCAAAGGAGCGGCCGTATCAGAACTTCCGGGTCTACTATCTCGTCCGTCAGGATTTCAGCGCGAAGCGGCTGTACGAGGACACGCTCGACCTGCTTGTCGACCACAATCTGAAAACCGCAGAAGACGTCATCAATTACAAAGAGGAGGCGATGGATCAGATCGACGAAAATATGCGGCTGAGGAATGAGATGAGAAACTACCTGAAACGGGCTGAGGCGGCGCGCGATCTCATCGAAGCGGACAAGGCACGGTTCAATATCGGCATTTATTCCATGCGGCTCGCAAAACTCCGGCGCGAGGTCACGACCTGCGACGAGGTGCTGGAGAGGAGCCGTCACGTTCGAGACAATCTTAAGCGCATTGAGGATAACGATTTCCGCGGGGAGCATATCACCCGCAAAACGAAAAACAAGGATAAGGAGAGTAAAAACAGATGAGCAAAGTAAAAAAGATAGATCTCGGGATGACGGCTTACGACGAGCTGTTCATGACCGACGAGGAGCGCAAGGAAAACAGACTGCCGAAGATCTACGACGTTCCGCTGTCGGAGATCGACGATTTCCCGGAGCATCCCTACCGGGTACTGGACGACGAAGATATGGAGGCGCTTATGGAAAGCATCAAGGAGCGCGGCGTGATCACGCCGGCGCTGGTCAGAAAAAAGGACGACGGACGGTATGAGATGATCTCGGGTCACCGCCGCAAGCGCGCCTGTGAGCGGCTCGGACTTCTGTCCATGCGGTGCGAGCTGAAGGATATCAGCCGGGACGAGGCGATCATCCTGATGGTGGACAGCAACAGTCAGCGTTCGGAGATCGCGCCTTGCGATAAAGGGAGAGCGTACCAGATGAAGTTGGAAGCGATCAAGAGACTTCCGGGAAGACCGCCAAAAGAAAATGGTGGCCCAGTGGACCACAATTCTGACGGTGTGAAATCACGGGATATTTTGGCTGAATCCGCGGACGACAGCGCAAGGCAGATTTCTCGCTATATCCGTCTCACGCAGCTGATCCCCGAACTTCAGGATTTCGTGGATAACGGAAAGATCAAGATGCGCCCCGCGGTGGAGCTTTCCTATCTCGACGAGGAAGCCCAGCGGGACGTGGTGGATCTCATCGACGAGACCGAGGCGTTCCCGTCCCACGATCAGGCGATCCGGATGAGGAAAGCCTTCGACGAGGGCAAGCTTGACTACAACGCCGTAGACAGGATCATGAAGGAGGAAAAGCCCAATCAGAAGCCGTCCTACAAGCTGAAATACGAGGATATCAAGGCGTATTTCAAGCCCGGCGCCGACTTCGAGGTGGTGCTTCGCGATATCCTCAAGGGGCTGGAGCTGCTCAAAAAGCAGCGCGCCCGCGAGAACCGGGAGGCGCGCTGATGGCAAAGAAGAAAAAGAACCCGACGCCCGAGGAGGAGCGCCCGTCCGTGCATGAGATGCTCGGCAAGGCAAGCGGCCACCGGGAATACAAGATCGGCGGCGTGACCTACGTCGTGGACGGCAGGTACGCCGAGCCGAAAAACGACGGCACGGACAAGACGTTCAAAGACCGTATCGAAGACTTTATAGGCAGTGAATTCGCAGAATTGACAGACGTCGAAGAAGAGCCTAATATTATATCGAAGAATGCGCACAGGGCTGCCGGAAAGGAGCGTTAATGCAGCCCAAAAACAACCCCGTCGGCATCACCGCTCTCTATTGCCGACTGTCCCGGGACGACGGGACGGATAAGGAGAGCAACTCCATCGAAAACCAGAAAAAGCTTCTCACCGCCTACGCCAAAGAGCACGGCTTCGAGAACGTCCGCATCTACGTGGACGACGGCTACACCGGCACCAACTTCAACCGCCCGGATTTCAAGCGGCTGATACAGGATATCGAGGACGGCTTCGTTTCGACGCTGATCGTCAAGGATATGTCCCGTCTCGGGCGCGAATATCTGGAAACGGGAAAATACACCGAGGTCTATTTCCCGAGCCGCAACGTCCGTTTCATCGCCGTCAACGACGGCGTGGACAGCGCCGAGGGCGAGGACGATTTCGTGCCGTTCCGCAACATCATGAACGAGTGGTACGCCAAGGATATCAGCCGCAAATGCCGCTCGGCGCACAAGACCCGCGGCAAGTCGGGCGTTCCGCTCGGTCAGCCGCCCTACGGGTATATGAAGGATCCGGAGGACAAGACCCGCTGGATCATCGACCCGGAGGCGGCGCCGGTGGTGCGGGAGATCTTCAAGCTCTATCTCGAAGGCAACGGCATCGACACCATCGCCCGCATCATGCAGGACGAGGGGCATCTCAACTGCACCGCCTACTGGCACGAAAAGGGCGTGGGCAGAGGCGGCAAGAAGACTCAGCCCAACCCCTGCAAGTGGAAGTGCTCCACGATAGCCGGCATCCTCTCGCGGCAGGAATACTGCGGAGACGTCATCAATTTCAAGACCTACTCCAAGTCCTTCAAAAACAAACAGCGTCTTGAAAATCCAAAGGAAAACCAGATGGTCTTCCGCGACGTGCACGAGCCCATCGTCGACCGCTCAACCTTTGAAAAGGTGCAGAAGCTGATCGGCAAGACCAAGCGCCGCCCGCCGAAAGAGGAAAACGGACCGAAAAGCATCTTCTGCGATCTCGTCTACTGCGCGGACTGCGGGAAAAAGCTGTGGTATCACACCAGCACCACCAATAAGGATATCCACTTTTTCTCCTGTTCAAACTACGAAAAGGACTATCGCGGGACCTGCAAGACCCGCCACTATATCCGCGCCGACGCGCTCTACACCATCGTGACGATGGAGCTGCGCAGACTCGCGGACTATCTGCGGGACGACGAGGACCGTTTCGCCGAGATCTTAGCGCGAAAGAGCGATAAGGAGTATCAGATCTCTCACAAACAGACGACCGGGGAGCTTACCAAAGCGACCAAGCGGCTGGAGCTGATCCCGAAGCTTCTGAAACAGCTCTACGAGAACAACCTGAGCGAAAAGGTCTCGGACGAGGATTTCATGATCCTCTCCCGCGAGTACAACGAGGAACGGGCGCGGCTGAAGGAGCGGATCATCGTCCTGCAGGAGAAGTTGAAAGACCTTGACGACCGCCGCTACGAGCGGGACAAGTTCGTCCGCGCGATCCGAAGATTTATGGAAATGAAGATGCTGACGAAGAATCTTCTGACCGAACTGATAGACCGGATCGAGGTGCACGAGACCGAGGGCGTGGGCAAGAACCGCACCCAGCGCGTGGTGATCTACTACCGCTTCGTCGGGTATCTCGAGATCCCGGACGAAGAGACCCGCTTTTCGGAGGACACGAGGCAAGGAGTATCGGTGGAGTATATCTCCTGCGCGCCGATCAAGGTACACTACGGCGACGACGGAGAAGAATGTGAGGAAGGAGGATAAATTCACCCCAACAAGCCTATCGGCTTGCCGGGGACCCCGAAAAAAAGGAGCAGGAAAACCTGCTCCGATACATAGGATTATTGTGTTGTTTTTAAGTGTTTTGTCAAAACATCGATAAATACTTCTTTACCACTTTTGTTTCCATACTTTTTGCACTTTTTATTCCACCATTTGCATCCAGCGTGAGGAACACATTCGATCAACGAATTATGCTTATGTTCTGCTTCTTGATATGCCCAGAAAGCAGAAGTCGACGAAAATATCACAACTTTTGGTTTAAGAATGTCAATTACAGCATCCAATACTTTAGCGGAATTAACTTTACATACATTCCACAATTCTATGGCGGTTGATTGATCTGTGTTCAAAAGTGAGTTCCAATACTTTTCTCCTCTTATTATGGATGGCATTTGAAAGAAATTCATGAATGCAAGGTATTGAAACACTTGAGAGTTTTCAGTTGTAATACTATCGATTCTTTGATTCAAAACACATTCGCTGAATGCTTTTACAAGGTTTGTAAAAATCAAATGTCCTTTAGACCGATTTCCATTTAGATAGTTCTCAATTACGCCTCGGGTATTATACCATCCGGAAAATGGTTCACTGTTGATTTCGTCATGCGTTCCATTCCACCAATGGTTCAAAAAATAAGAGTTGTCATATCGAACGTTTCCATATGTTTGATCGATATAATGACTTTCACCGACGATAAGTATTTTGTATTTGAAATCATAAAAGGATGAACCCACAAATGGAAGAAGTTCAGGATGATCCTTGTAAAATGGTATTTGTACTAATTCAGCATCATAGTAAGACATTTTAACCCCTTGTTTTCATTACACTTTTTTAAAAAACGAGAGTCCATAACTCAAATCCGTTATGAACTCTCTAAATGGTTGCGGGGATGGGACTTGAACCACATGACCTCCGGGTTATGAGCCCGACGAGCTACCAACTGCTCTACCCCGCGATATTTGGTGCCGGAAACCGGGATCGAACCGGTACGAGATGTTACTCTCACGGGATTTTAAGTCCCGGGCGTCTGCCAGTTTCGCCATTCCGGCTAATGGGAGGGACGGGAAATCCACGCAACGTGTATTATAACACTCCGTTCCTGCTTTGTCAAGGGAAAAGAGCAATTTTTTTCCGCCGCGGGGAAAGAACCGTTCCCCTTTTTCCGAAGCGGGCGGATCTTCTCTTTTTTGCGCGGGAGAGGAAAACCGCTTGCGTTTTCCTCTCCTTTTTGCTATAATATCGAAAAAGCCCCGCGCCGACGGCGGCCGGGCGGCGAAAGGGAAGTGCGATGAAAAGAGCGGAAGATACGAAAAGAAGCGCGCCGTCTCGCCTCCTTCTCCTGCTTTTTGCGTTCACGCTGCTTCTCACCGGCTGCGGGCGCCGTACGGGGGAGGACTTCGGCATCGAGCGCGCGGTCAGCCCCGTCGACTTCAACGCAAACGGCGTTGACGACTATACCGACTTTCTCCTCGGCGCGCGCGCCGACGCGGAGCGCGCGCCCCGTTATGACGGCGCGTATCAGGAGAGCGGTTACCCGCCGGAGGATATCGGCGTCTGCACCGACGTGGTGTGGCGCGCCTTCCGCCAGGCGGGGTATGCGCTGCGCTGGATGGTGGACCGCGATATCGCGGATCACCCGGAGCGCTATCCGCTGATCGCCGAGCGGGACGATAAGATCGACTTTCGCCGTGTGAAGACCCTCCGCGTCTTCTTTGATACCTATGCGCTCCGCCTCACGACGGACGTCGGCGAGATCGCCGAATGGCAGCCGGGCGACATCGTGATCTTCGGGGAGAACAGCCACATTGCCGTCGTCTCCGATATCCGCAGCGCGGCGGGTAGACCCTATATCATCCACAACGGCGGCCAGCCGCGGCGGGAGGAGGATTACCTCGGCCGCGATACGGTCGCGGCGCATTACCGGTTTGACGCGTCGCGTCTCCCGCCCGAGCTGCTGATCCCCTGGACGGGAGCCTGATCTCGCGAAAGATACGTTACCCGGAGGTCTTTATGGGTTTTTGGTTCGCTTTGCTCGTTTTTGCCCTGCTTCTGACGTTGGCGGGAGTGTTCTATCTCCTGACCCGGTTCCGCCGGCTTTCCTTTATCGCCCGCCTGAAAGAGAAGAACCCCGCTCTCCCGTGGCTTGCGGCGGCGCTCTGTCTCCTTCCCGTCGCGGCGTTTGCGTTGATCAATCTCGCCACGCTTTTTATCGTGGTGATCCATCTTGTTGTTTTTTTTGCTCTGGCCGATCTGCTCGGACTGGTGATCCGGCGCGCGGCAAAGCGGGAGTGGTCCGCCGATCTGCGCACTTATACCGCTCTCCTCCTTTGCATTGTCTATCTCGGCGTCGGCTGGTATCAGGCGCATTCCGTCTCCGTGACCGGTTATACCGTGAGGAGTGAAAAACTGCAGACCGGGGAGAAAATGCGCGTCGTCCTGATCGCGGACTCCCACCTCGGCATCACGCTGGACGGCGCCGCCTTTGCCCGCGAGATGGAGCGGGTGCGGGAGACGGAGCCGGACGCGGTCGTCATCGTCGGCGATTTTGTGGACGACGACAGCAAAAAGGAAGATATGCTCGCGGCCTGCCGCGCGCTCGGCGCGCTGGAGGCGCCCCGCGGCGTCTGGTTCGTCTACGGCAACCACGATAACGGTTATTACGAATACCGCGACTTTTCCTCCGCCGAGCTTCGCGCCGCGCTGACGGAAAACGGCGTCCGTATCCTGGAGGACGAGGCCGTCTCGCTTGGCGGCGCCTTTGATCTGGTCGGGCGGCGGGACCGCTCCATGCGGGAGCGGGCGAGCGCGGAGACGCTGACGGCGGGGCTGGACCGCGGACGTTTCTCCATCCTGCTCGACCATCAGCCGAACGACTATGAAAACGAAGCGGGACGCGCGGATCTCGTTCTCTCGGGACACACCCACGGCGGGCACATCTTCCCGGCGGGGCAGATCGGGGAGCTCTTCGGCGCAAACGACCAGACCTACGGGCTCGAAGAGAGGGAAGGGACGACCTTCATCGTTACCTCCGGCATTTCCGGCTGGGCGATCCCCTTCAAGACCGGGACGCGCTCGGAGTTCGCCGTGATCGACGTGGTCCCCGCGTAACACTTCGGAAAATCAAAAAGAGAGGATAAAAATGCGCGTTTTAACGATCAAAAGAAACAAGAGCTTTGTAGGATGCCTCTGCAAGATCAAAGTTTATATCGAGGATCCCGCGTCAGAGGAGATCACGATCCGGCAGGTCCCTTGCCGCAAGCTCGGCGAGTTGAAAAACGGTGAGGAAAAAACCTTCGACGTGGGCGAGAACGCGGCCCGGATCTTTGTGATCGTCGACAAGGCGAGCAAAGACTGGTGCTGTGAATCCTATCAGATTCCCGAGGGCACAGAAGATGTCTTCCTTTCCGGGAAGCCCCGTTTCGATCCCGCGATCGGAAACGCGTTTTGCTTCGATCAGAACGAAGGGAACCGGGAAGCTTTGGCAAACCGCAAACGCGGCTCGCGAAAAGGAGTGATCATCCTGGTGCTTGCCGTTCTTGTCGGGAGCGTCGCGGGAGTTGCGATCAGCACCGGCCTGCGTTCCGCCGGACAAAAGAAGCAGAAGACCTTTACCTGCGAGGAAATGAGCATTACGCTGACAAACGAATTCCGGGAAAACGAAGCCACCGGAGACTTTCTTGCCGTGTATGGTTCAAAAAACGTCGGAGTGCTTGCCCTGAAGGAACCGTTTTCGATCCTTGAGGGCTTAGAGACCAAAACGCCCGGCGAGTACGCCGAGCTGGTGATCCGGGGAAATCAAGTGAACTCTGACGGGTCGAAGACCGCGGACGGATTGACTTGGTTTGAATATAAAAACGACAATTCCCCGAACGAGCCGATCCGCTTTTTTGCGTATGTTTATAAAACCGGCGACGCGTTCTGGATGGTGCAATTCGCTGTCCCGGAGGCAAAGGCCGGACAGTACGCCGCTTCGATCGCGGCGTGGGCAAAATCGGTCGCGTTTTCGGACAAAGCGCCGGTTTGATCCCGGTTTTTTGCCCGGATCCGCCCGTGAGAGGGAAAACGGATCAAACACTCGGAAAACGGCGGTCTTTGCGGATCGGTCCGCCCGCCTTCTCGTTTGCGGGCGCTTCCGCGCCGGCGCCGCACTGATGGGGAAAAAACGCGGCTGAAACGCCGGACCCCCAAAAACGGCGAAAGCCCGCTGCCGCAAAAGGCCATACCGGAAAGAGGGATCGTTTTATGGGAAAAACAGCCGCGCTCCGCATGCTTTTGCTCGGCGCCGCCGTGACGGCGCTTTTTCAGCTTGCCGCGTGCGGCGGCGCTCCGTCCGTTCCCGCTGTGACCGGCGATGCGCCGACAGCGGAACAAACCGCCGCGCAAACGGCGGGGGAGCCGGGATCGGCTGCGCGGGAAACGGAAGCCAAAACAACGGAAAGACGGGAAACGTCGCCGCCCGGACAGGAGACCGCCGGGGAGGATCCGCCGCGGGAGACCGCGGCGCCGGCGGAAACAAAGCTCCCGGAGGAGACCGCCGCCGTCCCGACCGAACGGATCTATCAAACGGATAACGGGGTCCGCTATACGGCAAGCGGGAGCGCAAAAGAGGACGGAAAGACGTTTTCCGTGCGCTCCGGCTTTGTGCTGCGGTTTTCCGACGGGACGCCCGGAGAGGATTTCAACCGTCTGACCCTCCGCTATTCCTCCGGCCGAGCGCTCCGGATCTTTGTGACCTATACCGTCTCGGGGACGGAAAAAACCGACGATTTCTATCTGGAGGCCGGGGAGGGCGTTGCCTTCAGCGGTCTGATCTCCTCTTATCCGGACGGTCAGACGGCAAGGGATCTCCGCACGGTGAGGATCGGGACCTGCGACGGCAGAGAGACGGATTTTACCCTCTCGGAGATCCGGACGGAGTCCGTCTCAGTCCGGCGCGACGGGACGTATGATATCGAAAACGATCGCTTCAGGGTCGGCATCCGGCTTGCCTGGGGCGGCGGCATCCAGTATATAGAAGATAAAACGTGCGGGATCGACGGTCTTGCCAACCTGATCAACTGCCACGACACCGGCAGGCTCGTCCAGCAGTCCTACTACGGAACGGCCGGCAACAGCGAGTATCAGGCGGGCCGGTACAACGGCTCGGCGTGGGCGTACAATCCCGTTCAGGGCGGAGACCGGTACGGCAATCCGAGCCGCCTGATCGATCTGCGGGTGGACGGGGATTCGGTCTATATCAAGTCGCAGCCGCAGGACTGGTCTCTGAACAACAAAATAACAAAAAGCTATATGGAAAACACCTATACGGTGTCGGACGGCGTGATCCGCGTCGACAACCGTTTCGTCGATTTCTCCGGCTGGACGCATCCGGTGCGCGACCAGGAGCTGCCGGCGTTTTATACCGTGAGCTATCTCGACCGTTTCACATGGTATAACGGCGCGGAGCCCTGGACGGACGCTCCTCTTTTCTCCCGCGACGCGCTTGCTTTCTGGGGGGATCCGGCCAAGGCGGCCTCCTGCCGGTTCTTCCTCCGGGAAGGGAATACGGAAACGTGGTGCGCGTGGACGTCCTCGGAGACCGGATTCGGCGTCGGCCTTTTTGTTCCCGGCGTGGATTCCTATACCGCCGGGCGGTATCAGTATAACGGTTCAAAGGATCCCGCGGACGACGCGACAAACTACGTCGCCCCGATCAACCGGTTCCGGCTCGTTTCCTTCGAGCCCATAACGTACAGTTATCTGATCGCGACCGGCACGCTGGCGGAGATCCGGGAAACCTTCCGGCAGAACAGGGATTTCTCCCAAAACGAAGCGCTGCGCAAAAACGGCGTGTCGCTCAGGACGGCGGACGCAGGAGCGGAGGCCGTGGAGATCGATCTGTCGGAGGAGAGCGGCAGGGAACTGCTTACCTCCCCCAAAGGGACGGAGATCTTCTACGACGGGGAGCAGAGGGCGCTTCGCCTCACGGTCACGGACGCGCATGATCCGCAGGTCATGATCGAATACGCGGCGCTCTCCGAAACGCTGCGGGCGGAGGATTACAAAACGCTGGAGATCGATTACAGGATCCCGCCGGAGAACGGGAAGGACGGATACGAGGCCGATTTCTTCCTTTGCACCGGCGCCAAAGCCTACCCCGACGGCTCCGAGCGGACGAGGGAAAAACTGATCCGGGACGGCCTCTGGCACACGGTGACGGTCGATCTCGGCGCGCTGCCGTTCTGGAAAGGGACGGTCAACCGGATCCGCTTCGACTACTTTGACAGCTGCTCCGCCGGCGACGCGATCTACGTCCGGGCGATCCGGCTGAAATAAAGAGAAAAAGCGGCGGAGGATCGCCGGAAACGGAGAAGAAGGATGGAACGGTTCTTTTTTGAAGCCCCCGGTATCGCGCGGAAAAGCGAGGCAATTGATTATATCGGGGAATTCCGCAAATTCGGCTCGGAAATCAATGGTACAGGCGGACTGCACCGATATCTCGACAATTACGAGGGGTGGCTTGAAAAGCTGAAAGAGGACTATTCAAGAAAGCCGAGCGCAGAAAAAGTACCTGCCAGAACCTTTTTCCTTATCCGAGCCGACGACAACCGGCTCATCGGGATGAGCAACATACGGCTTGCCCTGAATGAGAAACTGCGTCATTACGGAGGGCATATCGGGTATTCAATCAGACCGACGGAGCGGGGAAAAGGATACAATAAAATCAATCTGTATTTGGCGTTGAAGGTTTGCGCGCAGCACGGGATCGAAAGTGTTTTTATGGATGCGGATTTGAATAATCCGGCTTCCTGGAGAACAATGGAAGCATTGGGCGGGAAGCGGATCAGGGAATACTACGACGATATCAATGCCCATTGTATGGTTGTTGATTATTGTATCGATGTAGGAAAAGCATTGGAGGAGCATTCCGGATTAGAGAGCGTGATCCTCTGTCAAACCATCAAATAAACGGAAAAACGCAAAAAAAGAGCCGCCTGATTTTCTGTCAGACAGCTCTTTTCCGTTATTCGACGGAGTTGCTCCGGACGATGCCAAAACGGTGCCAAACGCCGTTTTGAGATTTCAAAATCCGGTTTTTACGCGGGCTTCCGGTGTTTTCGGGATCATTCCCACTCGATGGTGGCGACGGGCTTTTCGGAGATGTCCCAGGCGACTCTGTTGACGCCGGGGACGGTCGCGATGATGCGGTCGCGGATCGTGCAGAGGGTGGAGAAGGGGATTTCCGGCACGGTCGCGGTGACGGCGTCGACGGTGTTGACCGCGCGGATCACGACGATCCAGCCCATGTAGCGCTTGCCGTCCTTGATGCCGGTCGACTGGATATCGGGGATCGCGCAGAAGTACTGCCACGGCACGGAGGGGAGCTTGCCGATCTCCTCGCGCACGATGGCGTCCGCCTCGCGCAGCGCCTCCAGCCGGTCGCGGGTGATCGCGCCGACGCAGCGCACGCCGAGTCCGGGGCCGGGGAAGGGCTGACGGTAGACCATGTTGTCCGGCAGGCCGAGCGCCTTGCCGACCACGCGCACCTCGTCCTTGTAGAGGAATTTCACCGGCTCGACCAGCTCAAAACGGAGGTCCTCCGGCAGACCGCCCACGTTGTGATGGGCCTTGACGCCGTCGCTCTCGAGGATGTCAGGGTAGATGGTGCCCTGCGCGAGGAAGCCGATGCCCTCGAGCTTTCTCGCCTCTTCCTCAAAGACGCGGATGAATTCGGCGCCGATGATCTTGCGCTTTTTCTCCGGCTCGGCAACGCCCGCCAGCTTGTCAAGGAACCGGTCGACCGCGTCGACGTAGATCAGGTTGGCGTTCATCTCGTCCCGGAACACGCGGATGACCTGCTCCGGTTCCCCCTTGCGCAGGAGTCCGTGGTTAACGTGGACGCAAACGAGGTTTTTGCCGATCGCGCGGATCAGCAGGGCCGCCACGACCGAGGAGTCCACGCCGCCGGAGAGAGCGAGCAGGACCTTTCCGTCGCCGATCTGCTCCCGCAGCGCCGCGACCTGCTCCCGGATAAAGGCCTCTGCCAGCGCGGGGGTGGTGATACGCTCCATTGTTTCGGGTCTTTTGTTGTTTTCCATAGGTTCCTTGACCTCCGTAAAGATTTAGGATGGGGAAATTTACTTTTTTATTATAGCAGGGAAGTTTTTTCAAGTCAATTCCGAACCGCGCAAAAAACCTCTTCCAAAGTGAATAAATTTTTTGCCCGCGGCGTCGGTTTTTTTGACGCCGCGGGCAGTTTCCCGTTTTTTCAGTTTCCGCCGCCCGGAGCCTTCTGCGGAGTGGAGGTGGGACCGACGATGCGGAGAAGGTCGGGTCCGCCGTCCGGATCCGGCACAAAGACGACCCGGTCGATGCAGATGCTGCGGCTCGATCCCTCGTTGCCGACTGCGGTGTGCTTGTGGTAGGCGACAAAGAGTTCGCTGCCGTCGGGCGAGTTGACGAAGACGCAGTCGCCGACGCCGTCCGCGGAAGCGGTGAAGGAGAGGACCTCGTTGTGTCCGATCTTTGTGTACGGTCCGAGGACGTTCTCGCTGACCGCGCACGCTTCCCCGTAGTGACCCTTATAGTGCCCGGAGGCGTAGAGCATGTAGTAGAGCCCGTTGTGCTTTGTGATCACGCCGCCCTCGGCGATCTTGCCGTAGTCGTCGATCTCGTAGTACTGATCGGGGTTGATCACGAGCTTGCCGGAGGTGACGGGCGTGATCGTACCATTCTCCGCTTTGATCTCCTGGATGTAGACGTGGTTGCCGCCGCCGAAGCGGACGGTGGTGAGATAGATCCGCCCGTCGTCGTCGATGAAGGGCGCGCCGCCGATCTCCTGAACGTTGTTGACGTAGCCGTTCTCCCCCTTCATCGTGAAGGGACCCTTGGGGGAGGAAGCGGTCGCGTAGCGGATGCGTTCTTTCGGGATCCCCTCCGTCTTGGAGGCGATCAGGAGGTAATAGGTATCCCCGCTCTTGAAGATGTTGGGGCTCATAAAGCTTGTGAGGGTCGGGATGTCCGCTTTCGGGGTGAGGCAGACCGTCTTTTCCGACCAGGTGCAGAGGTCGGTCGAGGTCTGGTAGGAGACGTTCCCGCCGCCGAAGGTGTAGAGATAGTAGACTCCGTCTTCAAAGAAGATCTCCGGGTCGGCGCCGGCCGTGACGGGATTTTTATAGGTCTTTTCGGGCGCCGCGGGCGCGTCGGCGAGGACGGGAGTAAAGGAGAAGGACGCGCTGACGGCGGCCTCTTTATCCGTCATCGCCCCTTCAAAGAGAGGATAGTCCTCGTAGGAGAAGAAGAAACGGCAGACCCCGTCCGAGAGGGAGACGCCGACAGGGTATTCTTTTCCTTCCGTGATCGGCAGGGAATAACGCGCTGCGTATTTCGTCTTCCAGCCGGTCACCCGCGTCACGAGAACGGTATCAGAGGCCGCGTCGATCTGGAATGCGTAACCGACGCCGGTCTCCGAGAGGACGGTGAGCCGTTCCGTTTTTCCGGGCGTGAGCGTCGCGGTAAAGGATTTTCCCTTTTCCAGCGTCAGCGCTTTTGCGACCGGATTGAGGGAGCGGATTTCCACATTTTTTACACAGCCGAGGCCGCCGTCGTTGTAGAGCCGCAGACCGACAAGGCCGGAGGTAGCGGAGAGGACGTCGTTTTTACTGTCGCCGAGCCGGTATTCAAAGCGAAAGATCTCCTCGCCTGTCCCGAGATCGGCGACCGTGTAGATGATATAGTCGGCGACGGCGAGGACCCGCAGATGCAGATCCGCGCCTTTTTTTGTCACGTTCTTTTCAGAGACGAAGATGTTGCCCTTCCAGCCGCCTTCGTTGTCGGCGGCTCCGAAGGCGCCGAGGCCGCCGTCCTTACCGATGAAGGCGAGGTATCCGTAAAAGGAGTTGGCGCTCTTGCCGCTGATCTTTTCTTCATTTGCGCGGATGATCAGACCGCCGCCCGCCTGATGATCGACAAAGTCGCACTCCACGGTGAAGTCGTCGAGCTTCCCGGTGTCAAGGAGCAGGGTGGAGTAATCGCCTTTTTTGGTCGTGCGGAACTCTCCGTTCTCAAAGAGGATCGAGCCGTAGAGAGCCTTCACCTTCGCGTTCGCGTCCGAGGAGGAGAAGACGAGCGAGGTGTCCTCCGGCGCCGTGAAATGATCCCCCTCCGCGGTCGTCTCCGACAAGGCGGAGGTCTCCCGGTCCGAGGTGACGGCGGGATCGGAGGGGCCAGCCGTGCAGGCGGAGAGGAGCAGCGTCCCGGAAAAGAGCAGGGACAGCAGCCTGAGCGTGTGTTTCATATGCGTCTCCTTGTTTTCGCAATTTCCATTTTATTCTATCACGCCGCGCGCAAAAAAGCAATGAAAGCAATGAAAAAAAGCGGCGCGCACAAAAAACAATGCAAAAAAGCGGAGCGGATCAAGGGGACGACGCTTTTCCCGCCCTGCCGTTTCCGCTTTTTTCGAGCGCTTTTTCGGGACGGGGGAAGGGGGCGGCGTCCCCGAAACGGAGAAAAGGAAAAATTTCTCTTGACTTTCCGAACGAAATCCTTTATGATAGATGTACCGTAGGTTACTGTCCCTTGCTCTGCCCAAACGGCGGAGAACGGAACGAACGGGTAAGAAAACGGACAAGAATCAAGAGAAACATAAGGGAGAAAGGAGCTTGATCGTATGAACAAGCGCGTCATGTCCTTTGTACTGGTTTTTGCGTTGCTTTTCACAACGCTTTCCTTCGCCGCTTCGGCCGCCGAATTGCCGGATCCTACCATGGGGATCTCGGTCGACAACGCGGAGCCGAAAACGACCGACACTTTCACGGTGACGGTCTTTTTCCCCGCGTTGAAGGATCAGTTCGACGCCGCCGATTTGAAGGTGAACTTTGACAAGACGCTTGTCGAGGCGACCGCGGTGACCGCTTCAAGTATCACCGGCGCCGGCAAGCAGTCCTCCACCGCGGATGAAGCGAACGGAAAAGGATATTTCTCCGCCAGCTACATGGCGACGGAAGGCGATCCGATCGACTTCCCCGGTGTGACGGTCACCGCGACCTTCCGTTTCAAGGACGGCGTTGCCGTCGGCACGGAAGCGACCTTTGAAGCGGACGGAAACGACTTTTACATCTCCCGCTATGATCCGGATGCATTTGACGACGTCGAGGTCATGCCTGTCGACGCGGTCAAGTCCGTCAAGGTCACCGCGGCGTGCCCGCACGCCTCTCTGACCGAGCATCCCTCCGAGCCTTCCACCTGCCTGGCGCAGGGGCACAGCACGTATTTTACCTGCGATTCCTGTAATAAGATGTTCTCCGACGCCGCGGGCGAGAACGAGATCGCCGCGATCCCGACCCTCCCGCTCGGCGACCACGATTACGGCGCCCTGATCCCCGAGGTCCCCGCCGTCACGCACGAGACGGACGGCGTCGCGGCGCATTACGAGTGCTCCGCCTGCGGCAAGCTCTTTGATGAAAAGTATCAGGAAGTCACGATCGACGATCTTACGATCCCGGCGGGCAGCCACGACTATTCGATGCAGTACAATACGGAGAACCACTGGAGGGAGTGCGGCTGCGGCAATATCATCGAGCAGGCGGCGCACAGCTTCAGCTGGGTCGAGGACAAGGCCGCGACCGAGGAGGAGACCGGCCTCAAGCATGAGGAGTGCGGCGTCTGCGGCTACAAGCGCAATGAAGGCACCGTGATCGGCAAGCTCCCGCATACCCATAATATGCAGAAGACCGAGGCGGTCCCCGCGACCTGCACCGAGGCCGGCAACATCGAATACTACACCTGCACCAAGTGCGGCAAGTATTATACCGACGCCGAAGGAAAGAACGAGATCACCGCAAACGATATCGCCGACCCCGCCAAGGGCCATGCCATGACCCCCGTTGCGGAGCAGTCCTCTACCTGCCTGGAGCAGGGCCACGGCGCGTATTATACCTGCTCCGCCTGCCATAAGATGTTCTCCGACAGCGAGGGCAAGAACGAGCTCGCCGAGATCCCGACTCTCCCGCTCGGCGATCACGATTACGGCAGCCTGATCCCCGAGGTCGCCGCCGTCACGCACGAGACGGACGGTACCGCGGCGCACTACGAGTGCTCCGTCTGCCACAAGCTCTTTGACGCAAACCACAACGAAGTGACCGCCGCCGATCTGGTACTCCCGGCGGGAAGCCACGACTATTCGATGCAGAGTAACGCGGGCACCCACTGGAGGGAGTGTGCCTGCGGCAGTACCATAGAACAAGCGAATCACAGCTTCATTTGGGTGCAGGACAAGGCCGCGACCGAGGAAGAGACCGGCCTCAAGCACGAAGAGTGCACCGTCTGCGGTTACAAGCGCAATGAAGGCACCGTGATCGACAAGCTCGAGCACGTCCACGCCATGCAGAAGACCGAGGCGATCCCCGCGACCTGCACCGAGGACGGCAACATCGAGTACTATACCTGCACCAAGTGCGGCAAGCTCTACCGCGATGAAAACGGCCTCAACGAGATCGCACAGGCAGACACCGTCGATCCCGCCAAGGGTCACACTCTCGCGCACACCGAGCGTGTGGAGGCCGACCATCACAAAGCCGGCAACATCGAGTACTGGAAGTGCTCGGTCTGCCATAAGTACTTCAGCGACGCGGAGGGAAAAACGGAGATCTCCGAGGACAGCACCGTGATCCCGCAGATCCCGCACACCTTCCCCGAGACCTGGAAAAACGACGCAAACAACCATTGGCACGAGTGCGAGTGCGGTGAAAAATCCGGCGAAGCGGCGCATACCTTCCTCTGGGTCGTCGACAAAGAGGCCACCGAGAAGGAAGCGGGCTCCAAGCACGAGGAGTGCTCCGTCTGCGGTTATCGGAAGGACGCGGTCGGGATCCCCGCCGGCGCCTCCGCTTACGCTGTGACCGAGGGCGCGAACGCCGAGATCACCAAGGGCGAGGAAACGTCCCTCGTGGTCAAGACGGACGGCGACTCCGGCAAGATCACCGCCGTTGAAGCGGACGGCAAGACGATCCCCTCTTCCGCTTACACAAAGACCGGCGCCGGCAGGACCGAGCTGACTCTCACTCCCGAGTATCTGAAGACGCTGGAAACGGGCGAGCACACCCTTGTGATCCGGTATAACGACGGCACGGCCGAAACGCGGTTCACGATCAAGGCGAATACGTCTGTCACTCCCGCGCCCGCCACCGGCGACAGCGGCGCTCTCCTCTTCGCCTTCCTGTGCGCGGCAAGCCTGTTCGCCGCCGCCGCTCTCCTCCCCCGCAAAAAGGAAAACGATTGACCGATCTGTAAACGCAAAAAAAGGCGGCGGGCTCTCCCGCCGCCTTTTGCACGGGTGATATGATGAACAACGATCCTACCGGGAGGAAGCGCTCCTCCTCCTATAAGCTCCCCGCGGCGGGAAGTCCCTCCCGGCTCGCCGTCGCTCTGATCGCGGCGGCGCTGCTGGTCCTGTTGGGGGTCATCCTCTTTTTCACGCTGTCTTCTTCCGGCGGCTCCGACCCGGATCACCTTTTTTCCGGGACTTACCGTTATCGCGTCCCCCTGCCGGACGGAGGGACCGCCGTTTCCGCGGAGTACGTTTTCAACGGCCGGGGTAAGGGGAAGATGGTCCTTCCGCGGGACGGCGAGGAATACGCCTACCGGTATTTTGTGGAGGGCGACCGTCTCTCGCTCGACTTTGAGGACGACCGCGCTCACGACTGCATCTATACCTTCCTCCTCTCGGACGGCGGACTTACCCTGACAGGCGGAGCGGGGACGACCGGCGGTACCTGGGAGCTGACCCGGGATTGAAGCGCTCTTTATACGTTTGATAACGATCGAACGTTGAAAAACGCCTGATAAAAAAGCAGAAATCCGCGGGATCTCCGGATTTTTCCGGAGATCCCGCGGATTTGTTTTTTGAAGTTAGACGGTTATCAAACGATCATCTCGCGGCAAACGCCCGCACAATGCCGGAAAGGATCTCGGCGGCGAGATCCATCCCCTCCGCCGTGATATGCTCGTACGGACCGTGGAAGGCGTAGCCGCCGGTGCCGAGGTTGGGGCAGGGGAGACCCATAAAGCTGAGGCGCGCGCCGTCCGTCCCGCCGCGGATCGGACGGGTGAAGGGCTCGACGCCCGCGTCCCGCGCCGCCTGTCGGGCGATCTCGAGGATCTCACCGTGCGGCAGGATCTTTTCCGCCATGTTGCGGTACTGCTCTTTTACCGTGAGGGTGACGGTGCCTTCCCCGTATTTTTCATTGAGGCAGGCGGCGGCGTGCCGCATCATATCCTCCCGCATCGCAAAGCGGGCGGCGTCATGGTCGCGGATGATGTAGGAGAGGGTCGCCTCGCTGACGTCGCCCTTCATATCCGTGAGGTGGAAGAAGCCCTCGTAGCCCGCGGTGTGGCGCGGCGCGTCACAGGCGGGGAGCAGGGAGTGGAATTCCATCGCCACGAGCGCGGCGTTGATCATCGTGTCCTTGGCGGAGCCGGGATGCACGGAGAATCCGCGCACGGTCACGGAGGCGCCGGCGGCGTTGAAGTTCTCGTATTCCACGCCGCCCTCCCTGTCGCCGTCTACCGTATAGGCGAAGGCGGCGCCGAAGCGCGCGACGTCAAAGAGATCCGCTCCCTCGCCGATCTCCTCGTCGGGGGTAAAGGCGATCGAGACCGGTCCGTGCGGGAGCCCGCCCGCGGTAAGCCGTTCCGCGAGGGTCATGATCTCGGCGACGCCCGCCTTGTCGTCGGCGCCGAGGAGGGTCGTACCGTCGGAGGTGATCAGGGTCCTGCCCCGGAGGGCGGGGAGATGCGGGAAGTCGGCGACCCGCAGCACAAGTCCGCTCTCGCCGAGCGGGAGGTCGCCTCCGTCGTAGTTTGGGTGCAGCTGGGGTTTTACGCCGTCGCCGGGCGCGTCGGGCGAGGTGTCGAGATGGGAGATGAAGCCGATCGCCGTCTTGTTTTCCAGCCCGGGTGTGGCGGGGATCTTTGCGTAGACGTAGCAGGAGCCGTCCCGCTCGGCGGCAACGCCCATCTCCCGCAGCTCGCGGACCAGCTCGTCCGCAAGGGCGAACTGGGAGGGGGTGCTGGGATGCGTGCCGGAGGTCTCGGAGCTCTGCGTCCCGTAGGTCACGTAATGGAGGAGTCTTTCGTATGCTCGCATATTTTTCCTTTCCTTAACGTCTTTTTGCTGTCTTTATTTTACCACCGGAGGGGAAAAAGTCAAGTGCCTTGACAGACTCCCCGTCTTCCGTTTATAATAAAAACGGTAAAAAGAAAAGGAGACCGCCATGGAAACAGCGCAGACTCTCGCTCCGTATCACGCGCTCCTCTCCGCCTGCCCGCTTTTTTCCGGGCTCGGCGAGGAGGCGCTCTCGCGCGCCCTCGCCTTTTTCGACGCGCGGAAGATGCTCTTTTCCCGGGGGGAGTTTCTGCACCGGGCGGGGGAGCCGCTTTCCTGCTTCGGCCTTGTGCTGGAGGGCGGCGTGCAGGTCGCAAGCGACGATCTGGACGGCAACCGTATGATCATGGCGACCGTCTCGCCGGGCGAGACCTTCGGCGAGTCGCTTTGCTTCCTCGGCGTGCGGGAGGCGCCGGTCTATATCACCGCCGAGGAGGACAGCGCCGTTCTCCGTCTCTCTACCGCTTCGCTTTCCCGCGCCGGAGCCGACCCGCAGGAGGCGGAGTTCACCCGCCGCTTCACGGCGATGCTCGCCGCCCGCACCCTGCAGATGAATAGCCGCATCCAGATCCTCTCCAAGCTCACTTTGAGAGAAAAGCTGCTTACCTTTTTCTCCGATCAGGCAAAGAAGACCGGAGCGGACACCTTCTCGGTCCCGCTTGACCGCAAGGATATGGCGACCTACCTTGGGGCGGATCGCAGCGCCCTCTCGCGGGAGCTCTCCCGTATGAAGAGGGAAGGGCTGATCGACTATTACCGCAACAGCTTCCGTATCATCCGATAAATCGTTGCAAATGCAACGCGTTTTTCTTCGGTTTTGCGTATAATATAAGATGAAAAAACCGAAAGGAAAACGACTATGAAAAAAACGATCGCATTACTTCTTGCGGCGCTGATGCTTCTCCCGCTCTTCGCCGCCTGCCAAACGGACGCGCGGGACCCCGCGGCCCTGACGGAGACCGCCGCTTCTCCCGCGGAGGAGACCTCGGCCGTCCCGGGGGAGAAGGTCACGGTGCGTCTCGGCGCGCTGAAGGGACCGACCTCGATCGGCCTTGTCAAGCTCCTCGCCGACGCGGAGGAAAAAAAGACCGAAAACGACTACGCCTTCCGGATGGCGGCGGCGGCCGACGAGCTTACCCCCCTCCTCCTCAAAGGGGAGATGGACGTGCTCGCCGTTCCCGCCAATCTCGGCTCCGTGCTCTATAACAAGACGGAGGGCGGCGTCCGCTTCCTCGCCGTCAATACGCTCGGGGTCCTTTATCTGACCGAGAGCGGCGGCGAGTCCGTCAAGACCTGGAGTGACCTCAAGGGCAAGACCGTCTATTCCACCGGCAAGGGGACCACGCCGGAATACGCCTTCAAATATCTCCTGTCGCAAAACGGCCTTGATCCCGAAAAGGATCTTACGATCGAGTGGAAGAGCGAACCGACCGAGATCGTCGCGGCGATGAAGGGCGGCGCCGACGTTGTGGCGGTCCTGCCGCAGCCGTTCGTCACCGTGGCGGGCACGCAGGTCGAGGGACTGCGCACCGTGTTCGACTTTACGGCGGAGTGGGACAAGCTGAACAACGGCAGCCGTCTCGTCACCGCCGGCATCATCGTGCGCGCCGCGTTCGCCGAGGAGCATCCCGAGGCGCTCTCCCGCTTCCTTGCGGATTACGCCGCGTCCACCGATTACGCAAACAAAAACCCCAAGGACGCCGCCGTCCTTGTGGAACATTACGGCATCGTGAAGGCCGCCGTCGCGGAAAAGGCGATCCCTTACTGCAATATCGTCTGCATCAGCGGCTCCGAGATGCTGCCGGTCATAAAGGGGTATCTCCATGTACTCTATGAACAGAATCCCGCCTCCGTCGGAGGCAAGCTCCCCGCAGACGACTACTACTACGTCAAATAAGGGCAAGCTCTGGCAGAGGATCGCCGCCGTCGCGGCGGCGATCCTTTTTTGGCAGGCCGCGGCCATGGTGACGGATCTGGACGTTCTGCTCGTCTCGCCCGTCCGGGTCGTCGGCCGCCTTTTTACGCTCTGGCGGGAGGCGGACTTTTTTTCCACGCTCTTTTCCAGCTTTTCCCGCATCGTGCTCGGCTTTTTCGCGGCGTTCCTTCTCAGCGGGCTGCTTGCCCTGCTCGCCTGCCGCTTTCCCGTCTTGGAGATCCTGCTGCGGCCGTACGTCGTCACGGTACGCGCGGTCCCCGTCGCTTCCTTTATCATCATCGGTCTGATCTGGCTCACGACGGGGAGTCTCGCGGTCTTCATCTCCTTTCTGATGGTTTTTCCCATCCTCTACCAGAACGCGCTGCAGGGGCTGAAGAGCGCGGATCCGAAGCTCCTTGAGATGGCGCGGCTCTACCGCGTCCCCCGTCTGCGGCGGCTGCACATGCTCTATCTCCCGGCGGTCAAGCCCTACCTTCTTTCCGCCTGCAGCGTGGCGCTCGGCATGTCCTGGAAGGCGGGCGTCGCCGCCGAGGTAATCGGGATGGTGGACGGCTCGATCGGGGAGAAGCTCTATTACGCCAAGATCTATCTCGATACCTGCGATCTTTTTGCCTGGACGGTCGTCCTTGTGCTTGCGAGCGTGATATTTGAAAAGGCGTTCCTCTTTCTTCTGAAAAAGCTGTTCGCCGGATCGGAGAAGCTATGAACGAAACGATCTCGGTCCGCGGCCTCTCAAAATCCTACGGGGAGAAGCGGGTCATCTCCTCCCTCACCCTCGATCTTCCGCTCGGCGCCGTTACCGCTTTGATGGGTCCCTCCGGCTGCGGGAAGACGACTCTCGCTTTTCTTCTGGCGGGGCTGATCCCGCCGGACGCGGGAGAGATTTCCGGCGTCCCGGAGAAAAAGGCGTTCGTTTTCCAGGAGGACCGGCTCGCGGAGGAGTTTTCCGCGCTCTCGAACGTCCGCTTCGTCCTGCCGGGTCGGGACCGCAAAAGGGCGGCGGAGCTGCTTGCCCGTCTCGGGCTCGGCGAGGAGCTCTCCCGCCCGGTCCGGGAGTTCAGCGGCGGGATGAAGCGCCGGGTCGCCCTCGCCCGCGCCCTCGCGTACGACGCGGATATCCTCTTCCTCGACGAGCCCTTCAAGGGTCTTGACGAGAAGAGCCGGGAGGAGACGGTCCGCTGTACCCTCGAACTGACAAAAGGGAAGACCGTGATCTTCATCACGCACGACCGGGAGGAGGCGGAGGCGCTCGGCGGCGGGGTGATCGATCTCGGCGCGCTGCTCGCGCGGGAGCAGGAGAGATAAAGAGGGGGCGCCGCTCCCTTTTTTCTTTTCGCCGGGCTTGCATATTCGGCGCGGATGTGTTACAATCACTTGGAGAAAGGCGCGGAGAGGGAGATCTGTCCCTGCCCGCGACAGAGGAAGTATTATGCTGAAACTTGAACATATCGTCTGGGACGCCCCGGACGGGACGAGGATCCTTGACGATCTTTCCTTTGAGGTGCCGGACGGCAAACTCGCGGTCATCACCGGCCCGAACGGCGGCGGCAAGACCACGGCGGCCAAGATCATCGCCGGGCTCGAGACTCCGCTCTCCGGCAGGATCCTGCTCGACGGGGAGGATATCACCGCCCTCGACGCGACCGAACGCGCAAAAGCCGGCATCAGCTTCGGCTTCCAGCAGCCGGTCCGCTTCAAGGGGATCACCGTCCGCCGTCTTCTGGAGATCTCCGCCGGCGGCAAGATCTCCGAGGGCAAGCTCTGCGATTATCTCGCCAAGGTCGGCCTTTGCGCGAGAGAGTACCTTGACCGTGAGGTCAACGCCACGCTCTCCGGCGGGGAGATCAAGCGGATCGAGATCGCCTCGGTCCTCGCGCGCGGGACGCGCATCACCGTTTTTGACGAGCCGGAGGCGGGGATCGATCTCTGGAGCTTTACCAATCTGATCCGCGTTTTCGAGGATCTGCGCAGGGATCTCCACGGCTCCATGGTCATCATCTCGCATCAGGAGCGGATCCTGCGCATCGCCGACGAGATCATCG
>CACYYS010000027.1 GCA_902778725.1 uncultured Ruminococcus sp.
GCAGGCGGGCATCCGGCCGAACTGGTTGTTGAGCGGTTCGTTCTGCGGGGTGAGGGCAAAGATCGGGATCCCCTCTTCCCGGTAGGCGAGCAGGTAGCGCACAAGATAGTCCGCATAGCAGTCGAGGTATTCCTCCCGCATAAAGCCCCCGCACATCGAACCGCCCGTTTTCATCCAGCCGGGCGGGCTCCAGGGGGAGGCGAAGAGACGAAGCGGCCGTACGGAGAGGATCTGACGGAGCATCGGGAGGATATAGGCGCGGTCCCGCTCGACGGAGAAGTGCCGCAGCTCCCGATCTTCCTTTACGTCGTCGTAGGAATAGAGCTCGGCGGAGTAATCGCTCGAGGCGACCGTGAGCCTGCCGACAGAGAGGGCGAGCCCCCGGTCGGAATATACAGAATCAAGCAGCTCCCTGCGCCGGTCCGGCTCCATGGCGTTGAGCAGATAGCAGGAGCTGCCGGTGAGAGCGACGCCGAATCCGAGGAAGCTGCTTGCGATCGGCTCTTTTGCCGGCGCCGCCGTGATCAGCTCCGGCATAGGGAGCGCGGGGCGGAGCTCACTGGCGCCGAAACGCCGGAAGGCGTTTGTGGAATACTGTGTGATTTTCATACGGTCTTCCTTTCCTTTTGAGAGCTTTTTTTGATTGTAACACGGAAAGGGAGAGAATGCAACCCCGGGCCGCGGAACATTTCCTTTTTTCTCTTTTGCGGAAAAGAAAGTTTTTCCGTTCGGTTGACAAAAAACACCGTTTTGTTATATGATAAAATAGCAAAATAAAACAGTATAGCAGATCATAAGCAAAGACGGAGGCCGCCATGACGCTGATCCATCAGAACACGCCGCTTGAAGCGGAAAAAAAGACGACCTATCTCTCCCTTGCCCGGAAAGTACAGGAGAAGTACGACGCTCCGATCATCCTTGCGCGGGTCGGGCAGAAGCTCGTCGAACTGAACAAGGAGGTAGGGGAGGACGCTTCCCGCGGACCGGCGGAGCTGACCTTCATCACAACAAAGGAGAGGGACGGGCACAAGACCTACGAGCGCGGCGCGACGATGCTTTTTTTGCGCGCCGCGAACCGCGTCCTCGGGAAAAAGATCAGTAACCTGAAACTGGAATACGCGATCGGAGACGCGCTCTTTTTCTCGCTGGAGCTGAAGGGCTCCGGCGGGGACGGGACCGCCGCTCCCTCCGACGCCGAGATCGCCGCGATCCGGGAGACGATGGAGGATTACGTCCGCCGGGATGAAAAATTCGTCAAGATCCGGATGGCGACGCGGGAGGCGGTCGAGCTCTTCCGCCGGCACGGGATGACGGACAAGGAGCGGCTCTTCCACTACCGCCGCGCCTCCACCACCAACGTCTACCGCCTCGGCAACTATTACGACTATTACTACGGCTATATGCCGCCGTCGGCGGGCTATATCACTCTCTTTGACCTGGAGCGGTCGGAGGGCGGGATCCTGCTGATCCTGCCGAACCGCGCGGATCCGGGGAAGCCGGGCAGCCGTCAGATGCCGCAGAAGCTCTTTGCCACGATGCGCCGGACCAACCGCTGGGGAGAGCATATCGGCGTGCCGACCGTCGCCGCCCTCAACGACGCCATCACCCGCGGCGAGGGGCGGGATATCATCCTCGCGTCGGAGGCGTATCAGGAGCATCTGATCGGGGAGATCGCCCGCCGGATCAAAGAGGAAGATCGCCGCATCGTTATGATCGCAGGCCCCTCCTCCTCCGGCAAGACCTCCTTTTCCCACCGGCTTTCCGTCCAGCTGAGCAACGTCGGCCTGCGCGCGCATCCCATTGCCTGCGACGACTATTATGTGGAGCGCTCGATGACGCCGAGGGACGAGACCGGGGAGTACGATTTCGAGTGTCTTGAGGCGATCAACATCGAGCTCTTCAACGAGCAGATGACGGCGCTTTTGCGCGGGGAGAGCGTACAGCTCCCGTCCTTCAACTTCCGGACGGGGATCCCGGAGTTCGCGGGGAATGCGATGAAGCTCGGTGCGGGCGAGGTCCTTGTCATCGAGGGGATCCACGGCTTAAACGACCGTCTCTCCTACGCGATCCGCCCGGAGGACAAATTCAAGATCTACGTCAGCGCCGTGACGGCGCTCAATATCGACGAGCACAACCGCATCCCGACCACCGACAACCGCGAGATCCGCCGGATGGTGCGGGACGCGCGGACCCGCGGCTTTTCCGCGACCGAGACCATCTCCCGCTGGCAGTCCGTCCGCCGCGGAGAGACAAAGCATATCTTCCCGTATCAGGAAAAGGCGGACGTGATGTTCAATTCCGCCTCTCTCTACGAGCTCGCGGTCCTGAAGATCTTTGCGGAGCCGCTCCTCTTTTCCATCTCCGAGGACGCGCCGGAGTACCCGGAGGCAAAGCGCCTGCTCAAATTCCTCGACTACTTTCTCGGCCTCTCCTGCGAGGACGTTCCGCGCAACAGCCTGATCCGCGAGTTTATCGGCGGAAGCATTTTTCCCGTCGGATAACGGCTTCCCTTGTTTTTCGGGTCGGGATATGGTATCCTTATTCTAATTCTTGTCAAAACCGCTGATCGGAGGTATTAAAATGATCCTTTCCGAAAAAAAACCGAGGAAAAAGAGCTTTTTCGCCTTTCTTTCCCTGCTGTTCCTTTCGCTGATCCTTCCCGTCGCGGGGATCGCGACGGCGGACGGCGCGGGCTCGGAGGGCACGGCGCGCGAGCGGGAAAAGTTTTTCCCCGCCACGGCGGCGACCGGCGCCACCCCCCGCGTGATCTATGAAAACGATTTTTCAAGCGAGAGCCTTGCCGACTTCCGCCTCTACGGCACGATGAAGGGAAGGGACGGAGGCCTCAAGGCCGTCGGCAGCGGCACCTCCGCCTACGCCGCCTATACCATCCCGGAGCAGTACGCCGGGCTCGATTACATCGTGGAGGCGGACTACCTCGGCTGTACCTCCATGGGCGGGCTCCTGATCGGGGCGACGGGTCCCTCCCTCACGCGCACGCCCTCCTATTTTTCGGGATATACCTGCACCACGACCGGCAAGGGGGAGAAGACGACCATCGCCTATTTCAGCGAAACGGGCTGGGGCGGCGCCTTTGCTCCCGGGACCGTCCCGCTTCCGACGCGCGACTTTCATCTTTGGGTCTGGGTCCAGCGGGCGGAAAAGACCATGACCTTCCGCACCACCTCCCTTGACGGCAAGACCCTTTACCAGAGCTTCCGCTACGAGCTCGGCGATCACGAAAACGATATCTACGACGCCTTCACTTCGACCGTGGGCATCCGGCAGTACTATAACGACGCAGGCCGTTTTGACAACTTCCGCGTCAGCGTCCTCTCCTCCGACCGCCTGTCGGGGACGGGCGAGCGCGTCTCCCTTTGCGGCGTCTCCTTCCTTTCCTCCGGTCTCTCGTCGGACGGGAGCGCGGCGGAGGGATACGGCTCGATGCTCTCCGAGGCGGAGCAGACCGGAGACTTCCTCGTCTCCTTCTCCGCGACGGGGAAGGGGATCGCCCGCTTCTACTTCGGGATGAAGGACGCGGACAACGGCTACGCCTTCGAGCTGAACGCCTACTCGCAAAAGGTCCTTTTCTACCGGATCTCGCAAGGGAAGTTCGAGTGGATCGCCGAGCGTTCGGTCAGGATCCGCGAGGGCTTTTGCAGCGCGTCGGTCGTTGCGCGCGGCGGCGCCGTCTCCCTCTTCTATGACTGGCTCTATCAGGGCGAGGACGCGCTGCCCCAGTTCGAACTCCCGATCGCCGATGCGGACGGCAGGATCGGCTTCTGGCTCGAGGGGGGCAAGGTGCGGGAGCTTTCGATCGGGGAGAGTCCCGCTCTCCCGGCGGGCGAGACCTATCTCAACCCCGTCAATCCCGGCGCCGACCCGGACGTGCTCTTCTATAACGGCACTTATTATCTTTACGTCTATCAGGTCAACGACGGCAAAAACATCTTCCGCGTCTATACCTCGCCCGATCTGGTCCATTTCACCCCCCGCAACTATATCTTTGAGTGGGATCCCGTCGCGTACAGCAACGTGCAGGGCGGGACCTCCTGGAGCCCCAACGTCTTCTATAACGAGGGAGACGGGCTCTTCTACCTTTTCTTTGCCGCCAAGCCGATCGGAAAAGACAACGTACGCCACGTCTACTACGCCTCCTCCGATTCGCCCTTCGGTCCCTTCCGGCACGACGGACAACTGCAGGCGATCAACCCGAACGTGACCGAGATCGACGGGCATCCCTTCGTCGGCTACGACGGGAAGATCTATATGTCCTTCTCCCGCTACGACGAGGGCGGGACGATCTGGCTCGAGGAGGTCACGATGAAGGACGGCGTCGTCACGGCAAAGCCGGAGACCGCCACGCGCGTCATCTATTCCGACCGCGAGTGGGACAACGACGGCGCGCTGCGCCTCTGCGAAGGCGGCTTTGTCTGGAAGCACGGCGGATATTACTATATGGTTTACGCGACAGGCTCCTATTCCCGGCATTACGGGGAGGCGGTCGCGGTCTCCAAAAATCCGCTCGGCCCGTATAAAAAATGCGAATATAATCCGATCCTCAAGTATAACGAGACCGTAGACGGCCCGGGCGACTCCCTGATGGTCCCCTCGCCCGACGGCAAAGAGGTCTATATGGTCTACCACCGGCACAGTCTGCCGGGCAAGCCGTGGAACGGCGGGCGCGATACCTGCATCGACCTGGTGGAGTTCGTCCCGGACCCCGACGGCGGACCGGACATCCTCACGCTCCGCGGACCCTCCGTCACGCCGCAGCGCCTGCCCTCGAACACCGGGCGCTATGATCCGGACGGAGACGGAAAAACGACCGCAAACGACGCGAGGGCGATCCTCCGCTACCTTTCCTCGGACGAGGATTACGTCGGCTCGTATGACGTTGACGCAAGCGGCTCGGTCGGACTTGCGGACGTGATCGCCCTGCTGGAAAAGGCCGGCGAAGACGACTGAAACGATCGGAGAAGATGATATGAAAAAGTTTTTCTTTCTGTTTTGTTCCGCTCTGCTTTGCCTGTTTCCCTTCGCTTTTTCCTCTTTTGCCGATTCGCGCGTCGCTTTTATCGCCTATAACACGGGCAACAACGCAAACGATGGGCTGACCGCCGCCACGGCGAAGAAATCGCTCGGGTCGACGGAGGGGACGGGCGCGATCGGCGTGATCCCGAAGGGGGGAACGCTCGTCGTCTGCGAAAAACTCTATTTCGGCAGCGCCTATACCTGGTCGCTCGGCGGATCCGCCGTCATCACGGCGGTCCACGGCGGCGCGGATTACCGGCAGACCGAGCCGGCGACCAACCCCGCCTCCGGCGTGATCAAGATGAGATCCGGCGTCACCGTTTCGGTGGCGAGCAATCTGACCCTCCGTGACGTGATCCTCTTCCAGGAGCATGAAACGAATACCTTCATCGTTTCCTCCGGCGTTACCTTCACCGTGGACGAATCGGTGACCACGATGTCCGCAAACGGCAGTTATATGCGGATCATCGCCACGGCGGGCAGTACCGTCGTGGTCAACGGCGGGACCTTTGAGTCGGTCAGCGGCGAGGGGACGATCCGGATCGGGAGCAAGGCGACCGTTCTCTACGACGCGCCCCCGGACTCGGATCAGCCGGCGCCGGACCGCACCCGCCGAGTCTGCTGGATCGACCCGAAAAACGGCTCCGATTCCGCCGATGGGAGCGGCGCCGCCTCCGCGGTCAGAACACTGGACGCAGGCGTCTTCAAGCGTCTTCTTGTCGGCGGGACGGTCGTGGTCGGCGGGCCTCTTTCCGTCCCCGCCGGAGCCGTTTACGATCTTCCGCTCCTCCCGAAGCCGCTGACCTTCACCTCCGTCTGGCAGGGGACCGACTGCAAAAACGCGAACGCGTATTTCCGCCTCGCTCCCGGCGCCGCGATGGAGATCGCGAGCGACGTGATCTTTGACGATCTTGTTCTCCTCGCCGAGAAGGGATCCCAAAGCGTTATCCGTGTAAAGGCGGGCGCGGCCCTGACCGTGACCGACCGGACCGAACTGAAAGCAAACGGAAGCGGGCACTACCGCGTAGAACTGGAAAAAGGCGCGTACGCCCTCCTCTCCGAGCGCGCGCGGGAAACGTTCACCGTCGTCGGAGAGGGGACGGTCCTCCCCTATACCGCCGGCAGCGAGGAACTGATCGCGCTCCTGCTTGACGGGGAAGGATCGGCGCCCGCCGGGGACGATACCCCGGATACGACAAAAGCCGCCGACACGGGGACGGACACAAAGCCCGCCGAGGATACGACGGGAAAAGGACCGGCTGACAGCACAACGGACGCAAAGCCCTCCGACGGCACGACGGGCAAGGGAGAAACAGAAACCGCCGGCGCGGTGATCCCGGAAAGCGGAGAGGAAGCTCCCGCTTCCTCCGGGACCGGAACGGGCGAGACGGAGCCCGGCAAAAACACGGGACGGGGGATCGGCGCCGTGATCGGCGGAGCGATCGTCGCCGCGCTCGCCGCGGGCGCTGCGATCTTCTTCCGCCGCAGGAAAAAGAAATAAGAAAAAACGGTTTACCGGTCTGCGCCGGCTCCCGCCGGCATAGGATAAAAGAAAAAGATCCGGAGGAAAAAATGAAGGTACTGATCATCAACGGCAGCCCGAGGGCGGACGGAAACACGGACCGCCTGCTCAAGGAGGCGATCGGCGTTTTTGAAAAAGAGGGGATCGGATACGATCTCTATCAGATCGGGAACAAGGCGATCCGCGGCTGCATGGCGTGCGGCTTCTGCCACTCGCGCGGGGAGGGCTGCGTCCTTTCCGACGACGTGAACGTCCTCGCAAAGAAACTCGCGGAGTGCGACGGACTGCTTATCGCCTCGCCCGTTTACTACGGCTCGGCAAACGGCAGCCTGATCGCCCTGCTCGACCGCCTCTTTTACAGCTCCCGCTGCGATAAAAGGATGAAGGTGGGCGCCGCCTTCGCCGTGGCGAGACGCGCCGGTACGACCGCCACCTTCGACGAGCTGAACAAGTATTTCACGATCAGTCAGATGCCGGTCGCCTCCGGCCGCTACTGGAACAACGGCTTCGGCAGGGAGCGCGGGCAGATCGACGAGGACGCGGAAGGTCTGCAGAACGCCCGGATCACGGCGCGCAATATGGTCTTTTTGATGCGCTCCATCGCGCTCGGCAAGGAAAAGTACGGTCTCCCCGAAACGGAGGAGATCACCCCGACCCATTTCATCCGTTGATCGGAAACGATTCATTTTATGAAAAAACGACAGAAACAGGAAAAATAAGGGAGCGAATATGAAAAAACTTCTTGCGTTGATCTTTACGGCGATGCTTTTCCTCGCGTCTTTCTTTGCTTTTCCGGCGTCCGCGGAAGAAGAGAAGAAGATCGCCCGGGTCGAGCTGACGGGCGGGAGCCTCGCCGACGGCGTTACGCTTACCTCTTCCGCCTTTACCACCTCCGCCGAGGGTGTCGCCTCCGTCTCGGCGGTCTGGAACTATAACGGCTATCCGCTCGCGGACGGGGCGAAGGCGCGGCCCGGCGACTATATGATCGATCTTACCCTGACGGCGGCGCCCGGCTACGTTTTTACCGAAGACACGGTCGTCTCCGTCTTCGGCTCCGAATACAAGGTGCACTGGACGGAGGACGGAGGCGCCACGGCGATCCTCAACACCTCCCGCCTGACGGTCGGCGCCTGCAGTCACGATTATTATAAGATCGAATCGGACGAAAACCGGCACTGGAAGGTCTGCCTTACCTGCTTTGCGACCTTCGGAGAAGGCGAGCACACCTATGACTCCGGCAAAAAAGAGGGAGGCGATACCGTCTATACCTGTACCGTCTGCGGCCATACGAAGACGGAACCGGGCGCTCCGGAAACGGAAAAACCGGCCGATACGACCGTCCCGAAGGAGACGGAGCCCGTTTCGGTGACGGAACGGCTCCCCGATACGGCCGCCGGAGAGGAAACGGCGACTCCGGCCAAACCGGACACGGCCGCCGTGACAGACGGCGCGCATGAGGGGACCGATCCGGATGAAAGCGGGAAGAGCCCGCTTTTGCCGTGGATCCTTCCGATCGCGCTGATCGTGGCGTTCGCGGTCGGCGGCGCGGCGGCTTTCCTCCTCGTCCGCAAAAAGGCGGGGAAGAACTGAACCGCGGGAAGGAAATTGACCTTTTCCGCTTCCGCAAAAAAAGGCGGGCACACCTCGTGTGCCCGCCTTTTTTTGCGGAAGTTTATTCGCTCCATTCCAGAGAGAATCTGACGGTCACGTCGCCGCTTCCGAGCGCGGCGAGCAGGTCCTCCCGCGTCGCGCTGCCGATTGCGGCGAGCCGCGTGAAACTCCAGGTGTTCTCGTCGTAATACAGGGTGATCCGGTCGCCCTGATAGAGGATCACGTCGCCCGGCTTTGTCGTGATGCGTTCATCGTTTCGCGGGAGCTCCCACGGGAGCGCGCCGACCTTTTCAAAATTGCCGTAATCGCTCATCTCCACCGTGAGGGGGCCGGAGCTCAGTTTATCGATCAGCGCAGCGGCGGAGGAGTTATCCTCCGGGGTCGCGTAAAAGCGTTTGCCGTTCGCCTCGATCACAAGGACGGGCGTCGGTTTCGCGGGCGCCGTTTCGTCTCGTTTCATTTCCGTTTCTCCCGTCCAGGTCAGGATCCCGCCGAATTCGTACACGTTCCGGTAACCGAGATCCGCGAGCTTCTGCGCCGCTTCTTTGCTCCTGCGTCCGCTGCGGCAGTAGACGAGGAGGATCTGATCCGGGTCGGGCAGCGCTTCCGGCCGGCTCTCTCCGATGCTCTCGTTCGGGACGCAGATCGCTCCCGGGATATGTCCGCCGTCGTATTCGTCCTGCCGCCGCACGTCGACGACGGCGTGCCCGTCGTCCCGCGCCATCCGCTCCCGCGCTTCCTCCTGCGAGATCCGGGAAAAGATCCCGTGCGTCTCCGCCGGGACGGCGCCGCTCTCCGGCGGGACGGAGGAGGCAGGCGTTCCGTTTTTTTGCCGGGTCGCGGCGGCGACCGCGACGGCGGCGACCGCCGCCAGAGCCAGCGCGATCAGGAGCGCGCGCGTCAGGTTGTGTTTTGTCATGCCGAACTCCGGATTTCGTTTTGAGGCGGCGTCCGCTTTTGGCAGGGGCGCCGCTTTTCCATCATTATAGCAGATCGGCGCGCGGAATGCAAGCGCCGGATCGTAACTGATTTTTTGTTTGTGATCGTCGCCGTTTTCGTTGAGTTCCGTTTCAAGCATTTTCCGAACGGAACTCTTACCGCGCAAGCTTCGCCTTACTTTGCGTTTCCCTATGAGATCTTATGAGATTTTATGAAATCATGCAGATTTCGGTATCTAACAACTTGACGAGTCGCGTCTATTGTGATACGATAAAATATGGGTAATTATATATAAATGCAAACGGAGTTTTTTTGTGGATATGACGAAGGGAAACGTTGAGCGCTGGTACTCGATGAACGAAGTGTGTATCAGGGATGAAATGATTTCCCGACAAATCCGAAGTTTGTCGGATAATTGGGATCTGGCATCCGGATTCCGCTGTTATGATGAAGAAAAACCTTGAAAAATGGTGATGTAAAGGGTTTTTTACAGCGATTGAGGGTTCTGTAAATGCCATTTGATAGACAGACGGGTTCGTTTTCGGATAAACTAAAGCCATGCAAAGGAGATCGTAAAGATGATGATTTCGGAAAAACTGAAAGAAGCAAGGCAGAAAGCCGGCATGACACAGGATCAAGTTGCAGAGAAGATCATGGTATCCCGTGTGACCGTTTCCCATTGGGAAAACGGAAAGTCGTTGCCCGATATCGTCAGTTTAATAAGTCTCAGCGATCTCTACAGCATCAGTTTGGATGAATTGGTGAAAGAGGATTCGAAAATGGTGGAAAAAGTAAGGAAAGACGCAAAAGATGCTAATAACAACAAGAGGCTGATCGGAGTAACTGCTATCCTGGTTATCGCTGTTCTGCTGGTGTATGCCATCAGCAGGATTGTAGGAGGAGGTTTCAAAGACTTTTGCGAGGGTGCTATTCGGTGGGTGTTGATAGCTATCGGCCTGGCAGCATCGATGACATATTTAAGTCAGACAGAGCCTAATGAGGATAGAAAGAAATAGTTATATTGACAAATCGGGATTTAAGGAGGTAAGACAATGCCGCGGCATGATTACGGCGAAGAGGATCTGAAAGCGGCGGGTGAGTTTAGGGATATTATCCACGAAGAGGCTTTGGAGATCGTCAGAAAAACATATCCCGGGGCGGACAAGGTCTTCGACCGATATCCCGTCGAAGCGTATTTCGAGGATGTCTGGGAGTACCCCGGCAAATGGTATTACTATGTAGCCGTGCCGCAAGGCGCCGGAGGGCGGGAAAGCCTGATTCGTACGATTGTCCGTGACACGAAGGAATACTATCGGAATGGAACGAAACTTCCGTTGTACGACCCGCATCGCAAGCATTGACAAATTCCGGTTTATCGAAGAAAACAATATCCCGGTAAATCGGAATTTGCGGAGGCGAAAGGGATGGAAGCAGTATGGGGAGACAGCTCCCTCATTGATTCATGGATGCAGCTTGTCAGAAAGGTTCGTTGGATTTTCCCCGGGCTCGAAACAGAAGAGAGTTTAGAGGAACACAAACAGACCGTGCTGGAATTCATGAACAAAAAGCAAGCCCTATGTGTCAGAAGCGGGAAGACGGTCAAGGGCGTGCTTCTGTTTTCGCGGAGCAGAAACATGATCTGCTGCCTGGCGGTAGATCCCGAGCATCGAAAGCAGGGGCTTGCTTCGGTCCTGCTGAGAAAAGCGCTGGATGAATTGGATCGAAGCAAGGAGATTACAGTGTCAACGTTTCGCGAAAATGATGAAAAAGGGATAGCCCCAAGGGCTCTGTATCAGAAATTCGGATTTCAGGAAGGCGAAATGACAGAGGAATTCGGGTATCCCAATCAAGTATTTGTTTTGTATCCTTAAATTCCGGTTTGCAAGGGGGTATGCATCATGAGCCTGAAGCTGATAAAACTTACAAAAGCCTATGAGAAACAATTGGGAGAAATGATCGACGAATGGAAAGCGGACCAGGAGCTCAATCATACAAACCACTCCCCCTGGGCGATATTCAAAAACGATTATCATGATTTCGACTATTATCTTGAGCATCTTGAAGTAAAAGAAGCAACGAACGGGAAAGTGCCTGACTCCGTGTTCTTTCTTCTGGATACAAAACGAGACAGACTCCTTGGAGCGATCAATATCCGCCATTATCTGAACGATTCTCTGCTGAGGGAAGGCGGTCATATAGGGGACGGAATCAGACCGAGCGAACGCAGAAAAGGCTATGCTACGGAAATGATCCGGTTGGCCTTGATCGAGTGCGGGAAACTTGGTATCGATAAGGTGCTTATGATCTGTGATAAGGACAATATCGGATCAGCGAAATCTATCATCAATAACGGTGGAATCCTTGAAAACGAATTCATCAATTCGGACGGTGAAGTTGAGCAGCGTTATTGGATCACCCTCTGTTAATTGAAAAATCCCGGTTTTTCGAGGTGAATAACGATCCCGGCAAATCGGGATTTGTGAGGTAAAATGAATGGAAAAAACTGCTTTCCGTCTGTTAGTTAGCTGCTGCCGTAATCGCTTGTGATATTATTTGCCGCCGGATTTTTCCGGCGGCAAATATATAATGAATGTATCATTCATACCAATACCCGATCATAATGACTGCCCCCATTTTTTCAAAAGTGGGGGCGGTTGTTGTATGTTGGATTATTTTTTTTTTATTTGCCCGACTTTCCTCCCTCGTTTCCGAAACAAAAAGGAGCAGGCGAACCTGCTCCGGTACATAAGGGATAATTTTATCTTGCCACAAAAAATTCTGCTTTTTTGACCCATTCTTTGCGCACTTCCCATGTTGTAGCTTGTATGGATAACGAAAGGCTATAATAGGGGTTTGCAGAAGAAACATCAAAAATCCTATTCCAACTTTTGCATGTTTCTTCAAACGAATGCGGATAATCATCACTTTCGTTTGTTGCCAGATATAGTCCCATCATCACAACGTTCCAACGATCAAAGTCAGATAGAAGTACTGCTTCATCGGGGATATCCACAGTCAACAAAACAATTGGTGTGCCGGCTTGATCATATCCTGAACGGCGCATGTCCGGGCGTTTGCGTTTGCCTTCCCATGTGTGCCAAAGCCACACAGGATATTGAACGTCATTAGGAGGATTTGAAATTCTCGCCCTCATTTGCTGCGACATCCAGTCATACGCACTTAGGAAGTCGTCTTTGCAAAACAGATGATGATCGTCAGCACGCAATACACCCGATTGGATCATGTTATTATATGCGTTCTGATGCTGAATTGTCCAAAGCCGCATATTCTCACACCTCTATCTTTAATCATCGGTGATCGTGAGTACGTTTGTCAAGCCCTTTTTACAAAAAATACGGGTGGTCATAACACAAATCCGTTATGACCACTCTAATTGGTATGGAGCGGATGTCGATAACGGACTTATATTTAATCCATTTTCAAATAAGGTCTGTAATAATTCATTGCTTGTGCGGCGGAAATTCTTGCTTCGTTTTCTAAAGGAAGAAACGCGCGAGGAAGATTGTGAAAACCGTGAATATATCTCCAAACCGTCTGACGGTAGTTTTTCTTTTTAGAAGCCAAAGAACACACACACTCAAACAGAGAATTACACATAACCAAAGCCAATTCATAGTATTCCGAAGAATAAGACAAGTCATTCTTGAGTTCCTTTGCTATCAGGGAAGCTAATTGTTGATCATTTTGTAGTTCACTGAGTAAAGCTGCGCGTTTGCTTTTTTGCATCAAATCAAACGTGCTGTATTGTTTCAGAACCATAGATTTTTCATATAATTCTTTGGCAATGGTGGCAATCATTTTTTCTCCTTTCAGCCAAAAACGGCGCAATTACTCACCACCGTGGCGGCGAAACTGTGCTGATAAGAAAATCGAGTATCGAAAACTGAAGTCCGTTATCGATACTCGATATGGTGCGAGAAACGGGACTTGAACCCGTACGGTGTAAACCACACGCCCCTCAAACGTGCGCGTCTGCCAGTTCCGCCACTCTCGCGTGCATTTTGGAATGCCTTATTATTATACCGACAGGGCGGGCGGTTGTCAAGAGCTTTTCGGAATTTTTTATTTTTTTCCGGAAAGTGTTTATTTTTTCTCCGGATTGTGGTAGAATAACCGGAGGGAACAAACCCGTTCCCCCGCGGAGGAAATGCTTTGCTGTTATCTGAACTTTTTGCGGTCCCCGGCCTGCGCGGGCGCGCGCTGCGTCCGATGCCCGAGACCGGGATCGATCGCGTGTGCGACAACTCCCGTATCGTGAAGCGGGGGGATCTTTTCGTCGCGGTCAGAGGGATGGTCTCCGACGGGCACGATTATCTCTTCAGCGCTTATGAAAGCGGCTGCCGCGCCTTCGTGGTGCAGGAGGAGAAGATCCTTCTGCCGGAGGACGCTTTCGTCTATCAGGCGGAAGACTCGCGCGAGGCGCTGGCGCTCCTTTCCGCGCGGATCCTCGGCGATCCCGCAAAGGACCTTACCCTGATCGGCATCACCGGGACAAAAGGCAAGACCACGACCGCCTTGATGCTGACGGAGATCCTTTGCCGCGCGGGGATCAACGCGGGCTACATCGGCTCAAACGGCGTGCGATACGGGGACGTCGCCCTCCCCGATACGAAGAACACGACCCCCGGCAGTCTCGAGCTGCAGACCTATCTCGCCGCCATGGCGGCGCACGGCGTCACGCACGTTGTGCTGGAGGTCTCCTCCCAGGCGCTCTATCTCAAACGCGTCTTCGGGCTGACCTTCCCCGTCACGGTCTTTACCAATCTCGCTCCCGACCATATCGGCGGAGCGGAGCATCCTACCTTTGAGCATTACAAGGCGTGCAAGCGTTCCCTCTTTTTTGAGTACGGGACGCGCGCCGTGATCTATAACGCGGACGACCCGCACGCTCCCGATATGCTCCCGCCCGGCGTGAGGAACGTCTCCGTCTCGCTGGGGGGACGCGGCGATTACACCGCCTCGGCGATCCGCTTTGAAAAGCGGGAAGGCTATCTCGGCGTCGGCGCCGACTGCAGACTGGGGGAGAAGAGCCGCGCTCTCTCGCTCCGTCTGCCCGGCAAGTTCAACGTCTGGAACGCCCTCGCGGCGATCGCCGCGGCAAAGGAGCTCGGCGTGGAGGAGGACGCTTCGCTCTCCGCGCTTGCCTCCGTCACGGTCAAAGGGCGCTTTGAGTGCGTTCCCCTTGCGGACGACCGCTATTTTGTGATCGACTTCGCCCACAACGGTCTGGCCCTCCGTTCGGTCCTCGCCGCCCTGAAAGAGTACGGGCCCAAACGTCTCGTCTGTCTCTTCGGCTCGGTCGGCGGTCGGACGAGAGGCCGCCGGCGCGACCTCGGAGACGCGGCGGCGGAGGCGTGCGATCTGGCCGTTCTCTCTGCCGACGATCCCGATTTTGAGCCGCCGGAGGAGATCATCGCCGACATTCTGCCGTCCTTTGAAGGTTCCTCCTGCGCCGTCGTTTCCATCCCCGACAGGCGGGAGGCGATCCGCTGGACGGTGGAGCATTCCCGCCCCGGCGACGTCGTTCTGCTGGCAGGGAAGGGACACGAAGATTTCCAGCTTGTGCGCGGCAAACGCCTGCCTTTCTCCGAGCGGGAGATCCTGCTCGAGTCCGCGCCGCTCCTCTCCGGCGCCGCGATCAGTTGATTTTTTTCCTCTTTGTGTCGTTTTTTGACGGTTTTTTTCCCAATTTTCCGGGCGCTCCCGCCCGAGATCAGGAGATCCTCTATGAACGTCAGACTTTTTTCCCGCTTGATCCTCGTTCTGGTCCCCGTTCTTCTTCTCGCTTCCTGCGCCGGAGCGGACCGCCCGTCCTCCGATACGACCGGACGCCCGGTCACGGTCGTGACCGTCCCGGACGCAACGGAGACCGCTCCCGTAACGCAGCCCCCGGCGACAGCCGCCCCCGAGACAGCGGAGCCGGTGACCGAGCCTTCGGCGACCGAGCCTCCGGTAACGCTTCCGCCTGTAACTGAGCCGCCTGTGACGGAGCCTCCCGTGACCGAACCGCCGGTAACGGAACCGCCCGCTCCCATTCCCGCCACGATCCCGCTCGAAGGCTACGACTATACAAAGCCCGTTCCGCAGAGCGAGCCGAAGGCCGCCGCGTATTTTGACGACGCCGTCCTGATCGGAGATTCGCGCACGGAGGCGCTCCGCTGGCGCGGGAATTTCGATCTCGAGAAGACGCAGATCATCTCCTTTGTCGGGATGAACGTGAATACCTTTTATACCGAAAAGTATTTCAACAAATCCACACAGACGGCGGAGGAGCTGCTGCGCTCCTTTGACGGCAAGTTCTCCAAGGTCTATATCTCCCTCGGGCTCAACGAGCTCGGATGGCCTTCCGCCTCCGGATTCGCCGCCTCCCTTGGGAAGATCGTGGATACCGTCCGCTCCTGCAATCCGGAAGCCTTGATCTATCTCGAGGCGATCATCCCGATGTCCCGCGCCGAGGAGGAGAACGTCAGCTGGCATTCTCTCGCCAAGGTAACGGATTTCAACGCCGCGGTCCGGAAGATGGCGGCGGAGAAGAAGGTCTTTTATGTGGACTGCGACACGGCGTTCGCTCTGGACGGGGGGTATCTCCCCGCCGACTACGCGCCGGACGGGATCCATCTCAACGCCGATTGTCTCCTCCAATGGAAGGACTATCTGCTCTCCCATACCGTAACGCCGTAAGCAAGGAAAGGAACCGATATGAAAAAAACGATCGTCTGCCTCCTCGCCGCGCTTTGCCTCTTCTGCTGCGTCTCCTGCGGGGAAAAGAATTATGAGATCGACCCGGGCGCTCTTGCCCGCGACCTGCTCGCCGCCGATTGCTTCGAGCTTCCGCCCGCCGAGGTGCCGGGCGCGCTCGCCGGGATCGCCTACGGGACGGAGGATGGCGTGGACGCGGTCGCTTATCGCGGCGCCGGCGCCACGGCGGAGGAGATCACCGTCTTCACGGCAAAAGACGCCGCCGCGGCGGAGGCGGTCCTCGGGACGGCAAAGCAGTATATCGCCGCGCAGGAGGCGATCTACCGCAAGTATAACGCCAAGGAGGCGGACCGCCTCAACGCCGCGATCGTCGTGCGGAAAGGGAAGTACGTGGTGGTCGTCGTCTGCGACGACTACGCCTCGGCCAAAGCGGTGGTCGATAAGACCTTTTCCTGAACGGAAAACCTGAAGCGCCGGAAGCGGATCTCCGCTTCCGGCGCTTTTTGCGAGCGAAAAAACCGGGGAAAATGAAAGTTTCCTCTTGCATTTCCGCCGCGACTGTTATATAATGTATACTGGACGAAAAGGGGGTTATCCGTAAGGAAACGGGCGTTTCGGTGCAAAAACAGAGGGGATCGGGCAGCCTTTCCCCCTCGGACTTGCAAAAAACACCCTTCCGTTTTCCGGGATCGGCTCCGGAAAAAGGCGCTCCTTCGCCCGCCGCGGCGCGCGTCGCCGCCGCCGCTTTCTGACCGAAAACAAAAATCATACATAACGTTATGGAGGATTTATGAAAACGTTAACACCCATTGAACTCGGCATCGCCGGAAACGGCAAAGTGTATCGCAATCTCTCGATCCCGGCGCTTGTGGAAAAAGCGCTGGCGAGAGGGGAGGGACGCTTTTCCGACACGGGCGCGCTCGTTGTGGAAACCGGAAAATACACGGGCCGCAGCCCTGACGATAAGTTCATCGTGGACACCGCGTCCGTGCACGACGAGATCGCGTGGGGGAAGATCAACCGCCCCATCGCGGAGGATAAATACAACGCGATCAAAGCGAAGATGCTCGCCTATCTGCAGAACAAGGAGCTTTACGTCTTCGACGGCTTTGCCGGCGCGGATCCGAAGTACACCCAGCGCTTCCGCATCGTCAACGAGCTCGCGAGCCAGAATCTCTTTATCCATCAGCTCCTGATCCGTCCGAACGCGGAACAGCTTGAGGACTTCGCCCCCGACTACACCGTGATCGCGGCTCCCGGCTTCAAGTGCATCCCCGAGGCGGATGGCGTCCACAGCGAGGCGGCGATCCTGCTCAATTACGAGACCCACGAGGTCCTGATCGCCGGCAGCCAGTACAGCGGCGAGATCAAAAAGAGCGTCTTCTCTGTGATGAACTACGTCCTCCCGAAGAAGGGGATCCTCTCCATGCACTGCTCCGCCAACATCGGCGACGACGGCGACTCCGCCGTCTTCTTCGGTCTTTCCGGCACCGGCAAGACCACCCTGTCCGCCGACCCGGCGCGCAAGCTGATCGGCGACGACGAGCACGGCTGGTCCGCCGACGGCGTCTTCAACATCGAGGGCGGCTGCTACGCCAAGTGCATCGGTCTGGAGGAGGAGCGCGAGCCCGAGATCTTCCGCGCGATCAAGTTCGGTTCTCTGCTTGAAAACGTTATCGTTGACGAAAACGGCAAGCCGGACTATGCGGACGGTTCCCTCACCGAGAACACCCGCGCGGGCTACCCGATCGAGTATATCCCGAACGCCGCGATCCCCGGCGTGGGCGGACAGCCGAAGACCATCATCTTCCTCACCGCAGACGCCTTCGGCGTGATCCCGCCGATCTCCAAGCTCGATAACGATATGGCGATGTATCACTTCGTTTCCGGCTACACGAGCAAGCTTGCGGGCACCGAGCGCGGCATCACCAAGCCGGTGACCACCTTCTCCACTCTCTTCGGCGCGCCCTTCTTCCCGCTCAACCCCTCCGTCTATGCGACGATGCTGGGCAAAAAACTGGAGGAAACGGGAGCGAGCGTCTTCCTTGTCAACACCGGCTGGTGCGGCGGACACGCGGGCGACGTTCCGCGCATGAAGCTGAAGTACACCCGCGCCATGGTCACGGCCGCTCTCGCGGGCGAGCTTGACAGCGTCGAATACGTCCGCGATCCGATCTTTAACGTCAATATCCCGAAGACCTGCCCCAACGTTCCTGCCGAGATCCTCGATCCCCGCAACGTCTGGACCGACAAAAAGGCATACGAGGAGACCGCGAAGGAGCTGGCGGCCAAGTTTGAGGAAAACTTCTCCTCCAAGTACCCGGATATGCCCGCCAACATCGCAAACGCGGGTCCCAAAGCGTAAAAACAGACTGAATCACGGAGCGTCCGGCGGACGCTCCGGGATTTTCCTTTCCCGATCCCGATCCCGCTCCCCTTCGCGCCGCGTTTTCTCTCTCGACGCCGCCCTCCGCCCTCCGGTCCGGAGTGTACCGGCGCCGTCCGCGCCGCCGTTTTCCCCTTTTCCGGCAATGCGTTTTTTCCCCCGCCGCCTCGGGAAACCCCGCCGCAAAAAGTTTTGTTTTTCTCTTGACAGGAGAAAAGGATTGTGATATGATAATACACGTCCGAAAAAGAGGCGGTCCTCTTCTTCGCGCACGCGGGTATGGCGGAATTGGCAGACGCGCTAGATTCAGGTTCTAGTGGGGGCAACTTCGTGGAGGTTCAAGTCCTCTTACCCGCACCAAACAGTACAAATCCGAACCCAAGGCCGGTTGGCGAAGGGTTCGGATTTGTCGTTTATTTCGGCGATCTGAATTTGACCTCAGGCAAGAAAAACAAAAAACGAAAAACGGAGGTCAAGAAAATGAATCTGAACATTGGTAACATCGGAGTATGGGGGCGCGGGTGTCCGGCGGACACCTCTGCCGAAGGCAGAAGCGCTGACCGAGCCGGCAGGCGAGACCCGGCACTATGAGTTTCTCAAGCAAAATCGCCCGTCCACCGTCGGCGCGATGCGTATGAACGGATCGCTTGAAGGGTATCTCAAAGAGGTCAACCAAGAAGCAACGGAAATGCTTGAAACGCTCGTCCGGCAGTATGCAACAGCGGAAGGCGTCACAGAGGCACTTAAACGCACAGATCAACTCGGCTGGGTGCAAATAATGAACTCCATCCGCAACCGCGCCGAAGAGGTCATGCTGAACGAAATCATATACCGATAAACGCACGAGGCGGGGAGTTTTGCTCCCCGCCTTTAATTTTGAGATAAACATTTATTAAATTGCTTTTAAACTATCATTCATCAAATTAGTATTGTTTTCTTTCAATAATCTGTATTTTCAGAATATTGTAGTTCAGTTCCAACAAGTTGACAAGAGTGTAAAACATATAAACACATTCTCTTGATATTTCCATCAAAGTTTTTGTTTCAGTATTGGTTTTCCCTTTGTGATCGTCAATAAAAAGAACAGTCTGCTTCTCAGTGTTTTCCTCGTAATTGAAATGTCCGATGGAATTACGAATATGATTTTCAATAGCAGTGCTAATTAGCCATGAAAACTCATCATACTGCGATATAAGATCTCTATAAATATTTGTTTTACTACCGTAAGACTCGATTCTTTTTTTGAAATCATCTGTTTTGTCCACGAAGCCATTTAAAGTCTTTCTGCAATAAATATTATTCAATGCAACAACGCGAGGCAAATAATTCTGTCTTTTCCTATGGTTTTCGATAGTTTTTGAAAAACCGGAATAATCACTTCTTTTTTTGAAGGAATGTTCGGTTCAACATCTGTTCCGTACGAATTCAATGTGAATTGAAAATAGTACACATACCTGTCGAGTTCATGGAGCCTATCAATCATAGGAATTGGATTTTTAGTCCAGAAAACAAAGCCATCGACAACATCCGGATGAAGCGATATTTCGCTTATCTGGTGTATGCTCATAGGATTCCGAACGTACACAAACCCTTCGCGTATCCTTGTTATTTTATCATATCATACCACGAGGGAACGACGCTGCGCATATTGTCGTACCAACCCATAATATCTTTCGTTTGCCCGACGAATTTTTGAATCTCGTTTTTGCCAAACGGGATCGCCCACGGAATAGAGGAAAGCGTGTTGCTGCTTATATAAAGCGCCAAAAGCCGCCAGAATAACGCCGGAACATTGTTATCGAAATACCCGTCCACCATGCCTGTCGCAAAATGTGGGGACGCCTGCGCACACCAAACGATACGATTGAATTCCTCCCACGGATCGCCGAAATCATAACGGTCGAAGTCGATGATCACAAGTTTTCCGTTTTCGATCATCATATTCCCAATGTGGTAGTCGCCGTGCTGGAAGCATTGCGGGCGGTCGCGGAGAAGCGTGCGGTTTTGCTCTATGCAATCGATAAAACACTCTGCGCCATCGACTTTTATCGGGCATTCGATATATTTCTTGATCTTATACTCCATTTTGGCGTTGAAGCGCGGTTCCCAATCCGGCGCATCCGGAGGCGCGGGGATGGAATGGATCAGCTTGAGTATTCTTCCCGATTCGACGCCGTAACGGTATTGCTCTTCAAACGACAGATCGCGCACCGCTTCCTCCGCGGAAATGCCTTCGATCCAGCTTTGCACAGTGTAAACGTCGCCTTCCGGTGTTTCGCCTATCTCGATCGGAACGCACATAGGTACACCCAACTCGGCTACCCGTTTCTGGTATTCAAACGCTCCGCGCGTGCGTTCAGCCTTTTTCAGAGGAGCGATACGCAAAAAGTATTTGTTCCCATCCGGCGACACCGCACAGAACTTTTTATCACCCGACCAACCCTTTTCTATCGGCGTTTTGGTAACGAATCGCATTTTGTCACCCATATACTTTCCCATACGAAAAGCCATCAATTAATCTTTTTAAAACAATTTCATTTGCAGTTTTTTCGTTTCTCAACGCTTCGCCGCGATGATCGCTTTATTGCATCATCTGCCGGATCCTTTTTTTCTTCTGCGGGGGAGGGAGAGCAAGGCCGCGGCGATCGCGCTTGCGGTCGCCAGAATGATCCAAAGCCCGGCGCGGCCGTTGTCGCCGGTCTGAGAAGACGGGTCGCCGCTGCTTGCCGCGAGGAGGGTGAGCCGCGTTGACGTTTCGCCGTTGGTAAAGCGGACGGTCAAAGCGTATTCGCCGACGTCCGGCTTATCGAGAGCCGCGGGCAGGATCGTTACGACGGTGCTGCCTTTTTTGACGGTATAATCCACGTCTTTCTGCAGCTCGGCTCCGCCGAGATACACGCCTGCGAAATGCTCGAAGGAGGTATCCTCCGCGCCGGTCTGTACGACGGTCGCGGTCAGTTCCTTTCCGCTTTCTTTCGTATAGGTCAGTTCTTCGCCCTCGCCGAGCGCGAAAGAGTAAACGGCTTTTACGATGCTGACGGCGACGGGATCTCCCGTGAAGTCCTCATGGTTTTCGTCGCCGGTATACCTGATCTGAACGGTGTAATCGCCCGCTTTCTTGCCCGTCGGGATCGTATCCGACCAGTTTTCTCCGTCGGTGCTGTACTCAATGCCGACGTACCCTTCGGGAAGCTTTTTCGGGGCGGTCACGAGCGCCTGCTCAAAGACGTCTTCGATCAGGTTTTCGACCGCTTTCGGCTTTTCTTCCTCCGCAAGATCGGCAGAAGATTTACCCGCCTTTGAAACGGCTACGGTCACGTTTTCGGTCACGGAGCTGAAGTTCGCCGTATCGGCCGGCGTAAACGTTGCGGAGAACGTATTGCTCCCCGCGTTTCCGACCTTTGTCGTCAGCGCGTCGTCCCACGTCCAGCCGTCGGGGAGGGTCACGTCCGCGAGGGTCTGACCGTAGATTGCGGTAAGTCCCGCGGGAACGGTGTATTCCGGCGTCGCCTTGGAAACGGCGACCGTGAGATCCGCCGTCATCGTGCTGTAAAGCGTCGTATCGGCGGGTGTGAAGGTGGCGGAGAAGGTATGATCTCCGACGCTGCCGACCTTTGTCGTCAGCGCATCGTCCCAAGCCCAGCCGTCGGGCAACGTCACGTCGGCGAGCGTTTGACCGTAGATCGCTTCCAGTCTCGTGGGTACGGAATAACCGGGAGGAGTTTGCTTGTCATAGGTATTGGTGAAATACAGCCCGCTGAATTCATCGGAGGGAGTGACCGTCAGCTCGGCGTCGCCCGGGGTGTAGGAAACGATGACGGACACTGTATATTCCCGCCCGTCGACCGTGACGCCGGGGAGATTCGTCGCCAGCTGTTTGACCGTGTAGACGTGCGTGCCGACGTCGCCGAAGAAGTAGTCGATCTTGGTATATCCGACCTCTCCCGACGCGTCGTTCTGTCCGGTCGCCGCGAGGACGCCGTTCTCGAAGACGTCGAAGGCGAACACGTCGCTTGCGGTCAGCGCCCTGCCGTTCAGCGTCACTTTGCCCGAGAACGCGACCGACCCGGGCGCGATGATCATGATTCTCTGCGCGTCGGAGGTCAGCGCCGTTCCCGAGGCCTTCACGCGGACGTAGTAGGTATCCGGAGCCAGACCTGTCGTTTCGCCGGAGCAGGCGATCCAGTTCACGCCGTCCGTACTGATCTCGTGCGCCGCCGTGGTGGGGATGCCGCCCTTGCCGCCGACCTCGGTTATCTGCTCCGCCGTCAGACGCGGCGTCGCGGCTTTCGTGACGGTGATGGTCTGAGGATCGCTGTCAACGGTGGTCGCGCCGTTGCCGGGCCGGATGACCGTGATCGCGCAGGGACCGAGGTCAGTCAGACCGACGCTCGTACCGCTGACCGTCTGCCATTCGCCGCCTCCGATCTTGTATTTCATGCCCGCCGATACGCCGCTGAGCGTGCCCGTATCCGGACCCGTGGCGGTGAAGGTCGCATTCGGCGTCGGTTCCTTCGCCTTTGCGGTCGGGGAGGTCAGGATGATTTGTACCTGACCCGTGGGTTTGCCGGAGACGGTGATCTGCGTGAAGCTGTTCCGGGTGACGGAGACGCCGCTCACGGACGCAACGGCGTAATCCTCCGGGAAGTACCAGCCCTCGTTCGCCGTGAATACAACGCTTTCTATGGCGTCTTCGTCTATATAATATTTCTGGTACGCTTCGCCGGAATCGGCGGTCTTGGTCATATTTGCCCCGGGGTAGATTTCCACGTCATAATTCATCACGTCATCGATCGTGAAGCCAACGGATTTGTATTTATCGAAATTACCGATGCCGTTTATACGAATAGTATAATTGCCGTAATTCAATCCGGTCAGACCGTCGCCGGTCACCGTATAATCCACTCCGTTTACGAGGATTTTCCCGTTCCACGTGACCGTCAGCTCCACGTCGACGGGAACTTGCTTGGTGATAAGATTCGAGAAGGAGACCTCCGCAGTGGAAATATCGGCTTCTTTAATATTGAAATGACAAGACGTTCTGCCCAGTAAAGGAGCCTTGAAGGTCAGGATCACACTCGGGTA
>CACYYS010000028.1 GCA_902778725.1 uncultured Ruminococcus sp.
GAATTGCGCCTGCGGCCACGGTACACGCGGAACATTCACTCCTTTGCGGCAAAGCGCAAAACCTCACGCTTTTCAAAAGGAAAACACTTCACATCGAGCAAAGCGGGATATTTCACTTTACACCCGCTTCCCTCCGTGCTATAATCAGATCAAGGCGGCGGGAATACCGTCTTCCCTCCGTAAAACGTACCGGAGGAGACCGCCTATGGATACCCTGTTCGAGATCCTCGGCGATTTTTTGCCGAGATCCTCTCCGTCCTCTTTCAGCCGCCGGCTTCCGGAGCGCGGCGCCGCCTTGCGCGGAAAAAGAAAAACCGGTAAGGGCGGGGCCCGACCGGCGGCATCGCCGCCGTCCCGCCGGATCCGGATGAAAGGAACCGTGTTATGAAGATCACAAAGCTGACTCTCTACCCCGTCCCGCCGCGCTGGATGTTCCTCAAGATCGAGACCGACGAGGGCGTCTCCGGCTGGGGCGAGCCCGTCGTGGAGGGGAAGGCGGACACCGTTGCCGCCTGCGTCCGCGAAATGGAGCCCTACCTGCTCAGGCGCGATCCGCGCAGGATCGAGGATCTCTGGCAGGTGCTTTACCGGGGCGCCTTTTATCGCGGCGGGCCGATCATCTCCTCCGCGATCAGCGGCGTGGAGCAGGCCCTGTGGGACATCAAGGGCAAGTACTGCGGACTGCCCGTATATGAATTCCTCGGCGGCGCCTGCCGCGAGACGGTCCGCGTCTACTCCTGGATCGGCGGCGACCGGCCGGACGACGTGGGACGCGCCGCGCTGGCGGAAAAGGAACGCGGTTTTTGCGCGGTGAAGATGAACGCCACGGAAGAGATGGCGTATATCGACGACTTCTCCAAGATCCGGGCCGCCTGCCGGCGCGTGGAGGCGATCCGCGAGAGCTGCGGAGAGGACTTCGGCATCGCCGTGGATTTCCACGGTCGGGTGCACAAGTCGATGGCGAAGGTGCTGGCAAAGGAGCTGGAGCCGTATCATCTGATGTTCATCGAGGAGCCGGTGCTCAGCGAAAACTACGAAGCGCTGCGCGGGATCGCCGCCCATTGCTCCGCGCCCATCGCGCTCGGCGAGCGGCTCTTTACCCGCTGGGATTTCAAAAAGATCTTTGAACAGGGGATCGTCGGCGTCATCCAGCCGGACCTCTCCCACGCGGGCGGCATCCTCGAATGCCGCAAGATCGCCGCGATGGCGGAGGCGTACGATACGGCGGTGGCGCCCCACTGCCCGCTCGGACCGATCGCCCTCGCCGCCTGCCTGCAGCTGGACGCCTGCACGCCGAACGTTTTTATCCAGGAGCAAAGCCTGAGGATCCACTATAATCAGGGCGGCGACCTGCTCGACTATCTCGCCGACCCGAAGGTGTTCGACTACCGGGACGGCTCCGTCAAAATTCCCTCCGCGCCCGGCCTCGGGATCGAGATCGACGAGGAGAAGGTGAAGGAAGCGGCAAAAAAAGGACATAACTGGAAAAACCCGGTCTGGCGGAACGCCGACGGGACCGTGGCGGAATGGTGAGCGCACGGCTCCGGACGTCAAAAAAAGAGGGAGAGCAGCGGATCCGCTGCTCTCCCTCTTTTTTGGCTGATAAATACATCCGCCGGTCAGGGCGTCCCGCCGCTGCGGAAGCGGCTCGGCGTCGTCCCCGTGAAGGAAACGAAGGTTTTGTAAAAATAGGAAAGATCGTAAAAGCCGAGGCTCTCTGCGATCTCCTCGATCGCGATCTCCTCCGAGCTTTGCAGGAGGACCTTCGCCTTATTGATCCGCGAGTGGATCTTATACTGCACCGGGGACATCCCCGTCTGCTCGCGGAAGGCGCGGCGGAACGCCGTCTCGCTCATCAGGCAGAGCTTGGCGAGATGGGAGACCGGGATGTTCTCGCCGACGTGGCTGTCCATATAGAGGAGCGCCGGCGCGATCGCCTGCGCGACCTTGCCGTTGAGATCCGAGAGCGTATGGAAGGTCTGCAGCTTTTCCAGAAGCGAAAAGAAGATGCGGTGCACCGGCAGATAGGGGTTGCTCAGCCGGTGGCTGAAGCGGCAGAGCTTATAGAAATCGTCCGCGATCTTCGGCTGTTTCCCGTTGAGGAGCAGCAGGATCCGGTCGGAAAAGGCGCAATCCTCCCCCTCCCGCGTCCGGAGATCGAAGTTGATCAGATAGTCGACGTAAGGATCCTCCCCCCGGTGGAACTCCGCGCTGTAACGGACTCCCTTGGGAAGATAGAACACGTCGCCGGGATCGTAGCGGACGGTATTCCCCTCCCCGTCGGTGAAGACCGCGTACCCGGAAACGATATACATCAGCCCGTGATTGGGGCGCGGCGGATCGAGAAAGGCCCAGCTCCGGACCGTCTCCCACGCCTGGGCGATCCCGATGATATCGGAGAAGACGTGCTCCTCCCCTATTTCATTGAGCTTGATCAGTTTCATCGTTTTCCCTCCGCCGGTATTGTAGCACGTTTTGCCGAAAAATACAATATCCTTTCAAAAAAATACATTGCAACGGGAAGGCGGAAAGGATAAAATGAAAGGAGAGGACGGAAGATCGGAAGATCTCCCGTCCGGAAAATGACGGAATCGTCCGCCTGCGGGCGGACGTCCGGGACACACACGGAGGAACCATGAAACACAGCAAGATCCGCATAACGGCGCTGGCTCTGGCGCTTTTCACCGTCCTTTCATCCTTTGCTCTCTTCTCCTGCGCAACGGATCCCGGCAGCAAGCCGGTCGATCCGGCGGGATCCGGAACGGGCGCCGCCCCGGACACGACGGCGAACCCGAACGTCTGCCCCATCCCGGAGCAGGACTACGGCGACTACGATTTCAACGTCCTGGAGGGCGGGTTCGGTCTCGTCGTCTTCCGCAACGACTTCGCCTATGACGACTCCGCCGCCTCCACCGTCCTCGACGACGCCGTCTTCCGCCGCAATTCCGCCGCGGAAGAACGCCTGAACATCCGCATCTCCACCGACCAGAAGATCTGCAAGTCCACGACCGGCTCCAACGAGGGCTACGGCGCGCTGATGAAGGAAAAACGGGCGGGCGATACCAATTACGACGCCGCCGTCCTCCCCGCCTACGACCAGACCAAGCTCGCCTATCTCGACGCGCTGACCGATATGAACAAGGTGAGCACGCTGGACTTCTCCAACAAGTGGTGGGATCAGAAGGCCGTCAACACGCTGACGATCAAGGATATGCTCTTCTTTGCGACGGGCGACTACAGCATCGACGTCTTCAACTCCACGATCGTGATCCTCTTCAACAAGGCGATCGCGGCGGAAAAGAAAGTCGAGGATCTCTACAAGCTCGTAGAGGAAGGCAAGTGGACCTTTGCCAAATGGAAAGAGTACACCTCGCAGGTCTCGACCGACCTTAACGGCGACGATCTCTTCACCGACAAGGACCTCTACGGCGCCGCCGTGTGGGACGACGCCGTCTACGCGGTGGTCCACTCCTCCGGCGAGCGCTGCTGCGACCTCGACGAAAACGGCAATATGGTCCTCACCCTCGGCACCGAGCGCGCCATCTCCGCCTACACCGACTACGTGGAGTTCGCCCTGAAGGACCGGAGCGTGATCCGCTATCAGCAGACCTTCAGCGAGAACGGAAAAGCCACCTTCAACGCCGGCTCCGATCTCGAATATAAGCTTTTCCAGAACGATCAGGCGCTCTTCCTCTTCACCTGGCTCGGCGTCGCCGACAAGTTCCGCGATATGGACACCGACTACGGCATCCTCCCCGTCTTCAAATACACCGAGGACCAGCAGGAGTACTACAACACCGTGGCGCCGTACAACGCCCGCTTCCTCTCCATGCCCTACGTGCAGGAGAACGAGGAGCGCACCGGCACGATCCTCGAGACCATCGGCTTCTACTCCGGGCAGATGATCATCCCCGCCTTCTATGAAAAGACGCTCTACGGCGCGACCGTGCGCGACGAGGAGAGCCGCCCGATGCTGGAGCTGATCCGCGAGCACCGCGTCTTTGACCTCGGATACTTCTATCAGCCCGCCAATATCAACAAAGAGCTGATCCTCCTCTTCCGCGCCAACCAGACCAACTGGGCGTCACGCTATCAGGCGCTGGAAAAATCCGCGAAGACCATTCTCGACCGCTTCAACAAAGCCTTCGACGATATCCGCGCCGGATCCTGACAAAACGGAGAAAACGCCGTGACATTTCAAATCACCGCCAAAACAACAGGCGGCTTTACCCGTACGATCACGCCCGCGGTCCGGGAGCAGGGCCGTACCGTTACCCTCACCGTACCGCGTGAAAAGCTCTGCTCTCCGCGCCTTGAGTCCCTGATCGTCGAGTCTTCCCTCACCACGGCGAAGGCGGACGGCAGGGGGAGTATGTTCTACCCCACCAATTTTTACTACGGCTTCGCGCTCACCCGCTTCACCGAGCGGGAGGACGTCCTCTTCAAGACCTGGCCGACCGCGACCCTTGTCTGCGGCTTCGGCTGCGATACCGAGTACGCCGTCTTTATGCGCGTGGCGGGCGAGGCGTTCGACGGACGCTTCTACGTCTCCTGCAAAGATAACGTCTATTCCGTCTCGCCGCAGTTCCGTTTTGACGGCGACGAGCCGGACGAGGACGTTGTGATCGTCTACGAGCGGATGCCGAACGCGACCTACTCCGAGATGGCGCGCTTTTACCGCTCCTATCAGCTCGACTACTGCGGCTGCAAACCGCTCTCCGAGCGCGTCCGGCAGCGGGAGATCCTGCGGCGCGCCGCGGAGATGCCGGAGCTGCGCGTCCGGATGGGGTGGAAGCCCTGTCCCACGCCGGTCCGCCACCAGACCCTCGCAAACGAACCGGAGATGAAGGTCGCCTGCGACGTTCCCACCCTCCACAAGATCCTCGACGCGATGATCGCCGCCGGGATCCGCGGTACGGAGTTCTGCCTGGTCGGCTGGGGGCCCGGAGGACACGACGGGCGCTTCCCGCAGCAGTACCCCTGCGACGAGCGCTTCGGCGGGGACGACGCGCTGCGCGAGTGGATCGCGCGGGCGCAGCGCGCGGGGTTCCTCGTCGTCTGCCACACCGTTTCCTGCGGCTGCTACGAGATCGCCGACAACTGGGACCGCGACCTCTGCGCCAAAAAGAAAAACGAATTCGGCGACCCCGTCCCCTATATCCGCGAGCACTATATCAAGGGCGGACTCAACGGCGGCGAGCCGTACTACCTCTGCGCCAAGCCCGCCTACGAGCATTACGCGGTCCACGATCTCCCCGTCGTCCGCGGCTACGGCTTTGAAGGACTGCACTACATCGACGAGCTGACCGCGATCATCCCGGAAAAGTGCTATGACAAAAACCACCCCCTCTCCCGCAAGGAGGCGTGGGAATACCACCGCAAGCTCGCCCGGCTGGCGAAAAACCTCTTCGGCGGTTATCAGTCGGAGGGATATATGGACTACATGAACGCGGACGTGGACTCGATCCTCTACGTCGGCGTGCAGTCGAAGCTCACGCATGAGATGAACCCGCTCTTTGACGAGGGGATCCCCTTCTGGCAGCTCGTCTATCACGGCATCGTCCTCTCCAACCCGACGAGCCAGACCGTCAACTACCCTCTCAAGGACGAGTACCAGCATCTCAAGTTCCTTGAGTACGGCGGACGGCCGGTGATGTACTTTTACAGCAAATTCGGAGATGAAAAGAACTGGATGGGCGATCTCGACCTGCACTGCGACTCGGACGAGGCGATCGCGCGCAGCGTGGCGGCGATCAAGCGGGCGTACGACGAGTACGAACAGTACAAGCACCTGCAGTACGAATTTATGGAAAACCATGAAAAGCTCGCGGAAAACGTCTACCGCACCACCTACTCGGACGGGACGGCCGTGACCGTCGACTACAACGACATGACCTACCGGTTTGAAAAGAAAAACTGAAAAGAGGGGGGGGCGGCGGTCTGCCGTCCCCCCTCTCCCCCTCTCCACACAAAACAGTTGTAAAAACTTACAGATTTTTTTGTGTGAAAAAGCGCCGGAATCGTTGACTTCCGCCAAACGGTATGCTAAAATAAAATCGTAATTTTGTCGGTGAGTTTTCAGCGACAGAAAATAATTAGGAGGAAACTATGAAAAAGATCATGTCTCTTCTTCTCGCGCTTGCGACCGTCCTCTCTCTGACGGTGCTTGCAGCGGCGACAGTCTCCGCGGACGGTGTTGCGGCAGCAGCCAACGCGGTCTTTGTCGCCAACTCCGGCGACGACGCGGCGGCCGGTACCAAGGACGCCCCCGTCAAGACCCTCGCGAAAGCCATTGAAAAGCTCCACGGCGGCGTCGCCGTCCTGATCGGCGCCGTCACCATCGAGACCCCGGCTGACAAGTCTCACAACATCATGCCCGCGCACTCCGGCACGATCACCCTCACGAGCTACTATGACGGCGTGGACTACCGCAACACCAAGTACGGCTCCGAGGCGCTCGTCCCCTGCCTTGATCTCCGCAACGGCGTCTACTCCCTCGACTTCCACGGCGACATCGTGATGGATTATCTCCGCATCAACGTCGGCGTGAGCGACAGCACCAACAAGCCGATCGCCAATGCGCTGATCACGATGGATTACCACAACCTCACCGTCACCGCCAACGTGGAAACCACCTATCTGTATGCAAACGGCAACCCCGTGGATCCCGCCAAGTTCGACCAGACCTACTACTCCACCGACAAATCCACCACCAACGCCCGCAACTATCCCCCGATCATCCTGATGGGGCAGAACGCAAACAACAAAGTCTCCGGCGGCACGCTGACGCCGGATCCCGATCCCGACGCTCCGCAGGGCGGCGAGACCATCACCCGCGACGTGACGGTCAGCGTGGCCGGCGGCGTCTGGCAGTCCGTCCGCATCGGCGACCGCGACCTCAAGGACACCAACACCCTCGATATGCACGCCACGATCAATATCTCCGGCGGCACCTACACCGTCTGGACCGGCGACCCCGTCCCCGCCAATATGAACGTGATGGGCGTGGCGCAGGCCGCCACCACCGCAAACTACGTCTGCGATATCAATATCACGGGCGGCACCTTCTTCGGCGAGATCGCCGGCTTTGGTATGCCCGGCGCCGTCGTCCAGCCCGAGCGCGTCCAGAAGGGCACCGTCAACATCAACATCCTCGGCGGCAACTTCATCCGCAACTACGGCAGCCAGATCGCCTTCGTTTTCGCCGCTTCTTCCGGAAAAGCGGGCGCCCAGTCCTTTGACGGCGCCAAAGCCAATATCGTGATCGATCCTACCAAGATCACTCTTGCAGACCGGATGACGGTGGCCACCCTCAAGGATACCGCCGGTCTTACCGCCACTCTGACTTTGAGCTCGGCGTCCGACAAGATCGGCTACTTCCTCGACGGTGAAAAGGATCAGAACAAGTACAGCGTCTTTGAAGGCCTGACCGCCACGATCGATCCCAACGCGGGCTCGACCGCCGCTCCGACCAACCCGACCCCGACCAATCCGACTCCGACCAACCCGACTCCGACCAACCCGACCCCGACCAACCCGACTCCTGCTACCGGCAGCGCGACCGTCCTTGTTGCGGTCATCGCGGTCCTCGCGGGCTCCGGCGCTTTCCTCGCTCTCCGCAAGAGAGAGGACAGATAACCTCAAACCCGAAAAAAGCGAAAGGCGGTTTTCCGCCTTTCGCTTTTTTTGTTTTCCGTGCTCGTCTCCCGCCGCCTTCCGTTCCCTTTGCGCAGGTTGTTCGCGCCTCTGCCTCCCTTGCGTAAAGGGAGCCTGCCAGGAGAGACGGCCGGAGGAGCAGTATCAAATGTCTCCGCCGCCGGCAAAAGGAGAAAACGGGGAAGTCTTTTTTTCGGCGCTTTTGCGGCTTTTGTTTGTGTCTTCCGGTTTTTGGATAAACGTCCCGCCCGCTCCCCGGAAGGGGGATGCGGGCGGGACCGATATGGAGGGAATTGGCTTATGACTTCTTCCTGCCGCGGAGGAAGAGGAAGATCCCCGCGCCGAGGACGATCACCGCGGCGGGGATGATCCAGAGGAGCGGCGAGAGAGGCGCGGACGATTGCGGAGCGTCGCCGCCAGGAATCCCGGGTTCCTCTTCGTCCGGGGAGAGCTCGGTGCGCGGCGTCTTCCGGCCGAAGACCAGAGGCTCCGTCTCTATCGCGGCGGGAAGGGTGTAATCGGTCTGCGCGCGATCCTCGAAGAGCTTCGTGACCTTGGAAAAGTTCCCTTCCCCGGCGGAAACGGCGCTGTAGATCAGCCGATAGCCGTTTTTGGCGGTCGTCTCCGCGCCGCCTCCGGCGGGAGAGAACTCGCCGATCTCGCCGGAGAGCCACTCGAGCGTGACGGAGTCGAGCGTTCCTTTGTTCGTACCGCCGACGATCCTGCCGATCCGGGCGTGTTCCCCGACCCGGAGGACAGTCTTTGCCGTAACGTCAAAGGTGACGCCGATCGGCGCGTAATAGAGGAGGTCGACCTGGGCGTTGCCCTCCACCGTGACGGTGGAGGTTCCGGTCAGCTTCTGGTTTTTGATCTGGCGGGAAAAGGCGGCGATCACAAGGTGAGAGCCGCTGCGCACCGTGACGGAGGCGCTTTTGCTGACGGCGGTCGGCGGGTTTTTGCCGCCGTCGACCGTCGACTGTCCGTTCTGATACCCGGCGAGGATCGTGAAGCCGTTTGCGACGGAGGAGCCGTTAAAAGCGGCGTTCTCGCTCGCCATCCGCACGCCGGTATCGAGGACGAAGGGATAGTGCTGCGCGATGATAAAATAATATTTCCCGGTCAGGTGATAATCAAGGTCCCGCACGGTAACGGCCCCGGTGCAGACGTAACGGAACTCGCCCGTGATGTAGACGGCGCCCGCCGTCTTCCGGTAGTCGACCCCGTCCCACACCGAGGTCAGCGTCACGTTGCCGACGTAGGCGGCGCTGTGCTGGAAGGTCTTGCTCTGCGTATACTCCCCGCAGACGACGATCGTGCACGCCTTGCGAAGATCGAGCGCGGCGTACGCGTCCTTCATCGAGCCGAGCGCCTGCTCCGGGGAGGAGCCGTCCCCCGTCCCGCCGTTTTTGAGATAGACGACCTCCGCTCCCGCCGCGCTCGCGGGGAGCGCGCAAAGGAGAAGGAGGAGGGAGAAGAGAAAGAGAAAACCGAGTTTTTTCATACCGTTCTCCTTTACTCACAGACAAGGAGCCTGTCCTTGACCGTCACGACCTCGGCGCCGTAGAAGAGGATCGAAGCGTTGCCGAAATCAAGATCGACCGTGTTGCTCTCCCGCCGCAGAACGACCGGAATATAGACGTAATCCCGGGATCCTTCCCTGCCGGCGTCCCCTGTCTTATAGAAGGGGACGGCGCCGAAGGAATTGCTGTTGACGCTGACGGCGGCATCGACGATCGTGCTGCCGGGGTTGGCGAAATTGACCTTGAGGAAGACCTCTTCCCCCTCGCGGCTGCCCTCGATCTTCACCCGGATGAGGCCGCTTGCGGCGCCGTCCTCCGCTGTCTTTACGGAGAAGGAGATCTCGCCGATCCCCTCGGGCGTCTCTTCGAAGATCCGCTCGACGAGGATATCGTCGAGGATCGCATAGCGGTAGGCGGGCTCGTCCCGCAGCATCATACCGAACTCCATCGTCTCCCCCTTTGCGGTGAAGACGAGCTCCCGGCGCACAAACTCGGACTGTCCGCTGACCGAGACGTGCTGCATCGCCTGCGCGCCGTCGGCGCGGGCAAAGATCAGCGCGGTGGTCTCCTGGGTCGCGATCGCGTAGAAGGAGGCGCGGTAGGTCTTGCCGGGAGTGAGGCCCGTGAGCGTGGTATACGCCTCGCTCGTCCCCTCTCCGACGCCGTTTACCTGCAGCGCTCCGTCGCCGAAATAGGCGTAGGAGGTCAGCTTTGCGTCCCCCTTCACCGTCCAGGCGCCGAGCGAGCCGCTCTCAAAGTCGGGGTCCGCCAGCTTCAGCGTATCGGCGACGCGCAGCGCGGTCTTGGGGATGTAATAGGTATCCCCCTCGATCCGGCCGCCGGCGGCGAGGAGCAGTTTTTCAAAGTTTTCGCGGAACATCTCCATCAGCCCGGAGAGATAGTAGCGCTCCGGGTTGCCGAGGTGGCACATCCAGAGGCCGGTGTTGTTCTTCGTCTCCTCGACCGGCTTGTTGACGATATACCCCTTGCCGTCCTGCCAGATCTTTTCGTGCGCCTCCTCCGGGAGGGAGGAGAGACCGCCGACGATCCCGAGGACGGGGAGGAACATCACGCCGCGCGCGTCATAGCCCGAGAGGGAGAAGATGCGGCTGGTCGCAAGGAAATCGCCGTTCCCGTAAAGGAGCGCGAGGAGGGAGAACGCCATGTTGATATCCACCCGTCCCTGCTCGTGGAGCGCGCGGTCGGTGTGGTAGTAATAGCCGCGGCGAGTGCAGGTCTTCTCCGCCTCGATGATCGCGGCGCGCCAGTCGTCCGGGTACTTGCGGTAAAGGTCAAAGGACATCTCAACGATCTTGCGCTGCCAGGAGTCCTCCGGGAAAACCAGCGCCGAGCGCCGGATCAGCGTGGGGATATCCGACTCGAAGTACGCCATCGAATACATCGCGATGATAAAGTCCCCCCACGGCACGTTATCGGAATCGCCGGTCACGGGAGTGAAAACGGAGGAAAGGTCGAGCGCGACGTTGGGCATCCCCGCCGCGACCATACCGAGGGTGTTGTTCTCGATCCACGGCTCCTCGCACCAGGGGTAGCGGTTGCCGTACTCCGCCCGGCCGAGGAAGGGGGAGACGTAATTCTTGTTTTTGGCGAGAGCGTAAGCGCCGACCGAGCGCTGTCCGCCGCCCATATCATAGACGTCGTACTTCACCCAGTCCTCGGTGATCGTCTTCGTCGTCACCGTGCCGTACTTCTCGAACATATCGCGCAGGATATACTGGTCGAGGATATCGATGCCGAAGGCGTCGGCGATCCAGAGCTCGTAAAGCTTCTCCTGTTCGTTATAAAACAGCTTCGCCACCTTTTGATGGTAGGGGTTGTTCGGCGTGTCGCTGCCCGCGCAGACCCGGTACCACTCGTCCGGGAGCGCGATCCGGGGTGTGCCGTCCTTGTTCCAGACAAACTTGTAGTCGGTCGTGAAAGAAACGAGCTTGGAGACGTATCCCGCCGCCGTCTTGTCAAGATAGTCCTGCTTTGAGAGTTCATAAAATCCCGTCGGCACGTCCGGTCCCTCCGCGGGATCGGTCTCCGCCGGGCTCGCCGTTTCGGCGGGCGTCTCCGGTCTCTCCCCGCAGGCGACCAGAAGGAGGCAGGCGAACAGAAACAAAAACAACAATCGCGATCTCTTCATATACGGCCCTTTCTTTTCCGAACTCTGCCGGCGCAAGGTCTCCTTGGAGACCGCGCGGCAGGATCTGGATACAGTATAACAGAAAAAAGCCGGAAAGGAATTCTGTTTTTCGATTTTTGCGATTGTATTTTTCGGTTTTTCGGGTACTGACGCAAAAACCCCCGGAACGTCACGTTCCGGGGGCTTTCCCAAAGCAAAGACAGACAGCGCCGCCGCGCCGGACAGACGCGCGGACCGTTTTTTTGCAAGGATCCGTTTTTACGGTTTTTTCTTGATCATCACGGCAAAGACAACGCCGAATCCGGCGCCGGCCGCCGCGGCGCAAAGCACCGCGATCGCCCACCAGGGGAAGCTCCCGTCCGATTGCCCGACGGTTTCGCCTGTCGTCAGAGCGGCCGTGTCCGTTCCCGTTTCTCCCGGCTTTCCGGTTTCCGCCGCGGGCGCCGGCTCCGTCTCCGTCGCGGAAGTCTCGTGCGTGTTGCCGGGATCGGCCGTTACCTGCTGCCTCTCGGTAACGGTCACGGAGACCACGCTGCTGTAGATCTTTCCGCCGCCGGCGGATTCCACCAGACATATATAATTGCGGGTCCCCAGCTGATCCGTTTCGCAAAGCAGATAATCCGACGTTTCCGTCCCGCGATTGACCGCGCGGATGTCCTCCAGCCTGCCGGTATCGGTCTCGTACCAGAGGAAGGAAAGCTGCGTTCCGTCAACGGTTTTGGCGACGCAGCGGATCTCCGCCTGGTCGCCCTGCTCCACGGCAAGCTCCGCGGGGATGCTCACGATCTCCGGCGGCGTCTTCCCGGCGCCGACGTTGATCCGGTTCTTTTTGCTGGTCACGCTGCCGCCGGCGTTTGTTATCACGCACCAAAGGTTGGCGCCGTCCAGTTCGCTCCCGATCCCTTCAAAAATGTAGGCGAAGACGTTGCCTTCCAGCCGGCGGGGACCGTAAGACGATCCCGCGTACCCTTCCCAATCCTGCTGCGCCGCCCCGTTTATTTCGGAAACGGAGTAGGTCTTCCCTCTCCAATCCATATACCACGAGGCTTGCAGATCGGTCCCTTCCGCTTTGACCGTGTAGATCGCCACGCTGTTTTCGGGATACTCCGGACTTTGCGGCTGCAGGAGAATAACGGGTTTTTCCGACGCGGCCGCCGCAGGGACCGCCGAAAGAGCAACCAACAGCAGGACCGACAGTAGACAGATCGCTTTTTTCATAAGTTTTCTCCTTTTCTTTTTCCGGGATTCAATACAACTTCGCGCCGGCGGGGATGTGGAATCTATCAGAGTGCTTCAGTCTTCTTTTCGACAGAATCCCTTGTGCCCGCAATTCGGGCATTTGAAAACACGGTCCGAATTGACGTGTAGGGAGAGCGCCGCCTGCCACCACTTGGGGCGGAACTTATGGCCGCATTCCGGGCAAACGTAGGTGTTTTTTGACAAAACGGCCCCCGCGATCGCAGTAGCCGAAACAATTATCAAAACTGTCGGTATGGCGATAACGTACCACTCGACTTCGTATTTCTGATCTCCGAAATGCACTTCGCATGAAGTCAATGATAAAGCGAGTAAAAGCGCGACTGTCAAAAGCACTGTTGCCTTTTTCATAAAAACCTCCTGGATATAAGTCAGTACAGTTTTGCGCCTGCCGGAATGTGCGGGTCGACCTGGAGCAGCGTCAGTTTTTCTTCTTCGCCGACGTGGTGGACGGCGGAGAGGAGCATACCGCAGGACTCGATACCCATCATCGCGCGCGGCGGGAGGTTGGTGATCGCAATCAGCGTCTTGCCGATAAGCTGTTCGGGCTCATAGAAGGCGTGAATACCGCTTAAAATGGTGCGATCCGTGCCTGTCCCGTCGTCGAGCGTGAACTTCAGCAGTTTTTTGGACTTGGGCACCGCCTCGCAAGCTTTGACCTTCACCGCGCGGAAATCGCTCTTGGAGAAGGTCTCGAAATCGACGAAATCGGCAAAAAGCGGCTCGATCTGCACACCTGAAAAGTCCGGTTTTTCCGCTGAAATGATCGGAGCGCCCTCGATCGCGGGCGTCCGGTCGGGAGCCGCGGTCTCCTTTCCGCCGGCGGCCTGCGCCGCGTTGTTGGCGGCGTTCTTCGCCGCTCCCTGGCTCTTCATCGTCGGGAAGAGCAGCACGTCGCGGATCGCGGCGGAGTCGGTCAGGAGCATCACGAGACGGTCGATCCCGTAGCCGACGCCGCCCGTAGGCGGCATCCCGATCTCCAGCGCGTTGAGAAAGTCCTCGTCGGTGTGGTTCGCCTCGGCGTCGCCGGCGGCGGCCAGAGCGTCCTGCGCGGCGAAGCGCTCGCGCTGGTCGATCGGGTCGTTGAGCTCGGAATAGGCGTTGGCCATCTCCCAGCCGTTGATGTAAAGCTCAAAGCGCTCGACCTTTCCGGGGTCGTCCGGCTTCTTTTTGGTCAGGGGGCTGATCTCCACCGGATGCTCGGTGATAAAGACCGGCTGGATCAGCTTGTCCTCGCAATAGGTATCGAAAAAGAGATTGAGGATGTCCCCGCGCTTGTGGCGGGGCTCGACGGCGATGTTATGCTCGCGGGCGAGCGCGCGCGCCTCCTCCTCGGTCTCCACCTTATCGAAGTCGACGCCCGCAAAACGGCGGACCGCCTCCGTCATCGTCAGCCGCTCAAAGGGACGGCCGAGATCGATCTCTTTGCCGGCGTAGGTGATCTTCGTCGATCCGCAGACCGTCTCCGCCAGGTGGCGGAAGAGCGCCTCGGTCAGCTCCATGATGCCGTTGTAATCGGTATACGCCTGATAGAGCTCCATCAAAGTGAACTCCGGATTGTGGCGGGTATCGACCCCCTCGTTGCGGAAGACGCGGCCGATCTCGTAGACCTTTTCCAAGCCCCCGACGATCAGGCGCTTGAGGTAAAGCTCCAGCGAGATACGGAGCTTGACGTCCTCGTCGAGAGCGTTATAGTGCGTCTCAAAGGGGCGGGCGGCGGCGCCGCCGGCGTTGGAGACGAGCATCGGCGTCTCGACCTCCATAAATCCCCGCGCGTCAAGGAAGCGCCGGATCTCACGGATGATCTGCGAGCGCTTGATAAAGGTGTCCCGGACCTCCGGATTGACGATCAGATCGACGTAGCGCTGGCGATAGCGCATATCCGGATCCTGCAGACCGTGGAACTTCTCCGGCAGGGGGTTGAGGGATTTGGAGAGAAGCGTGACGGACTTTGCGTGGACGGAGACCTCGCCGGTCTTGGTCCGGAAGACAAAACCGGAAACGCCGAGCAGATCCCCGACGTCCATCCTTTTGAAGGCGGCGTAAGCCTCCTCCCCGAGGTCGTCCCGCGCCATATAGCACTGGATCGTCCCCTCTTTGTCCTGGATCTTGCAGAAGGACGCCTTGCCCATCACGCGCTTGACCATCATCCGGCCGGCGACGGTCACGTCCTTGTTTTCCAGCTCCGCAAAACGGTCCGTGATCTCCGTGCTGTGGTGGGTCACGTCGAACTTTGTGATCCGGTAGGGGTCCTTCCCCGCCGCGACCAGATCCGCCAGCTTCTGCCGCCTGACGGCGCGCTCGCTGGTGGAGCGGGCGGCTTCCTCCGCCGCGCTCATCTCCGCCGTGTCATTTCTGTTTTCCTGCATCATATCAGTCCCTTATATCAGTCCTTTGCCGTTCTCGAGATCTCGAGGATCTTCATTTTCTTCTCGCCCTTCGGCGTATGGATGGAGACCTCGTCCCCCTGGTGCTTGCCGATCAGCGCGACGCCGATGGGAGAGCGGTCAGAGATCTTGTTCTCAAACGGATCCGCCTCGTTGGAGCCGACGATCTTATAGATTTTCTCCTTCCCGGTGGAAAGGTCGGTCAGCCTGACGGTGGATCCGAGGTGCGCGGTGGAGTGATCCAGCCCGCTCTCGTCCACGACCGAGGTGTGCAGGATGATCTGCTCGAGCTCGGCGATGCGCGCTTCGACCTTCGCCTGCTCGTTGCGGGCCTCGTCGTACTCGGAGTTCTCGCTCAGATCGCCGAAGGAACGGGCGATCGCCAGATTCTCCTTGACCTCCTGCCGCTTATGATTTTTGAGAAAGTCCAGTTCCTCCTTGAGGGAACGCAGCCCCTCCTCGGTATTGAAGAGTTGTTTTGTTGCCATGTCTTTTCTCCTGATCTATTTTGATTTTATTTTTATCGGGTTTCGATCGCTTCGCGGAGGACGCGCGCCGCGTCGCGGAGCTGGGAGTCGGTCGCGTCGGTCAGCTTGTTGAGGTTGACCTTCCGCTCCTCCTCCGGCTGCTCGGAGATCACGTCCGGGGTAACGCCCTTGCCGTGATAATTGGCGGAAAACGGGGGGAGATAATACGCCACGGTGAGGGAAACGACGCTCCCGTCGGGGAGGGTGACGATCGACTGCATCGTCCCCTTGCCGTAGGTCTGCGTGCCGACGACCTTGGCGAGCTTGTAATCCTGCAGAGCGGAGGAGAAGAGCTCCGCCGCGCTCGCGGTGCTGCCGTCGACGAGCACCGTCATCGGCATATCGAGACAGCTTGCGTCCGAGTCGATCTGCCGGTCGTTTTCCTCTCCCTTATAGTCGAGACGGATGATCGGTCCCGCCGGCAGGAGGAGATCGAGGATCTCACAGATCGCGTCGAGGTTCCCGCCCGGGTTCGAGCGCAGGTCAAAGAGGAACCCCTCCGCACCCCCGCTCCTTGCCGCTTCGATCGCCTCGCGAAACTGCGCGGGAGTCTTTGCGTTGAAGCTGAGGATCCTTACGACCGCCATTTTATGCGCGCTGTCGTCGTAAAAATGCCAGTTGACCGTTACCTCCTCCACCGTCTGCCGGACGATGGAAAAGGCGATCTCGCGGTCCGTATCCGGCCGGTAAACGGTAAAGGAGACCGTGGTGCCGACCTCGCCGCGCATCCGGGCGATCGCCCCGTAATAGCCGAGGGCGGCGACCGACTCCTCGCCGACCGCCACGATCAGATCGCCGGGGAGCATCCCCGCCGCCTCCGCGGGCGAGTCGGTATAGACGCTCAGCGTTTCGAGCGCGCCGTAGTCCGCGTTATAGAGGACGGAAATGCCGATCCCCGCGAACTCCCCTTCCCGCTCGGAGAAATAGTCCTCGGACTCGTCGGCGGTCAGATACTGACCGAACTGGTCCTCCGTGCCGGCGACAAAGCCGCGCATGATCATATCGGAAAAGTAGTCCGCGTCGATCGCGTCGACGTAATAGGTACGGTAGACCTCGGCGATGTTTTTCATTTTACCGAGCAGCTCCGGCGTCAGAAAGACGTCGTCGATCCACTCGGGCGCCGCCGTTTTCGCTTCCGCCTGCCGGACCTTCCTTTGCATCACGGTATAGGTGCATTGGAAGGTGACGGCGATACAAAGCAGACAGAGAAAAACGGTGAGAAGAATGCTGTATTTCCTTTTCATTGTAAAAGAGAGCGGCAGCCGACGGCAGCCGGCTGCCGGGGATGATCCCTTTTTTTCAGATTTGCGCCGGTCAGTCGTCCAGAATGATCAGATTGGAAGGAGTGGAGAGCAGACCCGGGGTAAGCGGATCGATCCTCTCTCCCTGATACCGGACCTCAAAATGCAGGTGCGCGCCGAAGGACCAGCCGGTGTTGCCGGAATAAGAGATGAGCTGTCCGCGCTCGACCGTCTGTCCCGCCGAAACGCAGAGGCTGGAATTGTGCGCGTAAAGGGTGGAATATCCGCCGCCGTGGTCGATCACGACGTAGTTGCCGAAGGAATTGCTCCAGCCCGCGATCGCGACGGTCCCCGCGTTGGCGGCGTGGACGTCCGTTCCCCAGGCGGCGTTGATGTCAATGCCGTGGTGGAAGTCCGTCGTAAAGTAGCCGTAGGTAAGATAGGTACGCCCTCCGTACTTGGAGGTGACCATGTGATAGAGCCCGCCGTCCACCGGCCAGGAGAGCATCCCGCCGACGTAGGACGTGCCATTCGCCTCCTGTTCGCGGCGGCGCTGCTCCTCCAGCTCTCTCAGCTTTTGCTGGATATAGGCCTCCATCTCGGCGTCGACCCTTTCCTTTTCCGCCTGGTACGCCGCGTACTGGGCGGCGGCCTCCGCCTCGCTCGCCTGCAGGGATCTCGCGTGGATCTCCTGCTCCTCGAGCAGGACGTCCAGCTTGGCGCGATCCACGTCAAGCTCCTCGCGGTATTCCCTCTGCTTCTGATATTTGTCCTCGAGGGTCGCCTTCTCGCTCTGGAGGGAGGCGCGGGTAGACTCCAGCTTCCGCTTCAGGCGGAGGTCGTAGGTGAGGAGACTGTTGACCTGCTCGCTCCGGGAGAGAAAGTCGGAGAGACTGCGGGAGTCAAGCAGCAATTCAAGATAAGAGGCGGTCCCCTCCTCGTAGGAGATGCGCACGCTGTTGAGGAAGTTATCGTAGATCTCGTCGATGCGCGCATTCTTCTCCTCGATGCTCTCGTTTGCGGAGGCGATGCTCGCCTCGAGGGAAGCAAGCAGCTTTTCGGAGACCTCGATCTTGTCCTCTGTCGTGGCGATCTGCGTTTTCAGAGTGGCGATGTATTCTTCGACGTCCCCCTCCTGCGAGCGGATCGAGGTCAGCTTTGCCCAGACCGTGTCCTGCTCGCCGCGCAGACGGTCCAGCTCCTCTTCAAAGGCTCTCGTCTTCGCGTCGGCGTACTCCTCTCCCGTTACGGGGCGGGAGGCGGGGAGCAGCAGGATCGCGGTGAAAAGAGAAAAGGTGAGAAGCAGACTGACGATTCGGTTCCAAAGCGTTCGTTCCATCTTATTCCTCCAGAGAGATCACGCATCCATCGGGCGACGGATGGAGATGGTGCTTCCGATGACGCCGGCAAGGATCCCGATCCCGAAGAAGCCCCACAGCACAAGCTGCTGGAACTCGGAAAAGGGAGCGATCCGGATCATCTCCAGGTTGGCGGAGAATTTTTCGATCACGTAGCCGTTGAGCCAGCGAACGATGAAGTAGGAGGCGCCCGCCGCCGCGGCGCCGAGGATCGTGCCCTCGAGGATGAAGGGGAGGGCGATGAAGACCCGTGAGGCGCCGACGTAGCGCATCACGTAGATCTCGTCCGCACGCATCATCACGGAAAGATTGACGGTGTTGATGATCACAAAGACGCCGACCGCCATCAGCGCGATGAAAAAGAAGAAAAAGACGACGGCCATCCCGTTTTTGAAGGCGTTGACCTTGACGGCGAGATCGAGACGGTTGTTGACCTTGCGGACCCCCTCGATCTGCCGGAGCTTGTAGTCGAGGGAGCTGACCTTGGACGCGTCGTCATACTCGATGACAAAGCTGTCGGCAAGCGGGTTGTCCGCCTCGGGGATCGAGCCGTAAAGCTCCGCGTTCTCCTCCGACTCGTCGATCAGGTTCTGCAGCGCCTCTTTTTTGGAGATATACTGGACCTTGAGATTGCCGAGATCCCGGTAGCCCTCGATCTCCCGGCGGATGTCGTTGGCGCGCTCGGGGGTGGTATCGTACTCAAGGAACACGACGATCTTGTTCATCAGCGAGAGATGGTCGAGATTGTTTGTGACGTTCCGCATCAAAAGGAACGAGCTGCCGATCAGGACGAGGCAGCAGATCAGGACGAAGAGAGAGCCGAACGTGGCGGAAAGATTGCGGAAAAGGCCGTGAAAAGCCTGCCCGATGAAGTAGAAGGGATTATACTGTTTTCGTCTCATGCTTCGGTCCCTCCGGGGAGATACTCCCTCGCCTTCCCGTTTTCCAGGAAAATGGTCCGCTTGCCGTAATGGCTGACAAGATCCCTCTCGTGCGTGACGACGATGACCGTTTTGTTGAGGTTGTTGACCATCACGAGCAGGTCCATGATCGCCTTCGACATCGCGGGGTCGATATTCCCCGTCGGCTCGTCCGCGATGATGATCTCCGGGCTGTTGACCAGTGCGCGCGCAAGTGCGACGCGCTGCTGCTCGCCGCCGGAGAGCTCGCTCGGATAGCGCTTCATCTTCTCCTCAAGCTGGACGGTACGCAGCATATGCAGGACCTTGCTGCGGATCAGCTTTTTCGGCGTGCCGATCACACGGAGCGCAAACGCAACGTTCTCCTCCACCGTCATCCCGGGGAAAAGGCGGAAATCCTGGAAGACGACGCCGAGCTTGCGGCGGTACTTCGGGACGCGGTAGGCGGGCATCCGGCCGAGATCAAAGCCGTTGACGGTGAGGGAGCCGGAGTCGATCTTCTCCTCGCGCAGCAGCAGCTTCATCATCGTGGTCTTACCGGCTCCGGTATCCCCGATGACAAAGACGAACTCCCCGTCGTTGATCGTAAGATTGAGCCCGTTCAAAACGTTTTTGCCGTTTTTATAGGCTTTGGTCACGTTTTTGAATTCTATCATGACGTTCTGTCTCCGGAGGGAAGATCAGTATTTTGCCGGTTTTGAAGTAAGATATTTCTTGACCATCAGGGCGACCTTGAAGGTGATGGCGTGTTCAAACTCGCGCAGGTCGAGCCCGGTGATCTTGCGGATCTTGTCGAGACGGTAGACGAGCGTATTGCGGTGGACAAAGAGCTTGCGGGAGGTCTCCGAGACGTTGAGATTGTTCTCGAAGAAGCACTGCACGGTAGCGAGCGTTTCCCGGTCAAGGGACTCGAGCGACCCCTTCTTGAACACCTCCTGCAAAAAGATCTCGCAGAGGGTGGTGGGGAGCTGATAGATCAGGCGGCCGATGCCGAGGTTCTCATAGCTGACGATCTCCTTCTCGGTATCGAAGACCTTGCCGACCTCCAGCGCGACCTGCGCCTCCTTGTAGGCCTTGGCAAGATCCTTTAAGGTATCGACGACCGAGCTGATGCCGATCGAGACCTTGCAGTAGAACTCCGCGGACAGCGTCTCCGAGATGGTCTGCGCCAGCTTTTCAAGATCCTTCGGCGTATAGCCCTGCTTGAGCTCGTGGACCAGGACCACGTCGTGCTCGCCGACGCTGATCACGTAATCGCGGTTTTTGTCCGGGAACATGTTCTGGACCATCTCGTAGGGGAGCATATCGGTCCTGCCCTGGAACTTCATCAGGTAGATGACGCGCGGCTCGTCCGAGCTGAAGCGCAGCTCCTTGCTTTTGATGTAGATATCGCTCGGCAGGATGTTGTCGAGGATGATATTTTTGATAAAGGAGCACTTGTCGTACTTCTCGTCATACAGATTTTTGATATTGGAGAGGGAGACGGCGAGGACGGAGCTGAGTTTTTCCGCCAGACTGTCCTCCCCTTCGACGAATACGACGTTCTCGACGCGGGCGTTGCTGCCGATCGGGCGGTAGGTATATCCGGCGAGGAGCAGAGGCTCTCCGTTATAGGGAAGCTCCTCGCGGATCTCGCGGCGCTGCTCGCCGATCTTGCCGAGCTCGCTGCAGGCGATGGTCACGCCGTTCTCGTCCACGACGCCGATCACACGGTCAACGGCGTCCTTCATCTGATGGATCACACCCTGAAACAATCTGTTAGACATTCTCTTATTCCCCTTCTCTTGCGGAAGGATTTCCTTTCTGTTTTTCTTTCCAAAAGGGCATATTAAGCAATCTTACTGATATTGTAACTCTTTTTTTGTCAAATTTCAATATGTTCTTTGATATTTCTCACAACTTTTTCACAGTTTTTTTCTGCAAAAGCAGCAATATTCAGGAGGAAAAGGGCCTGGCGGGGCCTTCCGCACCCCTTTCCCAGGCAAAAGAAAGGCAGGAAAGCGCGTGCGCGCCCGCCGTTTCCGTGCGGAGGATCCGGGGTCCGAGCCCGCAGAAGCGGCAGTTCGCCGCGGCGGCGGCTCCCGCCTCCGCATCGGAGAATCCGCCCTCCGGACCGATAAAGAGCGAGACGCGCTCCTCCGGCGGACAGGCGGGAAGGAGAGCGGAGAGCGGCTCCGTTCCGCCGCCGTCATAGCAAAAAAGGGAGAGGGTCCCCGCCGCCTCCGCGAGCGCGGCGGCAAAGGAGGGGAGGAAGCGTACCCCGGGGACCGAGCCCCTGCCGCACTGCTTGGCGGCCGCCTCCGCGACGCGGGCGTAGCGTTCCCGCTTTTTCTCGGCGGTTTTTTCGTCCGGGCGGGAGATCGCCCGCTCGGTGACGACAAAGACGATCTCCGCCGCCCCCAACTCCACCGCCTTCTGCACGACGGTCTCCGGCTTGTCCCCCTTCGGCATTCCCTGATAGAGGACGGCGCGGTAGGGCGGCTCGCCGGGATTCTCCCGGCTGCCGACCGCGCGGAGACGGACCGCGTCGGGCGCGGCCGCCTCGATCCGGCAGAGATGGTCCCGCCCCGCGGGATCGGAGAGGATCACCTCGTCCCCCTCCCGCATCCGCAGCACCCGCGCGAGATGATAGGCGTCCTGCCCCGTGACCGTCACGGCGCCGTCTCCGTCCGGCGGCCCGCCAAAGATCCGCTGCATACCGTTTTCCCCCGTTTTTTCGTAATTCATACTTTTTTATTATACATCGCGCGCGCGCGTTTGTCAAAACTTTTCCCCGGCAGAGGAGCCAAACCGCCTGTTTTGTGAACTTTTTGTAAATATTCGGGAAAAGTTGAGGGATTTTTCGTTTTGAAACGTTTATATAAGGGAAGGGATAAATTCCCCCCCTTTGTCTTCTCTCCGGCGGTTTCAGCAATGCCGCCGGGAAAGAATAAATAAAAAAAGAAAAGAGGCGGTCCTATGCGTGTACTTATCTCGCCCCGCGCCGGATCGATCCGGTCATTCTTTCGTTGACAAAACAAGACTGAAAAAACTATAATAAAAAAAGGAAAGATTCATGAAAAAAATCAGTTTTAGATTTTTTTGTTGGTCGCTGTCTTTTTTGTTGCTCTACTCCTGCTCTTCCGCTCCGACCACGGATCATAAAGAAGACTCCGGCTTGGCTTTTCAAATCGGATCATTCTATACCGACACGGATTCTTTTGCAGCCGTTCATTATGTGGAACACGCCCCGACTCCGTTGGCAAAGGAAGAACTGGAAGCCTGTGCAGAATCCGCTACAGGGAAACTGCGTTTCGCTTGCCAAAACGCTGACAGAATAGAGGCCATTCCGATTGTTGGACTCTATTTGGAAGAAACCGATTTGGTTGCTTATCTTTTCTATAAGAACAATGAGTGTTTTCGCCTGTTAACTCTGGAAATAGAGGAAACTCCCCGCGGCGCAAAAGTGAAGGAGTTGTTTTTCGATCCGCCGAAAGAATGGTCGGCTTCTTCCTTTGATGACTCGTGCTTCAGTGCGGTATCCGTATGCCGGGAGAATGCACCTGCGTTTGAATTTCTCGCTATATCCTTTACCGGGACACCGTATCCCGGATTTGTTCTAATCGGTCGGGCAAATGGAAAAAACGGGATAGAGTGCTGTGACTGGGGAAGATTAATGGATTTTCCTCTTGTGGATTCTTTCGATTCTCTGGAAGAGGGCCGCGAGCTTTTACGTTCTTATTACGCAGAACAAAACGCCAAATAAGTCAGTTTCCTCCTCCCCGCGGCGGCTCTTTCCCTCGGCGGCGTCCTCCTCGCCGCGAAAAGGAGAAAACGGACAAGCTGACCGAAAAGAAAAAACGGTCCCGCAAAACGGGCAGGCGCCTCGCGCCTGCCCGTTTTTGTTCGGAGAGCGGGAAGCTAACGAAAACTCCTTCCGTCTCGCTTCGCGAGCCACCTCCCTCGAGAGGGAGGCTAATAGGACCCCTTCCGCAGCGTGCAGGACAGGAAACGCCGCGCATTGGATGCGGGCAGGAGATTTTCGATGCCGCGCGTCTAAAGACCCGCGGCGGTTCCCGCCCTACAAAGGGAAACGGAGCGGGAGAAGGATCCCTCTTGAGAGAGGCTAACAGGACTCCTTCCGCAGCGGGCACTCAAACCGAAAAACGCCCGGGCCTTATCGGGCGTTTTTCGGCCCGAGGGAGGATATGAACACGCTCCCCCGAGCGAAAGAAAAAAGCCGGGCATCCGTACCGCCCGGCTTTTGGAGAAGGAGTTGCTTTGAATACGTTTTCCCTGCTCCCTGCGTCTTTTGAAAAGTCTTTTGCCTACTTTTCTTCAGAAAAGTAGGGCGTTCTCCTTCATCCCCGCGCGGCGGCGAGGGCGACCCAGTCGTTTTCCCGCTCGCGGCGCAGGATGCGGAAACCGTTTTTTTCCAGCGCTTCCCGGACAAGTCCCTCGGACTTGTCGACGATGCCGGAGAAGAGGCAGACGGCGCCGGGGGAGAGGTAAGCGGGGAGGGAGGGCAGGAGGCGGACGATGATCTCCGCCACGAGATTGGCGGCGACGAGCTGATAGCCGCCGGGGATCCTCTCCACCGAGGAGAGGAGGTCGGACTGCACGCAGAGGACGTTTTTGCAGCCGTTCTTTTCCACATTCTCCTGCGCGACGCGTACGGCGTCCGGGTCGAGATCGCAGGCGACACAGCGGCGCGCGCCGAGCTTGGACGCGGCGATCGAGAGGATCCCGCTGCCGCAGCCCACGTCGAGGACCGCGGCGTTCTCCGGGAGGTAATCCCCGATCATCGAGAGGACGAGGCGCGTCGTCTCGTGCGTGCCGGTGCCGAACGCCATCCCCGGATCCATCCGCACGACGATCTCTCCCTCTCGCGCCTCCTCATCGAGCCACGCGGGCAGGATCGCGATCCGACCGATCCGCTGCGGGCGGTAATACTTTTTCCAGTTCTCCTCCCACTCGGCGGAGCGGCGCCCCGTGACGGTCAGCCGGACGTTCCCGCCGAGAGCGGCGAAGCGCTCGCGCAGGAAGACCTCGGCGGCGGGCGCCTCCGGGCTGTCCGCGGGGAGGTAAAAGGCGACGGAGCCGCGGCTCTTATCGGCCGACAGGATCCTCTCGTCCACCAGCTCCCCGTACATCGGATCCGGTCCCGCGTCCCGGTTATCCTCGATCACAAGGGCGGGCTCGATCCGGCTCATCACGGCGATCACCGCGTCGAGGAGCGCGCTGTCCGTCTCCGCCTTGAACTCGATCCATTCCTGCTGCATATCCGCTCCGTTCCCGAAAACGGCCGGCGCAAGCCGACCGTTTTCCGTTTGTTTTTATTTCCCGAAGAACTTTTTCCGTTTGGTGTAATTGGTATCCTTGCAGCTGTCGGCAAACGCCTCCAGAAGCTTTTTCTGTTCTCCCGTGAGGTTTTTCGGCACCTCCACGAGGATATGGATCACAAGATCGCCCCTCCCCGACGAGCGGAGCATCCTGATGCCGCTGCCGCGGAGGGTGAACTCCGCGCCGTTCTGCGTCCCCGCCGGCAGATCGAACTTCACCTTCGACCCGTCGAGGGTCGGGATGTCGAGCGACGCGCCGAGCGCCGCCTGCGGGAAGGTCACGGGGACCTCGCAGTGCAGGTCGTACCCGTCCCGCTCAAAGACGCTGTGCCGGCGCAGGGTCACCACGACGTAGAGGTCGCCGTTCGGACCTCCGCCTCTGCCGCTGTTCCCTTCTCCCGACTGCATGATCCGCTGCCCGTCGTCGATCCCCGCGGGGATCGTGACCGAAAACTTCTTTTTGACCTTGACGTATCCCTTTGCGTTGCAGTTCTGGCAGGGCTTTGCGATCTTTTTCCCGGTCCCGCCGCAGGTAGAACAGCGCTGCGTGGTCTGCATCATCCCGAGCATCGTGCGCTGGGTGACGCGGACCTGGCCGGTGCCGCGGCAGTCGGGGCAGGTCTCGACCGAGCTTCCCTTCGCCGCGCCGGAGCCGCCGCAGTCCGGGCACTTTTCGATCCGGTTGAAGGAGATATCCTTTTTACAGCCGAAGGCGGCCTCCTCCAGCGTCAGCGTGACGCCGACCGCGATATCCTCCCCGCGGACGGCGGCGTTCCGGCTCCTCGAGGAGCTCCCCCCGCCGAAAAAGGCGGAAAAAATGTCCCCGAACCCGGAAAAATCGCCGAACCCGGAAAAGCCCTCGGCGTCAAATCCTCCCCCGCCGGAGGCGGGATCGAAGGCCGCGTGGCCGTACGCGTCGTACTTTGCGCGTTTATCCGCGTCGGAGAGGACGGCGTACGCCTCGTTTACCTCCTTGAACTTGACCTCGGCCTCCTTGTTACCGGGATTGACGTCGGGATGGTACTGCTTTGCCAGCTTATAGTATGCTTTTTTGATCTCGGCGTCGGTAGCGGTCTTCGCGACCCCCAGCACCTCGTAATAATCTCTCTTTTCTCCAGCCATGGTCGGTCATCTCTCTTGATACCGAACAAGAGGCGGACGGGGTCTTCCCCCGCCTCTGCCTCTTTTTCGGTCACGGTATTTTATTTGTTGTCGCCGGTCTTATCTTCAAAATCGGCGTTGTAAACGGTGTCGTCTCCGCCGCCGTTTGCCCCTGCGCCCGCGTTCGCGTTAAAGCCCGCGCCGGCGTTCGGGTCAAAGCCCGCGCCCTGCCCGCCGGCCGCCTGCTGCTGCTGATACAGCTTTTCGCTGATCGCGTAGAAGGCCTTTTCCAGCGCGTCGCTGTCCGCCTTGATCTCCTCGCTCGTGCCGTTCTCCATGCTCTTTTTGAGCTTGTCGATCGCCTCGCGGACCGGCGCCTTGTCGGCTTCGCTCACCTTGTCGCCCATCTCCTCAAGCGTCTTTTCGCTCTGGTAGATCAGGCTGTCCGCCTTGTTCTTGGTCTCGGCGGCTTCCTTCTGCTTTTTATCCGACTCGGCGAACTTCTCCGCTTCCTTGACGGCGCGGTCGATGTCCTCCTTGCTCATATTGCTCGAGGACGTGATCGTGATGTGCTGCTCCTTGCCGGTACCCTTGTCCTGCGCCGTGACGTTCACGATGCCGTTTGCGTCGATATCGAAGGTGACTTCGATCTGCGGGACGCCGCGGGGTGCCGGCGGGATCCCGTCGAGGGTGAAGCGGCCGAGGGTCGTATTACCGGACGCCATCTCGCGCTCGCCCTGCAGGACGTGGATCTCCACGGAGGTCTGGCCGTTCGCCGCGGTGGAATAGACCTGGCTCTTCTTGACCGGGATGGTGGTGTTGCGGTCGATGATCCGGTTGAAGACGCCGCCGAGGGTCTCGATGCCGAGGGACAGAGGCGTTACGTCGAGCAGGAGCAGATCCTTGACGTCGCCGCCGAGGACGCCCGCCTGAACGGCGGCGCCGATCGCGACGCACTCGTCGGGGTTGATGCCCTTGAAGGGATCCTTGCCGATGAAGCTCTTGACCGCTTCCTGCACGGCGGGGATCCGGCTGGAGCCGCCGACGAGCAGAACCTTGTCGATCTGGTCGACGGAGATGCCCGCGTCCTTGATGACCTGGCGCGTCGGACCCATGGTCGCTTCCACGAGATCCGCGGTCAGCTCGTTGAACTTTGCGCGGGTCAGGGTAGCCTCAAAGTGCTTCGGCCCGGTGGCGTCCGCCGTGATATAAGGCAGGTTGATGTCGGTGGTCATCACGCCGGAGAGCTCGATCTTCGCCTTCTCCGCCGCTTCCTTCAGACGCTGGAGCGCCATCTTGTCCTGGCGCAGGTCGATGTTGTTGGCCTTCTGGAAGGTATCCGCCATCCAGTCGATGACTCTCTTATCGAAGTCGTCGCCGCCGAGGCGGTTGTTGCCGGCGGTCGCCAGCACCTCGAACACGCCGTCCGAGATCTCGAGCAGCGAAACGTCGAAGGTGCCGCCGCCGAGGTCGAAGACCATGATCTTCTGGGAGTTCTCCTTATCCATGCCGTAGGCGAGCGCCGCGGCGGTCGGCTCGTTGATGATACGCAGGACGTCGAGCCCCGCGATCTTGCCGGCGTCCTTGGTCGCCTGGCGCTGCGCGTCGGAGAAGTACGCGGGGACGGTGATGACCGCCTGCGTGACCTTTTCTCCGAGGTAGGCTTCCGCGTCGCTCTTGAGCTTTGCGAGGATCATCGCGGAGATCTCCTGAGGGGTGTAGTTCTTTCCGTCGATGCTCACCTTGTAGTTATGTCCCATCTCACGCTTGATGCTGGAGATGGTGCGGTCGGGGTTGGTGATCGCCTGTCTTTTTGCGACCTGTCCGACCATCCTTGCACCGTTTTTATCGAACGCTACGACCGAGGGGGTGGTGCGGGCTCCTTCGGGGTTCGGGATCACGATCGGCTCGCCGCCTTCATACACGGCGACGCAGCTGTTGGTCGTACCGAGGTCGATACCAATGATCTTTGCCATTTTCATCTATCTCCTTTTCTCTTTTTTTGCGATTTTATGTGTACCGGTCAGTTCGCCACGCTCACCATCGCGAAGCGGATGACCTTGTCGCCAAGCTTATAGCCCTTTTGCAGGACCTGCGCCACGACGTTCTCTCCGAGGTTCTCGTCCTCGGTGTGCATCACGGCGTTCATCTCCGCGGGGTCGAAGGGCTTGCCCGCCGCTTCGATCTCGGAAACGCCCATCTTTTCGAGCGTCTCCGCCGCCGAGCGGAGGATCATCTCCAGCCCCTTTTTGTTCTCCTCGCTCCCGGAAAACTCCAGGCCGCGCTCCAGGCTGTCGAGGATGGGGAGCAGCCCCTTCACCGCGTCCGCGTACGCGTCGCCGTAAATGCCCTCCCTCTCCTTCTGCGTGCGGCGCCGGTAGTTCTCGTACTCGGCGGCGATCCGCAGGCGGCTGTCCTCGCTGTCCGCGGCTTTCTTCTCCGCGTCAGAGAGCGCCTTTTTCAGGGACGCGATCTCCGCGTCCGCCTTTTTGAGTTCCTTTTTCAGCTTATGGCCGCTCTCCGGAGTCTCCTTTTTTTCCGCGTCCGCGGCGGAGGTCTCCGCCTCCGGCGCGACGGGGGTCTTTTCTTCACTTGTCATCGTTCGTTTTCTCCTCTCCTTTTCCCGGAAGCAGCGGCGGCGCGTCGTCCGAGATCAGCTCGTTGATGCCGTTTGCCAGGCTGTCCACCATCGAAATGACGTTCTGATATTTCATCCGGCGGGGACCGATCACGCCGACGGCGCCGACGATCTTGCCGCCGCGCCGCACGGTCTTGTAGACCAGGGCGGAGGAGCCGAGCGCGTCGACGTGGTTCTCCGATCCGATCAGGATCTTCACTTCCCCGTCGTCGGACTCTCCCTCCTCGCTCTGCGCGACGATGTCCAGCAGTTCGTTTTTATTGTCGCCGAGCCCGATCAGACCGGCGATGCTCTCGGTATCCGAATACTCCGGATAGTCGAGCAGACGGTCCATCCCCTCGAGGCGGACGTCCCCGCTCTGGCCCTCGCTCACCGCTTCATACACGCTCTTGACCGCCATCCGGACGAGCGCGGGCGCGGCGGGGCACATCTCCTCCATCTTCATCATCAGCGGGAGGGTGATCTGATGCGCCGGCACGTTCGCCACGCAGGAATTGAGCGCGTCGGAAAGAGTCCTCGCGTCCTCCGGCAGGAGGTCCGCGTCGGTGCGCAGGTTCCGGGTCTTTGCCGTGCCGTCCTCGCGGATCATCACAAGGAGCAGGCTGCGCGGGGCGAGATAGATCGCCTCGAACTGGGCGAAGGAGGCGTTCCCGCCGCCCGGCCGGAGCGCCACGCCGGTGTAGTTGGTCAGGGTGGAGGCAAGGCGGGAGGCCTGCGTGAGGATCGAATCGAGCTCCGCCCGTTTCTCCCGCAGCGCGCTTTTGATGCGCTCCACATCGCCCGCCGTGCTGTTGTAGTTCTGCAGCAGCAGATCGACGTAAAAGCGGTAGCCCGTCTCGGTCGGGATCCGGCCGGAGGAGGCGTGCGGCTGCTCGAGATACCCGAGCGTCTCCAGCTCCGCCATCTCGTTGCGGATCGTCGCCGAAGAGCAGCTGAACTTCCCGCAGTCGCAAAGGAACTTGGAGCCGACCGGCTCGCCGTTTTCGATATACGACTCCACGACCGTCCGCAGGATCAGCTGCTGCCGGGCGCTGAGTCCCTCTCCCTTCTGCTTCATCTTCTCCCTCCGTCTTTTCTTTTATGCGCCGCGCCGGGGATATGCGGCGCCCGGGTCCTTCTGTTTTTTAGCACTCAACACATCCAAGTGCTAAACACAAGCATAATTTACCACGTTCCGGAGCGTTTGTCAAGAGCCGGAGCAAATATTTTTGTGAATGATTTGTTAATTAAGGCTTTCAGTGCTAATTTGCCAAAAGAAAAGACCCGCCGGGAGCGCCGAGTGTTCTTAAGGACACTCGGCGAACGATGTGTTCCGCTGACAGCGGAACGTGATGTACGGCTGCGCCGAATGATGCGCCCTTCGGGCATGATGTGCATCACTTGCCCGCAGGGCAAACATCACTTTTTCCGGACGTTTGGCACACAAACGTCCTGCTTGCACCGATATGCGACAAAAAACCGATTGAAGTCAGGAAGAAAATCCTTACCTCAGCCGGTTTTTTATAAACTGTCCTTTAGGACACCTCGCAAAGCGGTCCTTCTTTTTCTTCTGTCATTCCGCGGTATAGTTATCGAAATACCCCTGGATATAGACGATCGGGGTGCCCTTGTCTCCGCTGCCGGAGGTCAGGTCGCAGAGCGAGCCGATCAGGTCGGTCAGGCGGCGGGGGGTCGTCCCCTCGGAGACCATCTTCCCCTTGAGGCTCCCGTCCTTTTTGCGGATGGAGTCCCGGATCGCCTCGGTCAGCGCTTCCCCGCGCAGAGCGGCGAAATCGTTATCGGCGAGGTATTTGAGCTTCAGCTCGTTGGGGGTGCCGACCAGTCCCTCGGTATAGGCGGGAGAAACGACCGGATCCGCCAGCTCCCAGATCTTGCCGACCGGATCCTTGAAGGCGCCGTCGCCGTAGATCATCACTTCCACCGTGACGCCGGTCGCCTCACGGATCTTCTCGCGCACGCCCTCGACAAACCACTGCGGCTCCTCGGGGAAGAGCTTGATCTTGTTCTCGGTCGCCTTGTTGGAGCCGAGCAGACCGTAGCGGCTGTTGAAGCCGCTGCCGCCGACCGGAGCGGTCATGATCTCGTCGATCCCCAGCACCTTTTCGGCTCCCGCCGCGCGCAGAAGGCGCTTGGTGCGGACGCGGGTGTGGATGTCGCAGCAGAGAACCTTTTTTGTATAAGAGAGGATCGCGCGCGGATCGTTGGCGAAGATCACCTCGCACTCCGCTCCGCTCTCGCGGATCAGATCCGCGTAATAGGCGACGTAATCGACGCCGGTGAACTCGTGCCGGTTCTCTCCGAAGAGCTCGCGGTAACGGGCGAGGGTCAGCACGTCGCGGTAGGGGTCGATCCCCGCTTCGTCGAGCTGATCGTAGGTCAGGAGGTGATTGCCCACCTCGTCCGAGGGATAGGAAAGCATCAGGACGACCTTGTCGCATCCGCCGGCGATCCCGCGCAGACAGATGGCGAACCGGTTGCGGCTGAGGATCGGGAAGATCACGCCGACCGTCCCGCCGCCGAACTTGGCGCGCACGTCCTGCGCGATGTCGGAGGTGGTGCAGTAGTTGCCCTGCGCGCGCGCGACGACGGCCTCCGTCACGCCGATCACGTCCCGCGGACGGATGGTGAAGCCCTCTTCCTTCGACGCGGCGAGCACGGACTCTGCCACGATGGAGACGATGTCGTCGCCTTCCTTAATAATAGGGGCGCGGACGCCTCTCGTTACGGTACCGACGGTTCTGCTCATGGTTTTCCTCCTGATTTTTGCCTTCCGGCGAATTACTTTTTTATTATAAACACGCGCAGGGGCGCTGTCAAGATTTTTTTTACCGGTGATTGATATGGGTCCTCGACAGCGAGCGGCGCAGCGCGGTCGGCGACACGCCCTGCCTGCGGGAAAAGAAACGGAGGAAGTATTTATAGTCCTCAAAGCCGCAGCGGGCGGCGACGTCCCGGAGGGAAAGATCGGTCGTCAAAAGCAGGTCGCTCGCCCGCTTCAGACGGGCGCGGTCGATGTATTCCTTGAGGGAAACGCCGTGCGCGCGCCGGAAGAGGCGGGAAAGATAGTCGGGGTTATAGCCGAACAGCTCCGCCAGCTCCGCGATCCGCAGCGGCTCGTCCAGATGCAGGCGGACGTGCTCCTCCATCCGCGAGAGCAACGGCGGATTGGCGTTCTCCGCCTCCCGCGGCGCCGCCATCTCCATCAGGATCAGGCGCAGGAGATAATCCCGCGCGAGCGGCTCGCCGCCGGGCGTGCTCGCGGCGTGGATCAGCTGGCGGAAATAGAGCGGGATCCGCGCGTTCTGACCGACGTCCAGCAGCTTCGGCAGTCCGCTCCCGTCTTCCCCCGTGAAGTGCGTCCAGTAAAACGAGACGTCCTCGCTTTTCGCCGTGCCGCGGTGCGGGCAGCGCGGCGCGAGACGGAGCAGGGTGTTCTCCGTCAGCGCGTATTCCGTCTCCCCCTCCGCAAGGAAGACCGTCCCGCGCGTTACAAGGATCAGCTCGGCGCTGTCGATCGTGCGGGCGGGGTGGATCCACTCCCCCTCGGAGATGAACTGCCCCGCGCTCTCGAAAAAGATCTTCTCGTAATTCAAGTCGGATTTTTCCCCCAAAAATACAGGATTGAAGGTTGCAACACAACCGCGGATATAGTAATATTAACATAGATCCAAAAACTTGTAAAGGGGAAGCATCATGAAAAACGTTCCTTTTTCCGACGTACGCGTCACCGGCGGCTTCTGGAAGCAGAAGCAGGATCTTGTCCGCAGCGTTACGATCAACGCCGTTTACGACCGCTTCAAGGAAAGCGGGAGATTCGACGCCTTCCGCTTTGACCCCGAGGGCACCGGCATCCGCCCCCACGTCTTCTGGGACTCCGACGCGGCAAAGTGGCTCGAATCGGTCGCCTATCTGACCGCCCAGCAAAAGGATCCCGCGCTGGAGGCGAAGGCAGACGAGCTGATCGATGAGATCGCCGCCCATCAAGCGGAGGACGGATATTTCAATCTCTATTTCCAGCAGATCGAACCGGAAAAGCGCTTTACCGACCGCGGCAAGCACGAGCTCTACTGTCTCGGGCATCTGATCGAGGCGGCGGTCGCCTACTACAAAGCGACCGGCAAGAAAAAGCTGCTCGACTGTGTGGAAAAATACACGGACTTTGTGTACGACCTCTTCGTCGTGCGCGACGGCGCCTCCTTCGTGACGCCCGGGCACGAGGAGATCGAGCTTGCGCTGATCTCCCTCTACCGTCTGACCCGCAACAAAAAGCATCTCGAGCTCTGCCGCTTTTTCCTCGACGAGCGCGCCCGGCATCCGGACCGCGATCCGGGCGCCGCGCGCCTCGGCATGAAATACAACCAGTCCCACCTCCCCGTCCGCGAGCAGCGGACCGCCGTCGGTCACGCCGTGCGCGCCTGCTATCTCTACTCGGGGATGGCGGACTTTGCGAAGGAAACGGGCGACAAAGAGATGGAAGAGGCCTGCCGGGCGCTCTTTGACGACATCGTCAACACCAAGCTCTACATCACGGGCGGCATCGGCGCCTGCCACGTCGGAGAACGCTTCGGCGCCGCCTACTATCTCCCCAACGACACCGCCTACGCCGAGACCTGCGCCGGCATCTCCCTTGCGATGTTCGCCTCCCGGATGCAGCAGTTCTCCTCCGACGTCCGCCTCGCCGATACGATCGAGCGGGTCTACTACAACAACGTGCTCTCCGGCCTTTCTCAGGACGGGGAAGGGTTTTTCTACGTCAATCCCCTGGAGCTTGCCCCGCAGGCGATCAAGGTCATGCAGGAGAACGGCCAGCCCGTTCCGCGCTCCCGCCGCCCGAAGATCTTCAGCTGCTCCTGCTGCCCGCCGAATATCACCCGGATGATCCCGACCTTCCAGCAGTACGCTTACACCGTCTCCGAGGATACCGTCTACGTCCACCAGTTCCTTGACTCCGAGGCGACCGTCGCCGTCGGCGGCCGGACCGTCACCCTCCGCCAGGAGACCGACTACCCCGTCTCCGGCAAGGTAAAGCTGACGGTAAAGGGCTACACCGGCAAGCTCGCCGTCCGCGTCCCCTCCTGGTCCTCCGAATACGCGGAGGAGAAGAAGGACGGCTATCTCCGCTTTGACGTGGCGGGAGACGCCGAGATCTCCCTCGACTTCAAGCCGGCGGCCGAGCTGATCGCCGCCGATCCGCGCGTCTCTGACGACTGCGGCCGCGTCGCCGTCTGCCGGGGTCCTGTCGTCTACTGCCTCGAGGAGGCGGACAACGGCCCGATGCTGCGCGACGTCCGCATCTCCGCCGACGGGATCTTCGCCGAGGGACCGTCGGACGAGTTCGGTCTCCCCGTCCTCCTGACGGAGGGCTGGCGCTCGGAGAGCGAGGGCGGGCTCTACCGCCCCTACACCGGCTCCTTGAAAAAGGTCCCCCTGCGCTTCATCCCCTATCAGGCCTTCGCCAACCGCGAGGAAGGCGAGATGGTCGTCTGGGTCCTCGTCAAAGAATAAAAAAAGAGCCGAAGGCTCCGGACAAACGCCGCACAAACGCGCAAAAGAGTCAAAAAAGATGCTTTCCACGGAAAGCATCTTTTTTTCCTTGTCGGATAGGCTCGGTCCCCGCCGTCCGGCGCTCCCGAGGAGCGCTCCGACCCGGGTCTTTCGTTACTTCGGGAGGATCACCGCGCGCAGGCGGATCGCCGTGCGTTGCTCTCCGTCCATCTCCACCGTGAGAAAGGACGGTTCGAACGCAAGCTTGATCTCCGAGGGTTCGAGATACGCGCAGGCGATCGCCGCCGCCTTGACCGCCTGATTGACGGCGCCGGCTCCGACTGCCTGCAGTTCGGCCTCTCCGCTTTCGCGGATCGATCCGGCCACCGCTCCCGCTACGAGATTGGGGTTGGACCGTGCAGAAACCTTCAAAACGTTTGCCATAGAATACCTCCTGTCCATTCCGCTGCAAGCGGATATCTATCGATACGGCGCGCGCCTTTCGCGCACCGAGCGGGGACGGTCAGAAACTGATCCGCTCCGCCGCAAGACAGCGCCCCTCCTCCGAGAGGGTAAAGAGGGCGCCGTTTGCCCGGATCTCCCCTTTCGCCGTTTCAAAATGGGCGGGGAGCTTTGTTTTCATCGCAGAGACGACGATCTCGGAGCGGACGCCGAGCACGCCGTCGACCGGCCCCGTCATACCGAGGTCGGTGATATATCCGGTCCCGCCGGGCAGGACCGTCTCGTCCGCCGTGGGGACGTGGGTGTGCGTCCCGAAGAGGACGCTGACCCGCCCGTCGAACGCACGGCCCATCGCCACCTTCTCGCTGGTGTACTCGGCGTGGAAATCGACGGCGGAATAATCGTAATGCCCCGCCTCGCGCGCAAGGATCCGCTCCAGCGTCTCAAAGGGGCAGGCGAGAGGGGCGGGAAAACCGAGATTCCCGCGCAGGGAAACGACGAGCACCCGCGCGCCGTTTGCGGCGCGGCAGACCGTGTAGCCGCCGCCCGGCGTGCCCGCGGGATAGTTTGCGGGGCGCAGCGCGTTTTCATGCGCTTCGAGATAATCGGAAAACGCCTTCCGCCCGAAGGTGTGGTTACCGCCCGTCAGAACGTCGCAGCCGGCCTCAAACAGACGCTGCGCCTGGAGCGGCTCGACGCCGGAGGAGCCGGAGGCGTTCTCCGCGTTCGCGATGACAAGCTCGGGGCGGAGAAAGGAAAGGAGCCGCGGAAGCGCGGTCTCCAGATAGCCGACCGCCGCCTCGCCGAACACGTCGCCGAGGGCCAGTATTCTCATATCCCTCCCCTTTCTCGGAAAAGGAGCCGCCGCAGAGGCGGCGGCTCCGGTGTATATTTACAAAACGGAAACTCCGCGATAATGATCGTGATCGTTTTATGTAAATATATGTGAATCTCCGCCCGCGCGGAGAAGCGCTTACTTCGCGAAGTCGCAGGCTCTGCTCTCGCGAATGACGTTGACCTTGATCTGACCCGGGTATTCCAGATCGTTTTCGATCTTGCTTGCGATGTCGCGGGCAAGCAGGACCATCTCGTCGTCGCTGATCTTGTCCGGCTTGACCATGACGCGGATCTCGCGCCCCGCCTGAATGGCAAAGGTCTTTTCGACTCCCTCGAAACCGTTGGCGATCTCCTCCAGCTTCTGGAGGCGCTTGATGTAGTTCTCGAGGTCTTCCCTTCTCGCGCCGGGCCGCGCCGCCGAGATCGCATCCGCCGCCTGTACGATCAGATCGATCATCGAAACGGGCTCCACGTCGTTGTGGTGCGACTCGATCGCGTGGATCACTTCTTTGCTTTCCTTATACTTACGGGCGATATCCACGCCGATCTGGACGTGCGTGCCCTCGACCTCCGCGGTCATCGCCTTGCCGATATCATGCAGCAGACCCGCGCGTTTCGCCACGGCGCTGTCCGCGCCGAGCTCGTCGGCGAGGATGCCGGAGAGCAGCGAGACCTCGATGGAATGGCGCAGGACGTTCTGTCCGTAGCTGGTGCGGTACTTCATCCTGCCGAGCAGACGGATCAGCTCGGGGTTGAGGCCGTGGACGCCGGTCTCGAAGGTCGCCTTTTCTCCCGCCTGCTTGATCGAGGTATCGACCTCGCGCCGGGCGCGTTCGACCATCTCCTCGATACGAGCGGGATGGATGCGGCCGTCCGCGATCAGCCGCTCCAGCGCGATCCGCGCCACCTCGCGGCGGACGGGATCGAAGCCGGACAGGGTGATCACCTCGGGCGTGTCGTCGATGATAAGGTCGATGCCGGTCATCGTCTCGATGGTGCGGATGTTCCGCCCTTCGCGTCCGATGATCCTGCCCTTCATCTCGTCGTTCGGGAGGTTGACGACCGAGATCGCCACCTCGCTGGTGTGGTCGGCGGCGCAGCGCTGCATCGCAAGTGCGATCAGGTTCTTCGCTTTCGCGTCCGCTTCTTCCTTGAAGTCCTCCTGCATCCGGGTCAGACGGACCGCCATCTCGTGCTTGGTCTCCGTCTCCATCTTCTGGAGGAGCTCCGCCTTAGCCTGTTCCGCCGTGTAACCGGCGATCTTTTCCAGCATGGCGATATGGGAGTTCAGCGTTTCCTTGATGCGGGCGTTGAGTTCGTCCGCTTCCTGCGCTTTTTTCCGGAGCTGTTCCTCCTTATTCTCCATCGCCGCGATCTTTGCGTCGAGCGTTTCTTCCTTCTGGATCGCTCTGCGCTCGATCCGGGAGACCTCTTTGCGGCGTTCCTTCAGTTCCTCGTCCGCTTCGGTCTTCTGACGGATGATCTCCTCCTTTGCGGCGAGCAGGGCTTCTTTTTTCTTGGTTTCCGCCGTTTTCAGGCTTTCTTCCACGATCTTCTTTGCTTTTTCATCGGCGTCTTTGATCTTCTCTTCCGCTTCTTTTTCTTTCCGCTTCCGGATCCATATCCCGATGCAGACGCCGAGCGCAAGGCAGACGACCCCGATGACGATATAAAGCCACCACATGGGTTTTTACACCTCCTTTGTCCTTTCTTTCTGTTTGATTGTTTGAGTTTTTATTCATTTTCGCAGTTCTCTGCGGGGAATATACAAAGCGCCGCGACCGCAGGCGAACAGTACGGCAATTTATATACAGGATAGATTATACTATATTCCGCCCGCGCCTGTCAAGAGTCCGGGGGGCTTTTTTTGCATATTCCCGCATATCCCGGGAAAAGAGGAAAGTCTCTCACCAGGGGGCGCTGGTCAGCGGAAGGGGATCCGCCGTCAGCGCGATCCGGTCGCACAGCTTTTCCAGCATACGCACCTTGACCTCCGCGTGTGCCGCGTCCTGGTAGAGATTATGCCGCTCCAGAGGGTCGGTGAGGAGATCGTAGAGCTCCCCCTCGCAGTCCGGCGCGTAACGCGGCGCCAGGGCGTGGATCTTGGTCAGTTTCCAGCGTCCGTCACAGAGCATCGTGCAGAAGGCGTTGATCTCGCCCTGCATATCGGTCTTGCAGAACTCGCAGTACACGTCCTCGCGGAAGCGATCCGCCGGCGCTTCTCCGGTCAAAAGCGGGAGGAGGGATCTGCCCTGCATCCCGGGGCAGGCGGGGAGACCGCACGCGTCGAGCAGGGTCGGCGCGAGATCGGTCAGCTCCACCAGAGCGCCCGACACCGTCCCCTGCCGGAACCTCCCTTTCTGAGAGATGATCAGCGGAACGTGGACGCTCCCCTCGTAAAAATACGCCCCCTTCAGATACATCCCGTGATCGCCGAGACTCTCGCCGTGGTCGGAGTGGAAGAGGATGATCGTGTCCTCGAGCTGCCCGCTCTCCTCGAGATAGCAAAGCAGCCGTCCCACCTGCACGTCAAGGAAGTCGACCATGGCGTAATACGCCGCGCGGATCATCCGGTGGTCGTACTCGGTCATCTCGTCATAGGCGAAGCTGCCGGCCTTGCCGTAGGCGCCGAGATGCTCGCTGCGCTGCAGCGAGGATTTGTTCTCCAGCTCCCCCGGCTCGTAGTTGGGGAGCGGGAGCCGATCCAGGATCGGGAGATAGCGCTCCAGATACTCCGCCGGCGGGTCGAAGGGATGGTGCGGGTCGAACCAGTTGAGCGAAAAGAACCAGGACTTTCCCTCTGTCCTCGCCTCTTCCATAAAGCGGATCGCGCGGTCGGCGCACCACTTGCTGTGGTGCAGCTCCGGCGGCATGCCGACGCGGACGTAGCGGCAGTCCTCCCGGCGCGGGCGGGGACGGGCGGGGGGCTCCACGCCCTGTTCGCGCAGCCAGCTTGCGTATTCGTTGCCCTCCCAGGAGAAGGGGTTGCCGTGATCGTGGCTCCAGGCAAACGTATCGTAGCCGTCGTTGATCCGCCGCTCCCGCGTCTTGCAGTAAGCGGGATGGCAGTTGGAGAGGTGGAGCTTGCCGGCCAGTCCCCCGGTATAGCCCGCGTCGTGGAGGAGCCGCGTGACAAGGACCTCCTCCTCCGGGATCTCCTTGCCGTTCTGGCGCGCGCGGCAGGTGCGCGGGTAGCGCCCGGTGAGGAAGGAGGCGCGGCTGGGGGTGCAGACCGGGTTCTGGCAGTAGGCGCGCTCAAAGCGGACGCCGCTCTCCGCCAGCCGGTCCAGGTTCGGGGTCCGGACAAAGGGATTGCCGTAGCAGCCGAGCGTGTCAAAGCGCTGCTGATCGCTGCACAGCCACAGGATATTCGGACGTTTTTCCATTTTTTCTTTCCTCCGTTTGCGGGAGATCGGTTTTCTCTCAAAAAAAGTTTGCTATCGGGCGGGGCTTGTGATAAAATACAGAAAGTAAGGGAAAGGAGCCGTTCCATGCCGCCGATCCATATCATGATCAAGCCCGTTTCCGGGGCCTGCAATCTGCGGTGCCGGTACTGTTTTTACGCCGACGAGCTCGCGCGCCGCGCAAAGCCCTCCCCCGGCGTGATGGAAGAGGAAACGGCGCGCGCGCTGATCCGCAAGGCGTTCATCTACGCCGACGGGGCGGTCACCTTCTCCTTCCAGGGAGGGGAGCCGACGCTGGCGGGCGCCTCCTTTTACCGTTTTTTTATCGATGAAGTCAGCCGCTGCAACACGCGCGGTCTGCCGGTCTCCTACGGTCTGCAGACCAACGCGACCCTGCTGACGGACGAGCTGTGCGAGCTGTTTGCAAAACACGGCTTTCTCATCGGTGTGTCGCTCGACGGCCCGAAGGAGATCCACGACGCGCTGCGCGGGGACGCCGCCGGCGGCGGATCCTATGACGCGGTGCGGCGGGGGATCGCTCTCCTCCGGCGGCACCGGGCGGAGTTCAACATTCTCTCCGTCCTGACCCGGGAAGCCGCCGGGCGGATCGGCGAGGTCTGGGAGGAGCTCTCCCCCTACGGGTACCTCCAGTTCATCCCCTGTATCGACGCGCTCGACGGGGAAAGGACGTCCTATTCCCTTGACCCGGAAACTTACGGCAAGGCGCTGGTCGAAATCTTTGACCGCTACCGGGACGCCTTTTTCTCCTCCGCGCCCGTCCGGGAGCGCCGGATGGATAACTATCTGTCGATGCTCCTCGGCTATCCGCCGGAGCATTGCGGGATGAGCGGCCGGTGCGGCGTCTACTTCCTCTGCGAGGCGGACGGAAGCGTCTACCCCTGTGATTTTTACGCGCTGGACGAGTGGAAGCTCGGCAATATCCGCGAGACCTCCTTTGCCCGGATGGAAGCGGGGCCCGCGGCAAAGCGCTTTGCCGCGGAAGGGAGCCGGCGGCCGGAGAAATGCCGGGACTGCCGGTATCTTTTCCTCTGCGGCGGAGGCTGCCGCCGCGACCGGGAGCCCTCGCTGACGGAAAACCGGTTCTGCGAAAGCTACCGTTACTTCTTTGACCGTCGGCTCGCCGGGATGCGGGCGCTTGCCGACGCCGTGAGAAAACGGATGGGATCCTGACGGAAGGCGGTCACGTCCGGGAGGAATACTCCCGTTCGATCCACGCCATCAGCAGATCCACGATCTTTTTCTGCGCCTCGGGAGAGAGTTCCCTCCCCTTTTTTACCCGGTACCATTTTTCCAGGCAGCCGCGGCAGCAGCAGGCGCAGGCGTGCTGCGCCCTGAAGACGGGATGACCGCGCATCGGCGTCTGCGCGCCGTCCTTTTCCGGCTCGGCGGGCGCGAGGCGCTTTGCGACAAAGTCCTCGCAATGGCGGCGGATCGTCTCCATCCCCTTTTGTTCAATATACGCCCGGTCCTCCCGCGAGAGATGAAAGCGGGAGCGGAAGGGCGAACGCGCCAGTTTCCCGAGCGCTTCTTCGATCGTTTGCATCATCTGCCTCCGCAGATAAGGATACCACGCTCCGGGGGTTTTTGCAAGAGAAGCGCCCCGGAAAAAGCAAAAAACACGGATGAAATGCCGGAAAAAGGAGGAAAACCATGCCCTTTTTGCTGAGAGAAGGCGATATCACAAAATACGAGGCGGACGCGATCGTCAACGCGGCCGCTCCCTCCCTCCTGGGCGGGGGCGGGGTGGACGGGTGCATCCACCGCGCGGCGGGTCCCGGGCTGCTCGCGGAATGCAAAACGCTCGGCGGCTGCGCGACGGGAGACGCCAGGGCGACCGGCGCCTACCGTCTCCCCGCCCGTTTTGTGATCCATACGGTCGGCCCCGTCTGGCAGGGCGGGGGCGCGGGGGAGCGCGAGCTGCTCCTCTCCTGCTACCGCCGCTCGCTCGAAGAAGCGGAAAAGCGCGGATGCGGCTCCGTCTCCTTCCCCCTGATCTCCTCCGGCGCCTACGGCTATCCGAAAAAAGAAGCCTTTGCCGCCGCGAAGGAGGCGATCCTCGACTTTCTCTCGCACAGCGAGATGACCGTCACGCTCTTCTTTTACCGCAGAGAGGACTTTGTCCCGGAAACAGAAGAGGAGGGGCTCCTCTTCCCCGCCGAAACGAAAAAACCGGAGTTCTTCCGGAAGCTCGTCCGTCCGCAAAAAAGCAAAGCGCTCCCGGATCCCGCCCCCTCGCTCCGGCTCGGCGGGACCTGCCGGGAGGAAGCGCCGCTCGCGGCGGCGCTCTGCTGCGACGCGGCGCGGGATCCCGATCTTGAACACGCGCTCGGGACGCTGGACGAGAGCTTTTCCGAGATGCTGCTGCGCAAGATCGACGAAAAAGGGATGACCGACGCCGCCTGCTACAAAAAGGCGAACGTGGACCGCAAGCTCTTTTCCAAGATCCGCTCGAACAAAAACTACCGCACGAGCAAGCAGACGGCGCTCGCCTTTGCCGTCGCGCTGGAGCTCCCCCTGCCCGAAGTGCGGGAGCTGCTCGGGAAAGCCGGCTTCGCCCTCTCCCGCTCCTCGCGCTTCGACGTGATCGTGACCTACTTCCTCGAGCGGGGCGTCTACGATATCCACCGGATCAACGAGGCGCTCTTCTCCTTTGACCAGACCCTGCTCGGCGCCTGAAAAAAATGTCGCCTCACAGGCGACCACTCCCCTCCTTTTTCCGGTTATCATAGAGCCGTAAACCGAAAAAACGGAGGGAACGAACATGAAAAACGAAACGGCGAAAAACAGAAAAACGGAACTGGTCTTCATCCTGGACAAAAGCGGCTCGATGGCGGGGCTGGAGAGCGACACGGTCGGCGGCTTCAACTCGATGCTCGCGCGGCAGCGCGGAGAAGAGGGCGAAGCGTGGGTCACGACCGTCCTCTTCTCAAACGAATGCGAAACGCTCCACGACCGTCTCCCGCTCGAAAAAGTCCCGCCGATGACCGAAAAGGAGTACCGCGTCGGCGGCTGCACCGCGCTGATCGACGCGATCGGCGAGACGGTCCGCCACATCGAGGAGATCCACAAATACGCCCGGGAGGAGGACGTCCCCGCCCGCACGCTCTTTGTCATCACGACAGACGGGATGGAGAACGCCAGTCACCGCTTCACCTCGGACGAGGTGAAAAAGAAGATCCTCGCCAAAAAAGAGGAGGGCTGGGAATTCCTCTTCCTCGGCGCGAACATCGACGCGGTGGAGACCGCCGCCCGCTTCGGCATCGGCCGGGAGCGCGCCGCGACCTACCGCTGCGACAAAACGGGTACCGCGCTCAACTTCAAGGCGGTCGCCTCCGCGATCTCCGACCTGCGGCACCGCGCCCCGATCAGCGAGGACTGGAAAGAAGAGATCGAAGCCTACGAACAAAAAGGAGAAAAATAACGATGCAAAAGACCGTAACAGTAAGAGGGACCGCCGTGACGCGCACGGCGCCGGACCGGATCGAGATCGCCTTCGGCTGCGAGGGCGCAGACAAAGAGCACCGCGCGGCGGCGGAGAAAGCCGCGAAGGCGGCGGACGCGCTGCGGGACGCGGTCTGCGCCGCCGGCTTTGCCGGGGAGGAGATGAAGACCGTCTCCTTCGACCTCTCCCCGCGCTTTGAGAGCGTGCGCACGGAGGGGGGCGAGTACCGCCAGGTCTTCACCGGTTTTGTCTGCTCCTACCGCTTCCGGCTCGCCTTCCCCTTTGACCGGGAGGTCCTCTCCCGCGCCGTGACAGCGCTCCTCTCCTCCGAGGCGGCGCCGGAGCTGAACGTCTCCTTCACCGTGAGCGACCCCGAAAAAAAGAAGGAGGAGCTCCTCGCGAAAACGGCGAAAAACGCGAAAAAAAAGGCCGATATCCTCGCCGCCGCCTCCGGCTGCTCGCTCGGCTCCCTCCTCTCCGTCTCCTACGGCGTGGAGGAGCCCGTCCTCTGCTCGCCGACCTCCCTGCGGATGGCGAAGGCGGCGAACGACAGCGCGCTTTTCTCCTCCTCCCTGACGCCGGAGGAGATCGAGCTCAGCGACTCCGCCTCTTTTGTGTGGGAGCTGCTCTGAAAAAGAAAAAGGGCGGCGAAGGATCTTCTCCTTCGCCGCCTTTTCTTACCGCAAAAATTCCGCGGGGATCACGTTGTAATAGCGTTTGAGGATGTCGTAGGAAAAGGCGTTCTGCAGGGTGGAGCCGTGCTTTTTCGCCAGTTCCTCGCTGTAATCGGAGAGCTGATAGATCTGCAGGCCGTCCCGCTCGAGGCTGTAATGGGTGACGGTCGGGATGATCCGCGCCTCCTCGACAGACCGCTCCCCCGCGGGGGAGAGGCGGAAGGTGAGCGAGAGCATCGCGCCCGCCATGTTCTGCGAATAGTACATCGTGGAGATGAAATTGCCGAGCGAATAGGCGACGAGCGTGCGGTTGCCGTTTTTGCCGGTGAGCCAGGCGGCGGGCTGCACGGTGTGGCTGTGGTGGCCGACGACCACGTCCGCGCCGAGATCGGCGCAGAGCTGGGCGAGCCTCGTCTGCTCCGCGTTGGGGGAGAACTCCTCCTCTGTGCCCCAGTGGATCGAAACGACGACGAAATCCGCGTTCTCTCTCGCGTGCCCGATCTGGCGCGTCATATCGTCCTCCCGCGCGTAGGGGAGCAGATAGTCGCTGCCCGCGGGCAGCTGCCGGGCAAAGTTGATCAGCGTGGTGTAGGAGAGGAAAGCGACGCGGACGCCGTTTTTCTCCACGATGCGGAGATCGTCGTAATCCGCCTTGGTATATCCGCCGATCATCGTGACGGGGAGAGTCCGGAAGTAGGCGATCGTATTGGCGTAGCCCGCCTCTTCATAGTCCATCATGTGATTGTTCGCCAGATTGACCACGTCGTATCCGAGATCGGTGAAGGTCGTGCCGATCTCGGCGGGCGCGTTGAAGAAGGGGTAACCGTGATAGCCGAAGGAGGGACCGCCGACGCAGCCCTCCATATTGATAAAGGAAATATCCGCTTTGGCGATCAGCGGCGCGACGCCCTGATACATATCGTAGAAATTATAGTTCGGATGGGTGGAGTTCGCCCGCTTGGCCGCGTCCTCGATGATCGCGTCGTGGACGATGTTGTCCCCGCAGGCAAGGAAGGTGAGGGTCTTGTCGCGCGGCACGGGGGGCGCCTCGGTCTCCGGCGTTTTTGTCTCGGGGGGAGCCGTTTCCGGCGCCGACGTCCCGGGATCCGGCGTATCCGATGTGACGGAGGGGACCGCCGGATCGGTGTCCGCGCCCACGGGGACGGTGATGCGCGGGGCGGTCGTATCCTCCGGCTTTTTTACCGCGCAGGCGGCGAGCGGGAGGCAGAGGATCGCCGCGCAGAAAAGAGCGGCGAGACGGCAGAGGGGTCTTTTCTTCTTTTTCAACATTCTTTCGGTCCTTTCTCGTCGGGGGAGGGTTTCTCCTCCTCCCGGTGTTGTTCCCGGCGCGCCTTTTCCCGGTATTCCAGCGGCGTCATCCCGCAGGCGGCGCGAAAAGCGGTGGAAAAATACTGCGGATTGGAAAAGCCGAGCAGGCCGGAGATCTCCTTGATCTGCACGCCGCCCGTGGCAAGCATCTCCCGCGCCGCCTCCATCTTGCGGCGGAGCAGATACTGGTGAGGCGTGATCCCGAAGGTGCGGCGGAAACGGTAGATCAGATAGGATTTGTTCTGATAGAACAGGGCGCAGATCTCGTCGAGCGAGGTGCGGAGATTGACCTCCGAATCCATGAAGCGCCGGATCTCGTAGATCAGATCCTCCTTGCCGTCGTCGAGCGAGCGCTGAGAGGAGGCGGCGGTAAGGAGAAGCTCGGTCAGGATCAGCGCGACCTGATCGTAAAGCTTGTCCCGGTTGCGCGGATAGGAAGCGGAGAGCAGGGACTGGACGCGGCGGAAATACGCCTCCGCGTCAAAATGCGAGATCCAGACCCCGTCCGTGATCCCGAGCGCGGCGACGACGCCGGCGATAAAGGGCCCGGCGCAGTTGATCCAGATCTTGTGGAGCGGATTCTTTTTCTCCGAGTAATAGCGGTGGGGAAACCCGCGGTTGAGAAAATAGAAATCCCCTTCCGCGACGTGATAGGTGTTCCCGCCGCACTCGATATACCCTTCTCCCCCGATCACGTACTCCAGCACGAACACGCCGCCGAGCGAGGCGAGCCGGGTCTTGCCGTAGCGTTCGATATAGTAATCGCTGCTCGGGAAGGTCTCGCCCATCCGGATCAGATAGAGCCCGTTGCGGGAATTCTCCGGATGCGGGTTCAGAAAATAGTGCTTCTCGTTCCCGTATTGGATATAATCCGCCATCTTTTTCTCCGTAAAACGACATTCCGTTTTTATCATACTCCTTTTCCCCGCTCTTTGCAACCTTTTTTTTTCGCGGTTTTGTTATTTTTCAAAAGCCTCAGTCGATATTTTTCATACACGATACTATGTTTTTTTGATTGACAAAGCTTCCGTTTCTTTCTAAAATGAATTTGCAGGTCAAAATATCTTCCAAGGAGAAATACGATGAAAGCAAAACGGTTCCTTTCCGCTTTTCTCGCCGCGGCGCTCCTGCTCGGCTCCCTCCTCCTGCTTGCCTCCTGCAAGCCGGGAACGGAGGACCCCGGCGCCGTGACGCAGGACCGCCCCGGGAAAACGTCGGATCCCTCCCAGGCGTCCCCCGATGAGACGGAGGCCCTCCCCGCCGACCCGACGGCGAAATTCGACGATCTCTCGTTCAAGATCCTCGTCGCGACCCGTTCCACCCGTCCGCCCCAGGATTTTCTCTTCAAGGACGATCAGTCGGTGATGGACCAGGCGATCTATGAACGCAACATGACCCTGGAGGAAAAACACGGCATCCGGCTCGACGTCGACGAGCGGATCGGCAAGCAGGCGGAGGGCGCCAGCCTGCTCGAGCAGTCTTACGGCTCAAACGACGCGATGTACGACTACGCGGTGATCCACACCTACACGCTCGCTCCGCTCGCGTCGGGCGGCAGGCTCTACGATATGTCCGAGATCCGCACCCTCGACCTCGAAAAGCCCTGGTGGGACCAAACGGTCAGCGACGGCGTGAGGATCGCGGGCTCGGTCTTCTTCACCAGCGGCGACGTCAGCCACTGTGTGGACGACTATATGTACTGCGTGATCTTCAACAAAGCGATGTATAAGGAAAAGGTCCCGAACGGCGCCGACGTCTATGATCTTGTCCGGGAAGGCAAGTGGACGCTGGATGCGATGGCGGAGATCTGCAGCGGCGTGAAGGAGGACCTCAACGGCGACGACGTGATGGACTCCAACGACCGCTACGGCCTGATGCTCTGGTGCGACGAGCTGTTCGCCTCCATCCAGGCGGCGGGCGAGCGGATCGCCAAGGTCAACGACCAAGGACTGATCGAGCTGACGCTGGGCAACGAGCGCGTGTACAGCATCGTCGACAAATTCACCTCGATCGAACAGGCGGACTGGAGCATCAACTTCCAGACGATGACGGGCGGAAAAGGCTGGCCCTCGGTCTTCTCCGAGGGGAACGCGATGTTCTTCATGTCCCTCTTCAACGAGGTCTCCCGGTTCCGCGATATGGACACCGACTACGGCATCCTCCCCAACCCGCGCTATGACGAGGCGCAGGACAAGTGGTACTGCACCTTCTCCGCCGGGCTCGCCTCCTTCTCCTGCCTGCCTTACGTCCAGGCGGACGCGGAGCGCACCGGCACGGTCCTCGACCTGCTCGGCTACTACTCCTCCAAGACCACCTCTCCCGCCTATTACGTAAAGACCCTCACGGGCGAGAAGGTGCGGGACGAGGAGAGCGTGTTCTGCCTTGATATCATCTTCAACAACAAGTTCGTGGATATCGGACACTACTACCAGCTCGCCAACCTCAACACGATGATGTACAACTACGTGAAGAACGGGCAGAGCGGCACCTTCGCCTCCTCCTACGAGGCGGTCAAAAAATCCGCGGAGACGCTGGTCGCCCGGATGAACGCACAGATCGAAAAGCTCAAAGATCAGTACTGAGAGGATTTTACGG
>CACYYS010000029.1 GCA_902778725.1 uncultured Ruminococcus sp.
TCCGCGCGGGGCAAAGGTTTAAGAAACGGGAAAGACGGCGGACGGACGCTTGACTTCTCCTTCGGCTTTTGCTATACTGAAATCATGAAAAAGGAAAAGATCGTCCGCCCGTCTCCGGACGGGAAGGGGAAAACACGGGAAAACGGAAAAAAACAGCGAACGCCGCTCGGCCGGGGAGAGAAGCTCCTGTTCGGCTGCAGCGTTTTTCTCGGCGTTTTTATTTTTGTGATCTTTTTCGCCTACCGGATCCGGCAGCTTATGTTCAGCGAGGGGCTGTCCGCCGCCCTGCTCGCGGACCTGCTCTGCGTTTTCTCGCTTCTCCCGCTCTTCTTCTACCGTCCGCTCCGGGAAAAGCGTAAAAGGCTCGCGCTCGTCCTCCTTTGGATCTATTTTCTCCTCGCGCTCTTCTTTTTTGTCACCTTTGCGATCCACGTCTTTCAGACCGTCGTCTTCCCGCCGGAGGACACGCCGCTCTCCTCTCTCCCCGCTGATTCCGTCGTCCTTGTCTTCGGCGCCAAGATCACCGGCTCCGGTCCCGGCGTGCCTCTCCGCCGACGGCTCGACGCCGCCTGCGACCTGCTCCGCGCCCTGCCGGACGCCGTCTGTATCGTCAGCGGCGGGCAGGGTAGGGATGAGCCCCGGCCCGAGGCGGACGTGATGCGGGAGTACCTGATCGCGCACGGCGTCGCAGAGGACCGGATCCTCTGCGAGAGCGCTTCCGCCGATACCGTTTCCAATATCGACAATTCTCTTGCCCTGATCCGGGAAAAAGGGCTCGCCGGCAGGCGGATCGTCTGCGTTTCCTCGCGCTTCCACATGCGCAGGATCCTCTCGCTCTTCTCCGAGCGGGGGATAGAGCCCGCCTCCGTCTCGGCGGATTCCCCCTCGGTCGATTCGCTCGTTTTCTCCGTCATCCGCGAGTACTGCTCCCGTCTCAAGCTGAGGCTCGGTCTCTGAACAAAAGAAAAAAACCGCTTTGCCGGCCGGCAAAGCGGTTTTTGCTTTACAGGAGATCGGTCAGGCGGATCACGTCGCCCGCCCCCATCACAAGGAGCGCGTCCCCCGCCGTCAGCACGGTGGAGAGATGGCTCGCCAACGCTTCAAAGGAGGGGTAGGCCGTCGCCCCGGGGATCGCTTCCGCCAGCTTTTCGGAAGAGACGCCGAGCGTGTCCGTTTCCCGCGCGGCGTAGATCGGCAGGAGGCAGACCTCGTCCGCGCCGGAAAGCGCCGCGGCGAACCCGTCGAACAGCTCCGCCGTCCGGGAATAGGTGTGGGGCTGGAAGGCGCAGATCACCCGGCGGTAGCCCGCTTTTTTGACCGCCCGCAGGGTCGCGGCGATCTCGGTCGGGTGATGGGCGTAATCCTCGATCACGTCGGCGCCGTTCACGGTTTTTTTGAATTCCATCCGCCGCTTCGCTCCCTCAAAGCCGGAGAGAGCGGCCGCCGCCTTTGCGCGGTCTCCGCCGCACAGCTCGCAGGAGGCGAACGCCGCGAGGGCGTTGTAGACGTTGTGCTCGCCCGGGACGGAGAGGGAGGCGGGATAGACCGCGCCGTCCGGGGAGACGATCTCAAAGGAGGGCCTGCCGTCCCGCAGCGTGATCGCCCGCGCCTGCCAGTCCGCTTTCTCCCGGATGCCGAAGGTCCGGCAGGGGAGCCCTTCCACCGCTTCTTTCGCGGAAGGGTCGTCCGCGTTGACCAGCACGGTCCCGCCCGCCTCCAGGGTCAGCTCCGCGTACCGGCGGAAGGAGGCGCGGATCGCGTCCAGATCGGCAAAATAATCTCCGTGATCGAACTCGACGTTCAGAATTACCGCCACAGTCGGGCAGAAGGAGAGGAAATTGTCCATATACTCGCAGGCTTCAAAAATGAAATTCTCCCTGCCGCCGATCCGGTAGGCGCCGCCGAGCTCCGCGTATTCGGCGCCGGAGACGACGGTCGGGTCGAGCCCACAGGCGAGGGCGAGATGGGAGAGCATCGAGACGGTCGTGGATTTCCCGTGCGAGCCGGAGACGCCCACGCGGTTTTGATAGTCGCTCATGATGTAGCCGAGGAAGTCCGCGCGGGAGACAAGGAACAGTCCGCGGCGCACCGCCTCGCGGTATTCGGGATTGTCGGGGGAGATGGCGACGGTGTAGACGAACACCCCCGCGTCTCCGAGATTTTCCGCGTCATGCCGGTAGAAGACCGGGATCCACTCCTCCTCCAGGCGCCGGGTAAGCGGAGAGGGCTTGCGGTCGGAGCCGGAGACGGTGAAGCCCCGCAGCTTTGCGATATGGGCGAGCGAGGACATATGGATGCCGCCGATCCCGCAGAAGAAGACGCTTTTTTCCTTTTGGAGCACGGAGGCGATCGCCGCGGCTCCGTGCCGTGTGTTGGGGAGAGACATGATAAGATCTCCTTGATTTAACAAAAAGTTCACAAAAAATTAACATTATTTCGCAATTTGTCTTTTTTTTGTTCGCATACTTTCTTTTTTGCTACGATATAATAAAAACAGTTGGCAGACCGCTTTGGCTGCATTTGGAGGAAGAAAAAATGGAAATCACGGATATCAAGGTAAGAAAACTGTTTGAAGGCGGACCGATGAAAGCGATTGTTTCCGTCACCTTTGACGGGCAGCTCGCGCTGCACGACGTGAAGGTGATCAACGCGAGAGATAAAGTCTTTATCGTGATGCCGAGCCGCAAGAACCCCGACGGGACGTATCGCGACATCGTACATCCGATCAACTCGGAATTCCGGAAAAATCTGGAGGAACAGGTCATCGAAGCGTACAACCGCGAGCTTGCCATCGAAGAGGCGAGAAAGGAGCTGGCGGGGGATTTTGACGCGGTCGGCTACACGCCCGACGTGTCCGATGTGCCCGCGTTCGACGCCGGGTCCGATACGGCGGATCTCTGATCCGTTTACAGTATACACCGCAGCGCGCCCGCTGTCAATGAAAAAGCCGCTTTGATAAGCGGCTTTTTCTTCTTGTTCAGGCTTCCTTTTTTTCTTCTTCCGGCTTTACGATCAGTTTCCCGTCGTAATAGCCGCAAGCCGGGCAAACGCGATGGGGCTGCGTGTATTCGCCGCAGTTCTTGCATCTGACCACGCTGGGCGTCTCGAGCTTCCAGACGTTGGAGCGTCTTTTGTCTCTGCGCGCTTTGGACGTTTTTCTCTTCGGTACTGCCATGATTCACACCTCCTCGATAGCGGACGACCGCATCGTATCCATTATTTTTTCATTGATTTTCGCCGGGCTCCTCGTCGGGGAAGCGCATCGTGCGCAGCACATCCCAACGGGGGTCGTGCGTGTCTTTTTTGCAGCCGCAGTCCCCTTCGGCCAGGGGTTTTCCGCAGACGGGACAGAGACCGGGGCAGTCGGGAGAACAGAGCACCTTCTCGGGGAAGCCGCAGATGATCGCGTCGGAGAGGGAAGGCGTGAGGTCGAGCATTCCCCGCTCGGCGATCAGATATTCGTCCGAATAATCTGCGATCTCCTCTTCGTTGGAGAGGGTGCCCTTTTCGGCTACCGTGCGTTCCATTCCGAACTCCAGCGTGTCCGAGACGGGGGAGAGGCAGCGGGCGCATTCGCCCTGCCAAGGCACCGTGACGGAGAGCGTGAGCCGGAGACATCCCGCGGGACCGGCGATCCTCCCGGATGCGTGCGCATCCCCTGGGAAGACGACGCCGGCAAGGGCGACCGGCGGCTCCGGACCGAGCTCGGGTCGAAAGGTAAAGTCAAGCTTCAGCTCGCTCGTTTTCCCGGCGAGCAGATCCTTGATATCGACCGTCATAGCATCCTCCGGACCGTTTTTACCGATATGCAAAATACAACAAGTGTTATTATACACACAACTTTTTCGCTTGTCAAGGTCTTGTTTCCGTTTTTTTATTTTTCTTTCTTTACAATCGCTCCGCCGCGTGGTAGAATCAAAGAAAAAAGGAGGCGCACCGATGCCGAAACGGGAAAATCAAAAAGCCAAGCTCCTTTATCTGCGCAAGATCTTTCTGGAGCGGACGGACGAGGCGCACCCCCTGTCCGTGGCGGAGCTGATCGGGGCGCTCGGAGAGTACGGCGTTTCCGCCGAGCGCAAGAGCATATACAGCGATATCGCGGAGCTTTGCGCCTTCGGGATGGATATCGTCCGCACGCCGGAGCGCGCGGGCGGCTACTATCTCGCCTCCCGGGACTTCGAGACGGCGGAGCTGAAACTCCTCGTCGACGCGGTCCAGTCCTCCCGTTTTATCACAAAAAAGAAGACGGAGGAGCTGATCCGCAAGCTGGAGGGGCTCGCCGGGCGCCGGGACAAGGCCGAGCTTGAGCGGCAGGTCTTCGTCTCCAACCGGATCAAAACGATGAACGAGAGCATCTTTTACGCGGTCGACGCGCTCCACGAGGCGATCGGCGCGGACCGATGCGTCTCCTTCCGTTATTATGACTGGAACGCAAAAAAGGAAAAGGTCGCCCGTCACGGCGGCAGGGAATACCTCGTCAGCCCTCTCGCCCTGATCTGGGACGATGAAAACTATTATCTCGCGGCCGTCGACCGGCAGGACGGCGTCCTCAAAAACTACCGGGTCGACCGGATGGCGAAGCTCCGGGTCCGGCAGGAGAGGAGGGAACGGAAGGAGCTCTCGCGGAGCTTCGATCCCGCGCTCTACTCCAAACGGATGTTCGGGATGTACGGCGGCGAGGTCGTGACCGTGCTGCTCCGCTGCGAGGAGAGGATGGCGAACGTCATCATCGACCGCTTCGGGACCGAGCCGCCCTTCCTCTCCCGCAAGCCGGGGTATTTCGACGTGCCGGTCAGCGTGGCGGTCAGCCCCCTCTTTCTCGCCTGGATCATCAACTTCGGCGGGGCGATCGAGATCCTCTCGCCCGCCTGGGTGCGGGAGGAGCTTTGCGCGCTCGCCGGCGCTGCGTCCTCGGCGCACACGGGCGCGGCCGAGGAGTGAGAGGACCGGCGTTTTTGCCGGAACCGCTTTACAAACGCGCCTCCCCGTGCTAAAATAAGACAAAATCCTGTATTTTCCGGAGGAAGGATGGAAGTAAAAGTCAAAAAACTGACAAAAACGGCAAAGCTCCCCGTCTACGCGAGCGAGAACGCGGCGGCGGCGGATCTTTGCTCGGCGGAGGAGGAGAGCGTCACGCTCCGGCCGGGGGAGACTCGCCTCCTTCATACCGGGCTCGCTCTCGAGATCCCCGCGGGATACGCCGGGTTCGTTTACGCGCGCAGCGGCCTCGCCTCCAAGCGCGGGCTTGCGCCCGCGAACAAGGTCGGCGTGATCGACGCCGATTACCGCGGCGAGGTGCTCGTCGCCCTCCACAACCACGGGACGGAGGACGCCCGGGTCGAGCCCGGGGAGCGGATCGCGCAGCTTGTCGTCGCCGAGGCGCCCCGTTTTTCCTTTGTTGAGGCAAAGGAGCTTTCCGATACCGTCCGGGGAGCCGGAGGCTTCGGCTCCACCGGCAGAAGATAGGGGGAGAACGCCGTGTTTGACGTACTTTTTACCAACGCCCGCCTCTTTGACGGGGAGCGGTTTTCTTCCGGCTCGCTCGCCGTAAAGGAAGGGAAGATCGCCGCGATCGGAGATCCGGCGCCGGAGGGCGCCGCGCGGGTGATCGACTGTGCCGGCCTCACGCTGACTCCGGGACTGATCGACGCGCATCTCCATTTTGCCGGCACCTCTCAGCTCGACCTCGATCCCGCTCTCGCCTGCCTCCCCTACGGCGTAACGGCGGCTGTCGACGCCGGCGGCGCGGGAGAGAACACCCTCGAGGCCTGCGGCGTGCTCCGGCGGCGCCCGATCGGGGCAAAATACTTTCTCAACGTCTGTTCCGCCGGTTTTTCCTCGCTGCGCGCCTACCCGGAGAACGTCGATCCCGCCGCCTGGCAGGAGGATCGCATCGCCCTCCTCTTTGAACGATACCCGGACGAACTGTGCGGTCTCAAGCTCCGCATGGGCAGGGAATGCGCAAAAACGACGGACCCCGTCGTCTCCGCGGTACGGCTCGCCCGCTCGCTTTCCACCCGTCTGATGGTCCACGTCTCCGATCCCGCCATGCCGGCGGGAGAGATCGCCGACCTGCTCGGAGAGGGCGATATCTTCACCCATACCTATCAGGGGCGCGGCAACGGGATCCTCCTGCCGGACGGGACGGTCGACCCGCGCGTCAAGGCGGCAAGAGAGCGCGGCGTCCTCTTCGACGTCGGAGACGCCCGCGTGCATCTTGCGTTTTCCGTCTTCCGGCGCGCCGCCGCGGAGGGATTTTTCCCCGATACGGCGGGCAGCGACGTGACCGACCGCGGTTTCTGCGTTCCCGGCGCCTTCTCGCTTCCCGTTGTGATTTCCAAACTCGTTACCCTCGGGATGGACGAGGCGGCCGCTCTGCGCGCCGCCACCTCCCGGCCGGCGGAGCTCTTCGGTTTCTCCGGGGGACGGCTCTCGGTCGGCGCGGACGCCGACCTGGCTTTGTTTGCCGTCTCGCGCGGGACCGGAACGTTCACCGATTCCGCAGGCGAGCGCATCCCGGCGGATTATCTCCTTTCTCCCCGTTTGACAATGCGGCGGGGAGCGGTCCTGTGGCGCAGCGTTGAATTCATGGGCTGACGCCCGCGAAAGGCATTTTCGATGGAAAGCAAGAAAAAGATCAAAAAAAGATGGGGAGACCGTAAGGACGGCAGACTGCTGCGCGATATCGATTCGATGCACCTGATCGTCCCGATGCTTTACCCGAACCGCTGCGATAACGAGGCGTTCATCTCCGAGACGATCGACCTTACCAATCTCAACGCCTGGCTCGCCGCAAAAAATCCGACCGAGGACGGCTTCCCCTACAAGCTCTTCCACGTCATCGTATCAGCCGTGCTCAAAACGATCACCCTCCGCCCGCTGATGAACCGCTTTATCGCCAATAAGAACCTCTACGAGCGCAACTGGGTCTCCGCCGCTTTCACGGTCAAAAAGGAGTTTTCCGACAAGGGGGGCGAGGCGCTCGCCATCCTGTACGCCGACGGGGACGACACCGTCGACACCGTCCGGACAAAGATCCGCGACCAGGTCCGTTCCTGCCGCAGCGACAAGGCGGACGCCTCCACCGGCGCGATGGACGCACTCCAGAAGTTCCCGCGCTGGATCGTCAAGTCCTTTGTCGCTCTGATGCGGGTGCTCGACCGGCACGGCAAAGTGCCGCAGTCCCTGATCGCCTCCGACCCCTACTACGCCTCCGCCCTCCTCTCCAATCTCGGCAGCATCAAGCTGAAAGCCGGGTATCACCATCTCACCAACTGGGGCACGACCTCCTTCTTCTGCGTGATCGGAGAGAAAAAGATGCGTCCCGTGTTCGACGAAAACGGGAACGCCGAGATGCGGGAGACGGTCACCCTCGGATTGACGGTGGACGAGCGGATCGCGGACGGCTACTATTTCTCCAAATCCGTCCGGCTCCTCAAAAAGCTGCTCGAGAACCCGGAGCTGCTCGAGCAGCCCTTCTCGACCGAGGTGGAGTATTAAAATGCTTGTGCTGAAGATCCTGCTCCTTGCGGTCGGAGCCGCGTTCCTGCTGTTCGGATATCTGATCTTTTTCAAAAAGAGATATTCCCTGATCAACGGCTTCGAGGCTGACCGGAAGGAAGGACGGAAAACCGAGCGGTACGCGGAACGGGTAGGTCTGGCGGAACTGATCGCCGGAGTTTTCTTCTTTTCCGCGGGGATCCTCCTTGTCCTGTTCGCTTAGCCGAAAGGAAAAAGCGCGTCAGCCGCGGCTGACGCGCTTTTCTTTTTTTACTCTGCGCCGGGGAAGGTGAGGGCGCGTCTCGCGCGGATGCGCTTATCGACGGCGTTGACGACCCAGACGGCGAAGAACCCGATCGCGATCCCGAGGATCACGGCGGCGAAAACGTCGGTCGGGTAATGGATGTAGAGATAGATCCGTGAAAAGGCGATCAGCACGGCGAGCGCGAGCGCCGCCCAGCCGAAGCGCTTGCGGTCCCGCAGCATCAGCACGGTCGCCACCTCAAAGGACGCGATCGTGTGCCCGGAGGGGAAGGAAAAGTCCTTTTCCGGCGGGACCAGCAGCGCTTCCAGCATAGAAGCGTGCCGGGCGAGGTTTTCGTACGGGCGGATACGGGCGACGAGCGGCTTGAGCCCGAAGTTGCAGAGGATCAGCCCCGTCGTCAGCGCGACGGCGCACATCAGACCCGTTTTTCGCGTCTGCTTGAAGCAGAGCAGGATCAGGGCGACGATGATCCAGCCGATGCCGGCCTTGGCAAAATGGGTGATGACCGGCATCACCGCGTCGAGAAAGCCGGTGTGCCAGTGCTCGGCGATATAGTCGAGGATCGCGTAGTCAAAGCGGTAGATCGCGTCTATCATTGTGCTTTCATCCCTTCTGAAGAAGTGACCCAGTCGTAGATCAGATACTGTCCGTTCACCTTGTGGAGGTATACGATAAAGTCGACGTGGTCGGTATAGAGTTGGTTGTTATAGCCGATCAGCGTATGCAGCATCGAGACGTGGCAGGAGAATTCGTGGTCGTTGTAGGCGTAGAATTCCTCCGCCTTCTGCTCGGTGAAGTTATAGCCGATATGATCCCAGACGAAGGCGAGGGACCAACCCTGCTCGCGGATGCTCCCCCAGAGGTCGGAATTCTGGTCGAAGTAGGCGGCGAACTCGGAGATCGCGCCGTCGTTCTGCATCCGGGCGGAATAGCGCTCGATCGCGTGGATCACGTAGTCGGCGTACTGCTGCTTGAGCTCGTCGTCGTAGACCAGCCCGGCGGAAAAGACGTTCTTTTCCTCGTCGTAGACGATGGGCTGGGTCTTTCCGAGCCGGTCGGTCACCTTCAGGGAGTCGGTCGTCACCTTGTTGTAGAGTCCCTCGAGGTAGTAGGCGACGTAGACGACCCCGTCCGCCGGATTTTCGAGGTGCTTTCCGCTGTCCGTTTCATCCCGGACGTCGGGGATGCGGTATTTTTCATCGAGCGGGACGCCGTTGAGGCTCACGGTGGAGGTGAGGGGAGCGTAGACCGTGACGCTCTCGTGCGGCACGGCGTAGAGGAAGAGGGAGGAGAAGCCGTACTCATCGTAGCCGCTGCGGCTCTTTTTGCCGGTATGCCCCAGCGTGAACTCCGCGATCTTCTTCTCGCCCACCTTCACGATATAGCGCAGATCTCCCTGCGCGTTGAAGGAGTCGACAAAATACTGCGAGAGGTTGGAAAAATTCATCTTCACGGTCTCGTCGTTCCCGGAGGCGCCGGTCGAGATCGCGCTGTAAGAGAGTTCTCCCTCGCCGACCAGAGAGCGCAGATAGTTCTCCATGTCCGCCTCGGTCTCAAAGGGGGAGACGGTCGGCTTTGTGATCTCCTCCTCCCCGACCTTGTAGGAGACGGAGGCGTCCCGGAAGATCGCTTTGCAGTCGAGCGGGGTGAAGTATTTTTGGTAGATCTTCTCCGCAACGTACTTCGGCTGTACCGCCTCGTACTCCCGCAAAAAGGATTTGATCTTTACGTTGATCGCAAGGAGGAAGAGTCCCGCCAGCAAAAGGAGGAAGAGCGGGATCAGCCAGAAGAGACTGATCCCTTTTTTCTTTTCCGCCGTCCGTTCCGGCTCCCGCACGCCGCGGGAGGGGCGGCGCCGGATCTCGTTTGTCTGATTCATCCGATATCACCTCTTTCTGTCAGTGCGGGGAAGATACCAAAAAGTAAGAGGGCATCTTGCGCGGCGGGGTAAAGGCCTTGTACTTGTTGACGAGTCCCATCTTCTGATATTCGTCGAGGGCGTTGTAATCCATCCCGAGGATGTCCCAGTAGTTGCGGTAGTACATCATCGCGGAGGAGCCGCCGTCGAGCAGCCCGGCGGTGACGGCGCCGTAGCGGATCATCATATCGATCACGTCGTTGCGGGTGGCGCCGAGGCTGGCGGCGGAGCGTCCGTCCGTCGTGATCAGGATCACCGTCCCGTCCGCCCGCTGGCCGATCGCGGTGCGCTGCGCCCGGGCGATGTTGTCCGGCGCGTAGAAGGTCTGGACGCTCGTTCCGTCGTTCTGGATCAGGGTATTGCCCCACTGGAAGGAGACTCCGTCGCGGATGCCGAGCTCGTTTGCCTCGGCGCGCGTCATCCCCTCCTTGACGATCAGCTTGTTGTTGCGGTCAAAGCCGAAGAAGGTATGGGAGACGATCCCGTCGTACCAGACCTCCTTGCCCTGGGAGAAGGTGATGCCGATCGGCAGGTCGCCCGTCCCCTGGCCGCCGGCGTCGAGATATTCGCCCGCGTTGATCCCGGCGACGACGGGGGAGCCCTGCGTGCTGTATTTTTCCACCGCTTCAAAGATCCGGATCCCGGCGCCGCTCTGGAATTGCGCAACTCCGACAAAGAGACGGGAGGGGTCCTTGACGAGCATGATGTAGGCCTTGTAGCTCGGCCCGTTCGTGGTAAAATAGAGGATCCCGTCGTGCGCCTGCGACCAGTCCGGCTCGTCCGAGGTCTCCTTGCCGCCGAGCTGTCCCTTTTTATACTCGCTGTACTGGTCGAGCGGGATCACGTCGGGGACCGTCACGTGGCTTGCCGCCACGATCCCGTCCACCGTCTCCTTGTCAAGGAAGAGCCCGGGGACCCACTTGGTGGCGCTCGCCTGCATGGCGGAGAGGACCAGCTGGTCCCGCATCGTCGTGCTTGGGCCCTTCGCGATCGTCGCGCAGACGGAGAAGAGAGCCGCGACGAGGATCACGATCAGGGTGAGGAGGATCACGAGCGTCCGCCCGATCGCGCGCGCGATCGGGTGGTCCTTTTTTTGCTTGGAGGAACGCGCCGTCAGAGCGGCGCGCCGCCGGGGAGAGCCCGAGGGAGCGCTCGATACGCGCGTCACGGAGGAGGAGCGGACCCGGCCGTCTCCGGTCGGGCGGTTGTTGCTGGTGGAGTTCATGCGTTTTACGGTTCCTTTCAAACGAATAAAGATTATGTCAGTCGCGGAAGACCCAGTTTTTCTGGATGCGGAAGCTGCAGAGGAAGAGGACGGTATCCACGATCATCTTGAAAAAGGTGAGCAGGAGCGGGTGTTCGGTGCCGACGAGGACCTTCAGAAGCGAGACAAGCCCGGTGGAGCAGAGGATCAGGCAGACGGCAAGGAGGAAGTAGCGCGCCAGCGTTGCGCCGAAGCGCCGTTCCGCGCCGCCCCGGAAGACCACGCTGCGGTTGATCATGAAATTCACGAAAGCGGAGACGACGCGCGCGCCGAAGGTGCAGACGAGGACCGCCGTGCGTCCGAGCTGCGCGCCGAAGAAATAAAAGAGCAGATAGAAAGCGATCAGATCCACCAAAGCGGATGCGACCGAGCTGAGACAGTATTTGAGGATGAAGGAGTAGATCCGGACGCTGTCCCGGAAGGGGTGGAAGTGGGAGGCGCGGTTTTCGTCGATGTAGACGGTCGAGATCGGTTCTTCTTTTATGGGCATCTCCATCCGCTTGGCGGAGAGGAGCATGTTCGTTTCATATTCATAGCGGTCGCCGCTTACCGTGAGCAGCCCGGAGTAATAGCGGCGGGGGAAGGCGCGCAGACCGGTCTGCGTGTCGCTGATCTTCATCCCGCAGAAGAGCCGGAAGACGAGGCTGGTGATCCGGTTGCCGGCGCGCGACCGCTTCGGCACCTCGGGCAGGGAAAAATCCCGTACGCCGAGCACGCAGGCGTCCGTCTCGCACATCCGCTTCGCGCAGGAGAGGACGTCCTCGGGCAGATGCTGCCCGTCTCCGTCCGCCGTCACGCAGCCGAGAGAGTCGGGGCGGTGATCGCGCAGGTAGGCGAACGCCGTCTTCAGCGCCGCGCCCTTGCCGCGGTTGATCTCATGCACGAGCAGGGTGCACCGGGGGTCGCGCTTCAGCTCGTCGAAGATCGGGGCGAAGCGCTCGCCTCCCCCGTCGTCCACGACCAGAATGTCGGTAAAGCCCGCCTCGACGAGCCCGGAGAAGGTCTTTTTCAGCTTTTCGTCCGGTTGGTAGGACGGGATCACGACGGTGATCCGGGTGATATCAAACTCCATAACGCTCCTTTAATGCTTGCGGAAGTTGAAGAAGAGCAGGACGGCGACCGTGATCAGGGCGGCAGCAAGGAGGACGGCGGCGACCGCCTTCTCCTTTTTCGGGGATCCGGGGGCGGCCGCGGGGGCGGCCGTGACCGCGTCGCGGCTTTCCGCCGCTTTGCGGGACTCCTCCGCCGCTTTGCGGGACTCCTCCGCTAAACGGGATTCTTCCGCCAAACGGGACTCCTCCGCCTGCCGGGATTCTTCTTCTTTTTTTGCCGCGGCCTGATCCGCGTAGGAGGTCAGATGCTCAAAGAGATCGTTCTTTGCCTCGTCCGCTCCGACGGAGGAGAACCAGAGGCCGTACTCGCAGGGAGAATAGGACTTGAGGTCGGCGGCTTTCCCGATCCGGGGCGTCCCCTCGGGGGGATCCTTCCGCCAGCCGTAATAGATCCAGTTGTAAAGCCAGGTCCAGTGCTGGGATTTGTGGCAGGCGAACGCGTCCTGCGAGACGAGGAACGGCGTCCTGCCGCCGAGGGCGTCGAAAGACTCGTCCCAGTTCATTTTGACCGTATTCGCGGGGTAGAGGTGGAAGTAGATCTTCTGTACCTTGCGGGCGTTCTCCTCGGCGCTCCCGCCGGGGGAGGCGGCGATCCGCCCGCACGCGTCCATAACGGCGGCGGCCGCCAGCCGGTGCGCGCCGTGGCCGTACTCGCCTTCGGTGTCGTGGGTCACGATCAGCTGCGGGTGCGTCCGCTCCGCCGTCTTCACGACAAAGTCGACGACGGCGTCGTAGGGGTATCCCTCGCGGACGAGGAGCTGTTTTGCTTCGTCAAGCGACTCGCTGAAAAGGTCGGGGAATTCGGAGAGGATCGGGTAGCAGCGCACGCCCATCTCCCAGAGACCGTTGAGCAGCTCGTGATTGCGGTAGTTGGCGTTTGACGAGTGGTTGGTCAGATACGCCACCTGCACGGTGAGCCCCCGCACGGAGGCGTAATAAGGGAGCAGACCGGCAAAAAAGAGCGTGTCGTCGTCGCTGTGCGCGGAGATCAGGAGGAGATCCGCGTTTTCCGCGGGCGCGTCCCAGTCCTGGCAAAAGGAGGGGAGCTCCCCGTCGGAAAAGAGCCATACGTCGGTCAGCCCGCACCCGGGATCGGCAAAGGTCAGACGGATCTTTTGCGGCAGGTAGCCGAACGCCGCCTTCAAATCGAGCGTCTGGTGGAGGTACTCCGTCGCGGGGAAGGAGCGGCTCGTCTTCCCGTCCTCCACGGTGATCTCCGGCGCCGCCTTCTCCGTCGTCAGGTAGATCGCGGCGTAGCCCTTTCCGTTTTCCGCGGAGAGGGAGAAGCCGTCGGTAAGCTTCGCCGCCGTCATGTGGTTGCGGTCGAGGGCGAGCGCGGCCGTATCCGCGCCCGTGAGCACGGCGTCTCCGCTCAGGTCCTCGGCCGGCGCCAGCGCCGACGCCGCGTGGAGGGCGTTTCCCGCGCCGTCGGCGCGGCACAGGGCGAGAAACAGAAGAAGGACCGAAAAGAAGACAGAAAGATACCGTTTGATTTTTATACGCACGCGCATCGGGGATTCCCTTCACTTAATCATACTGAATTATATCATATACTATTTTACGGAAAAAATCAATCCTTATCCGCGATTTCCTCCGAAAAAAAGTCGGACGTTTTTCGCTTTGACAGGATCCGACAAGGGCGGCGTGCTATCCTTGATCCGAGCGATAAAGGAAAGGAGAGGATAAACACGATGTTCGGCTCATCACGCATCACCGTCACCCTGGACGGCGGGACCCTCACGATCTCCCCGCGCGGAGAGATCGATCACCACAGCGCCCGCATCCTGCGGGACCGCATCGACAACGAGATGTACCTCAACCGCCCGGCGATCCTGATCCTCGATCTGTCCGGGGTGGATTTTATGGACAGCTCGGGGCTCGGTCTGCTGCTCGGCCGGTATCAGCGGGCGGCGGAGATCGGCTGCGCGCTCAAGCTGGCGGGCTGCAGCGCGAGAACGAAAAAAATACTGGAACTGTCGGGAGCGGACAAGCTCTTTGACTTTTTGGCAAAAGCCTGAAAGGAGGAAAACATGAAGCAGAAGAAAAACGCGTCCTCCGCGGGAGCGGGACGCAGGATCATCAACGAGATGCGTCTCCGGCTGCCCGCTTCGTCTGTCAACGAGGGCGTCGCCCGGGGGACGGTCGGCGCCTTCCTCGCTCAGCTCGATCCCACGGTGGAGGAGCTGGCGGATCTCAAGTGCGTGGTCTCGGAGGCGGTCACAAACTGCGTCGTCCACGCCTACGGCGGCAGGGGCGGCGCGATCTACATAACGGTCCGCGCCCGCGCGGACCGGGAGGTGGAGCTCTCCGTCCGGGACTGCGGCTGCGGGATCGCGGACGTGGCAGAGGCGATGCGGCCGATGTTCACCACCGACAAAAGCGGCGAAAGGAGCGGGATGGGATTTGCCGTCATGCAGGCGTTCGCCGACCGGGTGCGCGTCCGCTCCGAGGTGGGGAAGGGAACGAAGGTCACGGTCACCAAGCGCCTCTCCGCCGCCGGAGAGCGATGAAAGAGGAGAAAAAACCGGCTCCGCTCTCTTACGCCGACAATCCGGAGCTTGTCCGCAGGACCGCGGCGGGAGACGAGGCGGCGGCGGAAAAACTGCTGGAGCTCAACCGCGGGCTCGTCGTCGGTCTCGCGCGCCGGTTTCTCGGCAGGGGGGCGGAGGCGGAGGATCTGATCCAGCTCGGCTCGATCGGACTTTTCAAGGCGGCGCGCAGCTTTGACGAGGGACGCGCTACCGCCTTTTCCACCTACGCGACCCCGCTGATCCTCGGGGAGATCCGCAAGTACCTGCGCGACAACGGGCAGATCAAGGTCTCCCGACGGCAAAAGCAGCTCGGCGCCATGGTCCTGCGGGAGAGAGAGCGCATTTCCGCGGAGACGGGGAGGGAGGCGCGCGTTTCCGAGATCGCAAAACGGCTGGGCGTTCCTTTCCGGGACGCCGCCGACGCGCTCGACGCCGTCAGCGCCGTCGTCTCCCTCTCGGAGCCGGTCGCGGGGGAAAAGGAGGACCGCACCCTCGCCGAGGTGCTCGCCTGCCGGGGGGACGAGGCGGAGGAGACCGTGGAGCGGATCGCTCTCGAGGCGGCGGTAAAAAAGCTCCCTCCTTTCTGGCGCTCTCTCCTTTCTCTCCGCTACGGGCGCGAGCTCTCCCAGCAGAAGACCGCGGAGATCCTCGGCGTCACGCAGGTGAAGATCTCGCGGGAGGAGAAAAAGATGCTCGACTTTCTCCGTCGGGAGCTTGCCTCCGGCTGAAAGGCCGGGGGCTTTTTCTTGTTTCACGTTTATCGAACATATTGTTTCAGCTCCGTCTTGGAAACCGCCGGTTGCTCACCGGAAACGCCGTACCGGTCAAGGAATTTCAAGAAAAAGATGAAATTAGATGTAGATAAAACATCCGTGCGCTCTCTCCCGGAAACAAATTAGACAAACATAAAACGTGTCGCATTTTGTCGGAAAGCCGTTGCAAAACGCGCCGGGATCCGCTATAATCAAAGTATGCGAACTTACGATAAAAACATCCGTCCGCTCCTCTTCGATTATCTGGACGAGCGCTACGGCAAGATCCGCACCTTTGAGGAGCTCTGCATCGGGCGCAGCCGCGCCGACGTGCTCGCGGTGACGGACGGCGCCCTGATCGGCCTGGAGATCAAGAGCGACGCGGACAGTTACGCCCGCCTCGCCGCGCAGGTAAAGGACTACGACCGGTACTGCGACTACTGCTTCCTTGTCTCGGGGGAGCGGCACGGGGGACACGCGGCGGAGCATCTGCCGGACTACTGGGGGCTTTTGCTCGTCGTTTTGCGGCGGGACTCCGCCTCGGTCACCGAGGCGAGGGGCGCCGCGCCCGTCCCGCGGGACAAGCTGCGCCGCCAGCTTTCCCTGCTCTGGCGCCGGGAGCTGTCCCTCCTCCTCCAAATGAACAACTGTCCGAAATACGCGGGCAAATCCCGCAAATTCGTTACCGACAAGCTGCTGGAAAAGGTCCCGCGCGACAGGCTCAAGCGTCAGCTCTGCGAGCTGCTTTTCGAGCGGGATTACACCGTTTTCGGGGAGGATTGAACGCCCGCCCGCCTTTTCTTATCGTTTTCGGTTGACAAACCGCGCTTTGGGGCGCTATAATAAAGCAGATTCACCGAAAGGAGAACAACGAACATGGTATTGGATCGGATCGAAAAGCTCGGCCTGTATCTCGGCGCCGACAAAATGGAAAAACTGCGTCCCGTCCTCTCCCGCCTGAACGAAAACAGCGAGGAAGGGAAGTACGAGGTCGACGGGGACAACATCTTCATCAAAGTCCTCAGCTATGATACGAAGGCGGAACTCGCGGAGTGCCGCACCGAGGCGCACAACGCCTATATCGACATCCAGGTCACCCTCGCGGGCGTGGAGGGCATCGGCGTTTTCGAGCGTTCCGCTCTCACGCCGTGCGACGATTACAATGAGCAGAAGGACGTCATCCACTACACGGTCACGGGCGCCGCGATGATCGCCGACCTCTGCGTGGCGCCGGGGTATTTCGCCCTGCTTTACCCGCACGAGGCGCACCGGCCGAAGGAGACGATCGATCCCAAGCGTACGCATATCAAAAAATTCGTGATCAAGATCAAGCTGTAAAAATGTAAAAAGAAGAGGCGGGTTCCGCCTCTCTTTTTGCCTTTTCGGAGAACGTGATGAAAAAAACGCTCCTGTTCCTCTGCGCGCTCCTCTGCTGCGGGTTGCTCCTCTCCCCGGCGGCGTTTCGCTCCGGCGCGGATTTCGGCGATTTTGCCGGGGACGACGACTACGGCGACTACGGCGACTACGGCGGAGATGACGACTACGGCGACTACGGCGGCGGTTCCGGCTCCGGCGGAGACTCCGGCGGCTTCTTCGACACGGCGGTGGTCCTTGTGATCGTCGTGATCATCGTGATCTGGGCCGTCTCGAGCGGAAAGGGGAAAAAGACGGCGGTCAGCGCCGCGCCCGCTTCCCCCGTTCCATCCTCTCTCCCCGCCCTCGCGCCGCTCGACTCTTACCGCGAGGCGGATCCCGCCTTTTCCGAGGAGGCGCTGCGCGACTGGGTCGCGACCGCCTACGTCCGCCTCCAGCGGGCGTGGCAGCTGCGCGATCTTTCCTCCGTCCGTCCCCTGCTCTCCGACGAGCTCGCCGCCCGGACCGAGACGCAGCTGGACGCATACCGGCAGGCGGGCAGGACGAATATGATCGACCGGATCGCGGTCCTTGAGGTCGCCTTCCTCGGCTGGCGGCGGGACGGCGACCGGGACGTCATCGTCGCCCGGGTCTGCGCCAGGATCCGGGACTGGCAGGTGGACGACAGGACCGGCGCGGTGATCGCCGGCGACCCGTCGCGGGACAAGGTCTTGCAGTACCTCTGGACCCTCGGGCGCTCCGCCGGCGTGATGACGGAGAGCGGGGAGCCGGGCGTCTCTGCCGATGCCTGTCCCAACTGCGGGGCGCCGCTCGATCTCAACCGTTCTGCGGTCTGCGAGTACTGCCGCTCGGTGATCCGTTCCTCGCGCTACGACTGGGTCGTCACCTCCATCCAGGGCCTCTCCCAGCGCACCCTTTGAGAAACAAAAAAGACCCCGTCCGGCGCCTTATCCGGCGCCCGGACGGGGTCTTTTTCTCAGTCTGCCAGCGTGAAGTCCGCGCATTCGCGGGAGGCGACGCGCTCTCTGACGTAGCCGGCGGCGGCGAGATGGAGCGGGTTTTTCTGGTATCCCTCCAGCGCCGCCTCGTCGGTAAACTCGGTGTAGAGCAGCAGATCTCCCGTGGACGAGGGCAGGGGATCGGCGATCACCCGGATCGTGAGCAGACCGGGGATCTTCCCGGCGAGCCCCTCCAGCTTTTCGCGGGCGGTCGCTTTGATCTCCGCTTTTTCCTCGGGGGTATAGGTCTCCTTCAGCTTCCAGATCAGAACGTGTCTTGTCACGGTTCTTTCCTCCTTACAGGCTCATCATGATCGGCAGGATCATCGGTTTGCGTTTCGTTTCGCGGCTGATGAAGCGGGCGATGTCGTCCTTGAGTCTCGCCTTGATCTCCGTCCGGTCGGAGACGCCCCGGTCAAGGCTCCCCTCGATCGAGGCGAGCGCTACCTTGCGCATCTCTTCCATCAGGTCCTCCGCCTCGCGGACGTAAACGAAGCCGCGGGAGACGATATCCGGACCCCCGATCAGGAGGCGCTGGGAGAGATCCACCGTCGCGACGACGACGATCAGCCCGTCCTCGGCGAGATGCTTGCGGTCGCGCAGGACGATATTGCCGACGTCCCCGATGCCGAAGCCGTCGATCAGCACCCGGCCGCTTTGCACCGTTCCCGCAAATTTCATCGAATTGCGGCTGACCTCGATCACCTTGCCGATGTCGGAGATCAGGATGTTCTGGGAGGGGGTGCCCATCGCCTCGGCGAGCTGCTTATGCTGGTAGAGATGGCGGTATTCGCCGTGCACGGGGATAAAGAACTTCGGCTTCGTGAGGGCGTGCATCAGCTTCAGCTCCTCCTGGCAGGCGTGGCCGGAGACGTGGACGTCCGCCACCGCGTCATAGAGGACCGAGACGCCGCGCGCGAGCAGGGAGTTGATGACCTTGCCGACCAGCTTTTCATTTCCGGGGATGGGGTTTGCGCTGATGACGACGAGGTCGCTCTGGCCGAGGGTCACCTTGTCGTGCTCGGCGGACGCCATCCGCGAGAGGGCGGACATCGGCTCGCCCTGGCTTCCGGTCGTGATCAGCGTGAGCTGCTCCGGCTTGTACTTTTTGATCTCGTTGATATCGATCAGGACGCCCGCGGGGAGATCCATGTAGCCGAGGTCGATCGCGGCGCCGAGGATGTTGAGCATGCTCCGGCCGGTCACGGCGACCTTGCGTCCGTGCTCGGCGCTCGTGTTGATGATCTGCTGTACCCGGTGGACGTTCGAGGAGAAGGTCGCGATCACGATCCTCTTGTCCGGGTTTTTGTCAAAGATGCTGACAAGGGATTGCCCCACCTTCTTTTCGGAGGGGGTAAATCCCGGTCTCTCGGCGTTGGTGGATTCGCAGAGCAGGAGCGTCACGCCCTTCTGTCCGATCTCGCCGAGGCGGGTGATATCCATCATCTTGCCGTCGATCGGCGTCAGATCGAGCTTGAAGTCGCCGCTGTGTACCACGTAGCCGATCGGGGTCTTGACCGCGATGCAGCAGGCGTCCGCGATCGAGTGATTGACGCGGATGAACTCCGCGGAAAAGACGCCGAGGGAGACGGTGTCTCCCGCTTCGACGCAGCGCAGGTCGGGGACGTTCGGGAGCGCGTGCTCGGAGAGCTTTTTCTCGACGATGCCGAGGGTGAGACGGGTGCCGTAGATCGGCGGATTGATCGAACGCAGGACGTAGGGGATCGCTCCGATGTGATCCTCATGTCCGTGGGTGAGCAGGATGCCGCGGATCTTCTGCTTGTTCGCCTCCAGATACGAGATGTCGGGGATCACCAGATCCACGCCAAACATATCGTCGTCCGGGAAGGCGATCCCGCAGTCGATCACGATGATGTCGTTGCCGTATTCGAGTACGGTCATGTTCTTGCCGATCTCGCCGAGACCGCCGAGGCAGATGACCTTCAGCTTTTGCTTTTCCTGCTTTTCCGGCGCCGCCGCGGCTTCCGCCGGCTTTTTCAGGCGGGAGAGGAGTCTCGTGCGCGCGACGGGAGCGGTCTTCTGCTTTTTCTGCGGCAGAGCCTGGGGCTTGGGAGCCTTCTGCTTTTGCTGCGGTTGTTTCTGTTTCGGTTGTTTTTGCTTGGGTTGGGGTTGCTTTTGCTGGTTTTTCTGATTGTTTCTTGTCATAAATTCTCCTGTTCTTGTATTCTGACCGTGCGGGGATACCGGAGGGAACGTTCTTTCCTCCGGGTGCTTTTTTATGATTTGTCCGGGTACAGCAAAACAAGACTGACGCGCGGGATCCCGCGCTCAGTCCGATGTATGGCGGCAAAAACCGGCGACCGGCGATCGCGTTTCCCCGCGGAGTATAACGTCCCCTCCGCGGCGGCAGCAACGCGTTTTGCCGCTTTCACGATCACGAAAGCGCTTTTATTATACACCCTTTGTTCTGAAAATGCAAGCCCTCTTTCACATTTTATGCCGCGCCGCGCTCCGATATGGCGTCAGCCGAAAAAAAGACGGAACAGCGCCGCCGCTCCCAGCGTGGCGGCCACCCCCGCCAAAAACCAGCGCAGCCGCGTTTTTCCCGCGCTCTTCCGGCGGACGGGGAGGGGACCGTTCTCCTCCACGATCCGCTCCGCCTCCAGTACCAGGGCGTTCTCCGGGATCGGGGCGCGCTCCTCGTCCCGGAGGATGAAGTACGCCTCTTCAAAGACGGTGTCGCCCATCCCCTTGAGACGGATCATTTTTTTCTGACAGCCTCGCATCGCAGCCTCCTTTCTTTTCTTCCGATTTTTTCCCTCCCGCTCCCTCCTTATTCATACCGCCTTCTGCCTTTTTTGCCATTTTTTGCAGATTTTTCCAAAAAGATTGACAAAAAGGTCGGAAGATGGTAAAATGCAAACGGACGGGACCGCCGGAGCAGCGCTCCCGGATCCGAAAGGAGCAGTTATGAAATCCACAGGCATGGTACGTCCGGTCGATACCCTCGGGAGGATCGTCCTTCCGATCGAGATCCGCAAAACGATGGACCTCGGGCCGAAGGACTCGGTCGAGATCTTTACAGACGGCAGCCGCATCGTTCTCCAGAAGTACCGCCCCGGCTGCATCTTTTGCGGCAACGTGGACGGTCTGACCCTCCATAAAGGCAAGCTCGTCTGCGCGGACTGCATCCGCGAGATGAAAGAGGAAAACTGAAAAAAGCCCGGAGCTCCGCCCGCGGCCGTCCGCGGACAGGACTCCGGCTTTTTTGTAAAACGCTGAAGACCGCCCGGATCGCAAGATCCGGGCGGTCTTCGTATGGGTCTCAGGTCGTCTGTTTTTTTGCTTTTTTCCGTTTCACGGCAAAGACGACCGCAAGGATCGCCAGCGCGATCAGGACGGCGAGGAGGATCCGCAAGAACCATACCGCGGTGAAGAAAACGGAGAGTGCGGGGAAAAAGGTCGTGAGGAAGGTCCAAATCCCCTCGCCCTGCGCTTTTTGCTCGGTTTTGATCCGGGCGGAGAGAAAGTCCGGGATCGGAGAAAAGGCCGCGTCGCCTTCCTGCAGATAGAGATAGGAGAGGATCCCGTCGCCGGAAGCGGTCTCGATCAGGAGGACGGGCTCGGTGAGGAGGTTGGAGCGCAGCTGGGCGACTCCGGTCGGGACGTCGATCCTCCCGGCGCCGATCGCGCCGGCAAGCGCATCCCACGGCGTGAGGGAAGAGGCGCCGTGCCAGGAGACCGTTTGGCTGTATTCGCCCGCCCTGAGCGGGGTGAGCGTGATCGTGGCGGCTACCCGGGGCGCGCCGTCCAAAGCGACGAGCGGTACCAGCACGGAGGATAAGCCCGCGGTCTGCGCGAGCAGACTGTCCGCCGTTTCGATCTCCGCGGAAGCGAGCTTGCGGTAGGGAACGGTAAAGACGGGGATCGCGCCGTCGCGGTCGACCGTATAGGAGGAGATCTTCTGCCGGGAGGCGGCTTCCGCGATCCGGTCTTCGGAGAGCGCGGCGTCAAGGATCTCGCGGACCTCCTCCCCGCGCATCGGCGTCACGGCGTAGGGATCCGGCAGGGGTCCTCCGGCAGCGGCGGGGAGGGCGAGCTGCAGGAAGAGCAGAACCGCGCAAAGAAGCGGGAGAAAGACTGCGCCGGTTTTTCTGATCGGGTTTCGGTTTTTCATCACAGCCTCCTTTTTGTTATCAGACCGGTAAAATCAACGGGGAATCATTCCGCAAGGAAAGGACGCCCGGGACGGGATTTGTTCAGCTTGTCCGTTTTTTCTTTTTTGCGGCGAGGAGGATCCCGCCGAGGGAAAGCGCCGCCGCGGGGAGGAGGAAGACCGCGCTGTCGCCCGTTTGGGGGGAGACGTCAAAGGGAGAGAGCCCGTTTTTGGTGAAATACGCGTCGAGCAGAGCGAAAGAGGAGTTTGTCCATTCGACCGCAAAAGGCTTCGGTGTGTTTTGCGATCCTATTTTGACAACGGAATAAGTCACCGGATACGTTACGCTTACCCCGAGCCCCGTGACGGTCACATTCACCACGATCCTGTCTGCGGTATCTTCGATCCGTTCAATGGAGGTTCCGTCGAGAAAATTACCCCACTGGTAGAGTGTGGGAAATGCGGCAAAATAAACGTATCCGTTCCGCTCGATCACGTTGGAAAAGGTTATTCCCCCGAAGGTGATCGGCTCAAAAAACTTTTCGATTTCTTCTTTGGATAACAATCCATCCAGTCCCCATGTAGCGGCATTTCTGCCCGGTGTGTGCAGAAAAAGTTCATAGCGGATCCCGTTCTCCCAGATTTCCTCGGAAACCCCTTCGGGAAGCAGTTCGGTGGCAATCTTTCCTTTTTTTCTGACAAACGGTGTAAACTTTGCGGTATCCCACTCCACCTCTAAGAAAAATGCCAACAACGATTCGTCAGATATCCCGGATTCAAATTTGCTCCCATCCCAATCAAGCACGCCGTCCGTATGCATTTGATAATTGATCGAATACGCCTCTGCGGAAAGCGGAAACAGGAGCAGAAAAGACAGGGCAAAAGAAAGAATTGCGAACGCTTTTTTCATTGTCGTACTCCTTTTTCGTAATATCCGATCAGTCGGCCCGTTTTCTCTTTTTCGCGGCGAGAAGGATCCCGCAAAGAGAAAGCGCCGCCGCGGGGAGGAGGAAGACCGTACTGTCGCCCGTTTGGGGGGAGACGTAAGTCCCATTGCGCAGTTCGGTATCGCTTACCTCCGGATGCGCGGCAAGGAATGCTTCGACAAGCGCGTCGCCG
>CACYYS010000030.1 GCA_902778725.1 uncultured Ruminococcus sp.
GCCGTACTGCTCTTTGTTCGGGTGGACGCGGTCGTTGTTGTGGTGCATCATCACGTTGAAGTAGTCCTTCGTCATCTCAAACGTGTCGATCACCTCAAAGCCGCACTCCGCCGCCGCGGCGCGCTCGATCTCCTGCACTCTGCCGTCGGAGAGCTGGAGGATCGTCGTGACGTTCGCCGTGCGGATGTGCGTGGCAAAGCAGACCTTCTGCACGGTCGGCAGCGCGGCGTACTCCCTGCCGAGGGAGACGAGTCCGTCCCGGAGGACCTGTTTCGCTTCCTCGCAGGACATACTGCGGATATCGTTGCAGCCGAGCAGGATCACGACCAGATCCGCCCGGAAAGTGAGGCTGTCCTTATACTGCTGAGTGTTGCGGTAGGAGAGCTCGGGGCGGTCCTTTTTGACGTTGTAGGGGTCGTCCGCCGCAAGGACGTAGGCGCCGCTTTTGCCGAAGTTGCCGACGACGTAGTCGCCGCCGAGCAGCCTCGCGAGCTGGGCGGGGTAGCTGTCGGTCTTCGGGTTGGCTGAGCCGTAGCCCTCGGTGATGCTGTCGCCGATAAAGGCGATGCGGATCTTTTTCCCGTCGGAGGGGGTGACGCCGTCAAGCACGGCTTTCGGTGTTTTCATTTCGTCTTCTCCTGTCGTGATAGAGTTGTCCGGGTCCGTTTCCGCGGCCGTTTCCGTCCCGGCGGAGGCGCTGTCCTCCGGCGTCGTCGCCGCCGTACAGGCGGTAAAGAGGAGGAGAAGCGCAAGCGCGCAGGAAAGCAGTTTTGTTTTCATAGCGGGATCCTTTCCTTTTGTGATCGCTCTTATCATACACCCGGGAGAGGGAGAAAACAAGGGATTTTTGCTTTTTCTTTTTGTATTTTTCGGCAACTTTCGAGAAATGCCCGGCGGGAAAAGGCGCAAAAAAAGCAGGAAGGCTCCTTCGCACAGGGCAACGATGGACCGGGTCGGCAAGCCGGTACGGGAAAACAAACAGAAAACGAAAAGAAACGAACCGTTCTTCGGGTCGACTCGTTATCTTTTGATGAACTCACAAAGAATACTTGACTTTTGCGCGGGAATCCTTTATAATAATTACGAAAAAAGGTGTGTACACATTTATTCCGGAAACAGGAGGACGGTATGGAGATCAAACGGGATATCTATCTGGATCGGTTGATCCGCCGCGAGAAGAATGGATTGATCAAGATTGTGACGGGTGTTCGCCGGTGCGGCAAGTCATACCTTCTGTTTAACCTGTTCCACAATTATTTGCTGGATAAGGGCGTGAAGGAAGACCATATCATCGAGATCGCTCTGGATGACCGCAGCAACAAAGAGCTGCGCGATCCCGACAACATGCTGCGCTTTGTAAAAGAACGCATCGTTGACAGAGACACCTACTATATCATTCTGGACGAGGTGCAGCTTCTTGCCGAGTTTGAGGATGTGCTCAACAGCTTTCTGCATATCCGCAACGCAGACGTATACGTGACGGGGAGCAATTCCAGGTTTCTCTCCTCTGATCTGGTCACGGAGTTCCGCGGCCGGGGGGATGAGATCCGCATCTATCCGCTCTCCTTCCGGGAATACTGCTCCGCTTATGAGGGCGGCGTCGACGAGGCGTGGGATGATTACTTCACCTACGGCGGACTGCCGCTGATCCTCTCCCGCGAAACGGCGGAGGAAAAGGCGGAATACCTTATGTCACTGTTTCAAAAGGTATATCTCAGCGATATTATTGACCGGCACAAGGTGCGCAACCGGGAGGAGCTGGACGAGCTTGTGGAAATTCTCGCCTCCGCCGTCGGGTCGCTGACGAATCCCTTGAAGCTTGCAAACACCTTCAAAAGCGTCAAGAAAAAGACGATCAGCGACAAGACGCTGAAAAAGTATATGGACTATCTGACGGACGCCTTCCTTGTGAGCAAGGCGGTCCGTTACGATATCAAGGCACGCAAGTATATCGGCTCTCCGGCAAAGTTCTACTTTGAGGACGTGGGGCTGCGCAACGCAAGGCTCAACTTCCGGCAGATGGAAGAAAACCACATCATGGAGAACATCATCTATAACGAGCTGCGCATCCGCGGGTATCACGTGGACGTGGGGCTTGTGGAACAGTTCGGCAAGAACAGCGAGAACAAAACGACGAAAAAGCAGCTTGAGGTGGATTTCGTTGTGACCCGCGGAAGCGAGAAGTATTATATTCAGTCTGCTTTTGCGATGAACACCCCGGACAAACAGGAACAGGAAGAGCGCCCGCTGAACGTCATCGGCGATTCCTTCAAAAAGATCATCGTCGTGCGGGATAATATCAAGGTGCGCAGGAACGATATGGGGATCGTGACCGTCGGCATCCGAAACTTCCTTCTGGATGAGAACAGCCTGAACCTGTAAGTCTGTTTTATGGGTCTGGGAAAGCTTTATGCCGCGGCGTCGGACTCATCGGCGGGAAGCCCGGGACGGTGACGGCAGAAAAAGAAACGCCCGCCTGAACAGAGGCGGGATAAAAGGAACGCGGGGCTGTGCCAAACCGACACAGCCCCGCGGGGAAGCAAATCCTTGTTCTGTTCGACTGTTCGGAAAGCTTCCCTGTGACAGGGGCGCGGAGCGCTCCTGCTTTTTTACACTTTTTCACACTTTTTGACCGTTGCGTCGGGGGAGATCTCCGCTGTTTCGCTGTATTGGAGCAGGTCGATCGTGCAGCCGGCGCCGATCGCGGCGATCCGGCAGGTGACGCGCTCCGCCTTCACGCCCTCCAGCGCCGCCGTGTCCGCCTCGATCGCCTCCGTGACTTCAAATCCGTCGGCGCCGCCAAAGAGGGAAGACAGCAGCGGGAGCCGGACGGCGGTTTCCCGGTTTTTGTGGGGGCGGATGCGGACCGTTCCGCCGCCGATGCTGCCGACCGTGCAGCGGGAGCGGAAGGCGAGGTCGACGTCCTCGGCGTTGAGGAGCCCCTCGCAGCGGATCGCTCCGCTCCCCTCTACCCGTTCCGCCTCCAGCTCGCGGCAGGAGAGCGAACCCGAGAATTTGACGGAGCCGGCCCGTATTTTCTCCTGCGCCCGGACGGAGCCGGAGACGCGCAGTTCTTTTTGCGCTGCAACGCTGCTTGCACGCAGACTGCCGGAGACGGCGATCTCTCCGCCGGAGAGATCCTTTTCCGTGTGCGCGCTCCCGGAGATCGCTACCTCGCCCGTACAGGCGATCTCTCCGTCCGAGCGGGCGGACCCGGAAATGCGGAGTTCCTCACACCGCACCGTGTCCTTGAGCGTGCCGGAGCCGCTGATCCGGACGGCGCCGTATTCGCCCCCTCCGATCACACCGCTCCCCGAGATCTTGATATCGATTTTTCCGTTCATTTTACTTTTCCTTTCCGTCCGGGTCGACCGGACCCTTGATGATGCCTGTAAGCTCGCGCCGCCCGCCGTCTCCGTCCTCCCGGTAGGCGGAGAGGATCTCGGAGAGGGGGAAGCGCTTTTTCCCGTACGCCGTTTCGAGTACCAGCACGCTCTGCCGCACCCCGGCGCCGTTCAGACGTGCGGCGAGCTCCTCGAGCGAGGACTCGTCCCGCGCCGCGAGGATCAGCGCCATCCGCTCGCAGACCAGCTCTTCGGGGAAGTAGGTCTCCTGCCCCGTCGGCGCCGCCTTTTTGATGAACCATTCCTCCGGGATCAGCCCCTTGCGCTTGTAGCGGTAGAGCGCCCCATAGGAGATGGAGAAGCGCGCGAGCAGCTCCTTTTTGGAGATCAGTTTTTTTTCTTCTATCGTTCTCGCCTCCTCCGTAACAATGTTACTGCAATAAGGATAGCATAACATTGTTACGCTGTCAAGAGGAAAAAGAAAAAACGCGAAAAATTTTTCGCGTTTTTTTTCCTATTCAGCGGTAGAGTCCGTTTTCGGCGATATAGGCTTCGACCTTTTCCGGCGTCAGATAGCGGAGGGAGAGGCCTTTTTTTGCCCGTTCGCGGAGCATCGTGGAGGAGAGCTCGATCGCGGGGAGGGGAAGAACGGTCACCTCGCCCCCGAAGCGCCGGGAGAGCTTTTTTGCTTCCTTTTGCAGACGGGCGAGGTCCTTTCCTTCCCGGGAGACCGCCGCGAGGTGCGCGCAGGCGAGGATCCGTTCCGGCTCCCGCCAGCGTGAAAACTCGCAGAGGCAGTCCCCCCCGACAAGGAAGGTGAAGGCGCTGTCGGGATACAGGCGGCAAAGCTCCTCCAGCGTCTCGCAGGTGTAGCTGCGTCCCTCCCGCCGCACTTCAAGGTCGCAGACCCGCCGGTCCGCCCGCCCCTCGAGCGCGAGGCGGACCATCTCCAGCCGCGTTTTTGCGGGGGAGACGCCGCGCTCCGTCTTGAAGTAGGGATCCCCTGCGGGGAGATACCACACCTCGTCAAGGGAAAGGGCTTCCGCCGCGCGGTCGCCGAGCAGCAGATGCCCGATATGGATCGGGTCGAAGGTCCCGCCGACCAGTCCGATCTCTCTCATATCCACGTCTCCGTGAACGGATCGGCGATCGGGGGCATCCGGCGCTTATGGGCGCCGGCCTGTTCCTTTTTCCTTATGATCGCGTCCGCCGCCGCGTCCCCCGAGGAGCCGGAGCGGATATAGGCGTGGATCGCGTCGTAGCTGACGCCGAGGCGCTCCTCGTCCGTTTTGCCGGAGAGGCCGTCGCTCGGCGGCTTGCGCACGAGCCGCTCGGGCAGCTCCGGGAGGGCGAGCCCGAGCGCGACGACCTCCTTGCTCGTCAGCGCGCCGAGGGGGTTGAAGTCGCAGCTCGTATCCCCGTCCTTGGTGCAGTAGCCGACCGTCCGTTCGGAGAGGTTGCCCGTCCCGCAGAGGAGGGCGCCGTTTCGCTGCGCGAGGTAGCGCAGCACCGTCATCCGCAGGCGGGGCGGGACGTTGATGTCGCTCTCCCGCTCGCGCTCGCGCGCGGCGGCGTCCTCCGGACCGGACCCGCTCGCCGGCAGGACCGCCTCCCGCAGGGCGGCGTGGATCGCGCCGATGTTGACCGTTTGCGCGCGGATCGAGAGGGCGCGGCATACCTCCTCCGAGTCGGCAAGGTCGGACTGCACGCCGTCCGGCATCATCACGCCGAGGACGTTCTCCGGGCCGATCGCCCGCGCGCAGAGCGCCGCGGCGACCGAGCTGTCCTTGCCGCCGGAGATCCCCAAAACGACCCGGGAGCAGCCCGCTCCGGCGAGAAAGGCCCGGATCATCCCGACAAGGGCGTCGCGTATTTTGGCAGCTTCCGTTTTCGTCATGCTTTTTCCTCCAGCAGTTCCATCTTCTCCCGGTAGTAGGCGGGGGTCATATCCAGATAGTGGCGGTGCGGATTTTCAAAGCGCTGCTCCTCCTCCCACACCTCGCGCTCGAGCTGCAGCCGCAGCCGCTCGCGCACGGCGGAGATCGTCTCGGGTGCGCCGGTCCGTTTCCCCGCTTCCATCATTTTTTTCTGCAGGGGACGGAAGGTCATCCCCTCGGTGGAGATCTTTTTCCACGGTTTTTCGGGGTCGACGAGCCACTCAAGCGCCGCCGGGTCCTCCCCCTGCCGCGCCAGCACGTCCGCGATGCTGTGCCCGTCCGGCGCGTAAGCGCGGAACACCTGCTTGAAGCCGGGATTGGTCACCTTTTCGATATTCTCGGAGATCTTGATGCGCGGCCGCATCACGCCGTTTTCCTCCACGGCGCAGAGCTTGTATACCGCGCCGAAGACGGGATCGGTCTTCGAAGTGATCATCCGCTCGCCGACGCCGAACGCGTCGATCTTCCCGTCCTGTTCGAGGATCGAGCGGATCGTATACTCGTCGAGCGAATTGCTGACGACGATCTTCGCGCCGGGGAAGCCCGCTTCATCGAGCATCTTCCGCGCCTGGCGGGAGAGATAGGCGAGATCCCCCGAGTCGAGCCGGATGCCGTAGGCGCCGGTGAGCCGGCCCTTTTCCCGCAGGGAGCGGAAGACCCGGATCGCGTTCGGCACGCCGGAGCGCAGCACGTCGTAGGTATCGGCGAGCAGGATGCAGTTCTGCGGATAGCACTCCGCAAATTTCGTGAAGGCGGTGAGCTCGTCCTTGTAGAACATCACCCAGCTGTGCGCCATCGTCCCGCTGACGGGGATGCCGAAGTCCTGCCCCGCCGCGACTGTCGCGGTACCGGCGACGCCTCCGATGTAGCAGGCGCGCGCGCCGTAGATCGCCGCGTCGTTGTTGTGGGCGCGGCGAGCGCCGAAGTCGGAGACCGCGCGCCCCGCCGCGGCGCGGACGATGCGGTTCGCCTTTGTGGCGATCAGACTCTGATGGTTGATCTGCGCGAGCAGCTCCGTCTCCACGATCTGCGCCTGCACCAGATCGGCGACGACCGTGAGGATCGGCTCGCCGGGGTACATCACCGTCCCTTCGGGGAAGGCGTAGACGTCCCCCGTGAAGCGGAAGGCGCCGAGATAGTCGAGGAATCGCCCGTCAAAGAGCCCGAGCGAGCGCAGATAGGCGATGTCCTCCGGGGCGAAATGCAGCCCCTCGAGATACTGGAGCGTCTGCTCCAGCCCCGCAAAGACGGAAAAGCCTCCGCCCTCCGGGTTTTTGCGGAAGAAGACGTCGAAGGCGACGCGCCGTCCCTCCTCCTCCTGCAAAAAATAGCCGTTCGCCATCGTCAGTTCGTACAGGTCCATCATCATCCCGATGCTGCGGGCGTCGTAGATCGTTTTTGCCATCGTTTTTTCCCTCTTTATTCCGTTACGGCGATCTGGCAGCTCTTCATCGTCTCCAGCGCCGCCGCGTGTTTTTCCGGCGTGACGCCCGCGCAGCAGCGCGCGTCCACCGAGACCGGCGTCTCGGGGAGAAAGGCCTTGACCGTCAGGGCGTTCGAGACGACGCAGATGTCGGTGCAGAGCCCGATCAGCTCCACCGCCCCGATCTCCCCCTCGCGCTCCCGCAGGTAGGAGGCGAGCGCGGTGGAGCCGAAGGTCTTTTTATCAAAGACAAGAGCGTTTTTCTTTTTGACGAGGTCGGCAAGCTGCGGGACGATCTCCCATCCGGGCGTCCCCTTCACGCAGTGGAGGACGGGCAGCCGCCGCCCCTCCTGCGTGGAGAGATAGTCCGGGGAGTGCGTGTCGCGGGTAAAGATCACCGGCCCCCGGTGGGAAAGGATCTTTTCCCGCACGGCGGGCAGGATCGCCTCCGCCTCCGCCGTGCCCAAAGCTCCCGTCACAAAGTCGTTTTGCAGATCCACCGCGATCAGATAGTTTTCCATGCGATCATCTCCTTTTTCGTTCTGCCTTTATTGTGCCACAGATCGCGGAAAAATGCAAGTTCGCGGCCGGCATTTTGCAGGGAAACTTGATTTTCCGGAAAAAGAATGGTAGAATACAGGAAAAAGAACGCGAAAGGAAGATCTGCTGTGACGATAGAAGAACTGCTCGGCGAGATCGCCGAAACGCCGACCGCCTGGCACGCGGCCGCCCGCATCCGCGCCCGTCTGGAGGAGGCGGGTTACGAGGAGGCGGGAGAGACCCTCCTCCCCGGCAAAGCCTATTACGCCCCCCTCCACGCTTCCGCTCTCCTCGCCTTCCGTCTGCCCGAGCGGACGCCGGAGGGCTTTGTCATCGCCGCCGCGCACGCGGACTCTCCCTGCTTCCGCCTCCGGGATACGGCGGAAGAGACAAGCGGTCCCTATCTCCGCCTGTCCGCCGAGCGCTACGGCGGGATGCTCAATGAGAGCTGGCTCGATCTCCCGCTTTCGGTCGCCGGGCGGGTCGTCTGCCGCGCCGGCCGCGGGGTGGAGGCACGTCTGGTCGACTTCCGGCGCGATATGGCGCTGATCCCCCGCCTCGCCATCCACCTCAACCGAGAGGCGAACAACGGAGGCAAGGCCGATCCCGCGCGGGATCTGACGCCGCTCTGGGGGCTCGCCGCTTCCGCCGGCGCCTTCCGTTCGGCGCTGGCCCGGGAGGCGGGCTGCGCTCCGGAGGAGATCCTCGCGACCGACCTGATCCTCTACAACAACCGCCGCGGCGCCGTCTGGGGCGCGGAGGGAGAGTTTTTCTCCGCTCCGCGGCTGGACGATCTCGCCTGCGTCTATACCTGCCTTGACGCCTTCCTCACGGCAAAGCCCGCCGCCTCCGTCCCCGTCCTCGCGATCTTCGATAACGAGGAGATCGGCTCGGAGACCAAGCAGGGAGCCGCCTCCGCCCTGATGCCGGAGCTGCTCTCCCGCATCGCCGCGGCGTACGGCGCGCCGCTCTCCCGCCTCCTCGCGTCTTCTCTGATGCTCTCCTGCGATAACGGACACGGCAGGCACCCCAACCGCCCGGAGCTCGCCGACCGCGCGGAGGCGCCCGTCCTCGGCGGGGGCGTCGTTCTCAAGCATTCTCCGCGCTACGCGACGGACGGGTTTTCCTCCGCCCTTTTCGCGGAGGTGTGCCGCCGCCGGGAGATCCCCTTCCAGCATTATTCCAACCGCCCCGATCAGGCGGGCGGCTCCACCCTCGGCAATATCGCCGCGGCGAAGACCCCGGTCAGCACCGCGGATATCGGGATCGCGCAGCTCGCGATGCACTCCGCCTATGAGACGGCGGCGGTCGCGGACGTCCTCGCCTTTACCGATGCGGTCCGCGCCTGTTACGGGAGCGCCTTCCGTTTCTCCGGTTCCTCGGCGGAGATCCTGTAACGCCCTTGGGAAGCGGCAAAAACGGGACCGTTTACAAAATTTCAGATGATTTCGAAGGAAGATATGGACCAAAATATCACGTTGCTGGACGGCGCGATCGGGACGGCGCTCTGGGAGACGGCGGAAGCGAACGGCGTCAAAAAAGAACCGGTGTGGAAGTATAACGTCGAGCATCCCGCGTTCGTCGAAGAATTGACGCGGCAGTATCTGGACGCCGGAAGCGGGATCGTCCTGAGCAATACCTTCAGCGCAAACGGCCCGTCCGTCGCGCGCTCCTCCCCCTATTCCGTCGACGAGGTGATCACGGCGGGCGTCGCGGCCGCCAAAAGAGCGCTCGCCGGAACGGACGGAAAGCTCGCGCTTTCGATCGGTCCGCTGACCGAGCTGCTCGAGCCCTACGGCGATCTGGAAGAGGAGGAATGCGCCGCGATCTATGATGAGATGCTGCGCTCCGGCGTCGGCGCCGGCTGCGACCTCATCTTGTTTGAGACCTTTATGGACCTGGCTATGATGCGGGTCGCGGTCGGCGCCGCCCGGGCGTACGGCCTTCCCGTTTTCTGCTCGATGACCTTTGAAAAAAGCGGAAAGACCATGTTCGGCAATTCCGTCGGCGACGTGATCGAAACGCTTGCCCCGCTCGGGATCTCCGCGATCGGACTCAACTGCTCTCTCGGTCCCGGCCCCGCGCTGCCCGTCATCCGCGAATTTGCCGAAAAGACCGATCTGCCGCTTCTCTTCAAGCCGAACGCCGGAAAGCCGGTCCTGAAAGCGGACGGCACGACGGCGGCGGCGTACAGCGCGGAGCAGTTCGCCGACGAGATCCGGCCGGCGCTGCCTTATGTGCGCTATCTGGGCGGCTGCTGCGGGACCGGCCCGGACTATATCCGGGCGCTGAAAGAGATGATCTGAACCGGAAAAAGAAAAAACGATACCGGATCGCGCCGAAGGCGGTCCGGTATCGTTTTTTCGGTCTTTTTACCAGATGGTGATGCGCTTCTCCGGCGGGAGGTACATCGCGTCCCGCTCCGTCACGCCGAAGGCTTCGTACCATTCCGGGAAGTTGCGCGGCGGCATATTGGCGCGCAGCACGGCCGGAGCGTGCACGTCGCTCGCGAGCAGCAGCCGGATATATTCCTCCTTCGCCTTCATGCACCACACGCGCGCCCAGTTTTTGAAGTAAGCGGGGAAGTCCGGCGCGTCGAGCGTGTGCATGATCTCCAGCGTCACGCCCATCCCGCCGTTGTCGGCGATGTTCTCGCTGACGACGAGCTCGCCGTTGACCTTCCCGCCGTGGTATTCGATCCCGTCGAACTGCCCGACCATCTCCCGCGTCAGCGCGCGGAACGCCGCAAAGTCCTCCTCGCGCCACCAGTTCCGGAGGTTGCCCTTTTCGTCGAAATTGGCGCCGTTGTTGTCAAAGGCGTGGGAGATCTCGTGCCCGATGACCGCGCCGATGCCGCCGAGGTTTTCGCTGACGCTCTGGGAAAGAGAATAGAAGGGCTTTTGGAGGATCGCCGCCGGGAAGGTGATGTCGTTGCTGCTGGGGTTGTAGCAGGCGTTGACCATATGCCCCGGCATCAGCCATTCCGTGCGGTCCACGGGCTTTTTTAGCCGGTCGAGCATATCCCTGCGGCGTACGGCGGAGATCCGCTCTACCGCGCGGAAGAGAGAGTCGGACTCCTCAAACACAAGCCGGGACCAGATCTCCTTCACGGCGTCGGGATAGCCCATCTTGATCTCGATCGCGGAGAGCTTTTTGATCGCCTGCTCCCGGGTAGAGGGAGCGAGAAAGGTGTTTTTCTCCATCCGGAGCTTGTAGGTCTCGATGATCTTCTTGACCATCGCCACGACGTCCCGTTTCGCCTCTTCCCCGAAGTACGTGCGGCCGTAGTAGACGCCGACGGGCTCCGCGTACATCCGGGACGCCGTCTGATACGCCTGTTTTTCGATCTCGGGATCGGCGGCGACGCCGGTCAGGGCTCTCGTATAGATCCTGCCGAGGGAGGCAAGCTCCTCGGAAAGATAGGGGGTCGCCCGCAGCAGCGTCCTGAGGTAGACCCAGCTCCGGTAGAGCGGGAAGGTCTCCTCGGAGAAGTAGCCGTTCATCTCCCGGATCGCCCGCGGATCGTATACGATCAGGGTGGAGGGCGCGTCCCCGCCGTAGAGGTCCGAGAGGAATTTTTTGATATCGAAGGGCGCGGTATACGACGCCACCTCGTCCGCCGTCATCGGATTGTGATTTTTGAAGTATTCCGACCACTCGAGCCGGCTCTTGACCTTTTTTGCGATCAGCGCGTCGAAGGCGAGCGCACCGTCAAGGCAGGCTTTTTGCTCTTCCCGGGAGAGAGGGGTGAAGGCGAGGACCCGGGCCGCCATATCGGCGTAGACGGAGAGGAGCTTTTGGCCGGAGGGGTTCCCTTCTTCATAATAGACGGTGTCCGGCAGGATGATCGGAGGCCCCATGACAAGGAAGGAGTTTTTGGTCGCGTCCGCCATATCGGCGTCCACCTCCATCCGGACGGGGAGATCGATCCCCTGCAGATAGAGCTCGGCGGCGGCGCGGTTCAGGTCGTCAACGGTGCGGATCGACCGGATCTTCTCGAGAAGGGGCAGGACGGGCGCGATCCCCTCGCGGTCGCGCCGCCCGGTATCCAGCACCTTCCCGTAGAGTGAGACGGCGTATTTCATCTCCGGGACGTCGGAGCTTTTTTCCCCTTTTGCAAAAGCCCGGAAATCCGCCATCATCGTTTTTTCCACCGCCTGATCCAGATCGGAGAAGCCGCCCGCGGTAGGCCGGTCGTCGGGGATGACGGCCGTCTCGAGCCACGCTCCGTTCACGGCCTCGTAGAGATCGTCCTGGATCCTGATCTTTGTTTCTTTCATGGTTTTGTTCCTTTCCTTGTGATGGGACGCCGCGTTTTTCAGAACGCCGCGAGCGGGACCGAAAACAGCCGGAGTGCGATGCGCTCCGGCTGTCTGCGGGATCAGCCCTTGGTGTAGACGAGAGAATACTTCACGTTCTCGTCGATGTCGGTCGAGTCGACGCCGGTCGACGCGTACTCGCCGTTGAGGTAGAACGCCCAATAGGCCTTGTCGGTGTCATAGTCGGCGGTAATGCCGTTGACCTTTTTGACGTAGAGGCCGTAGGCGCTGTTGTCGCCCGCGATCAGATCGACCGCCAGCAGCGCGGCGCCGACCGTCTTTTCGTCGGTCTTGACGGTGAAGAGGACGGACTGGTCCTCCGCCTTCACCTCCACGGAGACGGTCTTCGCTCCTTTCCCGAGGGTGGTGTCGCTGAGGTAGGTCGCCTGTTCCCACAGACCGGTCTTGTCCACTTTTTTGCCGCAGGAAGCAAAGCAGAAGACGAGCAGGATCGCGAGAACGACCGAAACGCCGGAGTAAAGTTTGGTTTTCATGCTGTTTTTTTCCTTTCTTTGTTTTTTGAAAACAAAAGGAAAAGAGTAAAAAACGTTCTCCTTTCAGGCGCTCCTGCAAGCGCCCCTTGCCCGAGAGTTTTTTACGGTGCGCGGAACGATAAGCATTCCGACTTGGGAACGGGGGGGAGACCCCGTTCGGTTACGGTAATGGCCGTTGCGGCGGATTTTCACCGCCATTTCCTTATCCCCGAACGCCCGGAGGGGCGCCCGACGACCGGCTGAGCCGGACGGACCGCGTTTTTTCCTTGTGCAGAGGTATTCTACCACGGGAAAACGGAAAATGCAAGCGCCGGACCGTCCGTTTCAAAACGAAAAACGGAAAAACGTGTCGATGTTTTCCGTATTTTAACACTTTGTTCTTGACTTTTTCACAAAAACGCATTGAAAAACAGAGGAAGATATGATAAAATAAAAACAAGTCAATAACGGCTCGGGATCGGGCGGGGGAGCAAGGTCTGCTTGTCTTTCCGCTCTTCTTTTTATCCCGGGCGTTCTGCCGGGACGGGCAGAGAAAGGAGCGCCATGAAACGACTGTATTCCGAGATCACGCCGGAGATCCGCCGGCTGGCGGAGCTCTCGGTCGCCCGCCACGGCATCACCCCGGAGATGTACCCTCTCCATCAGGTCAAGCGCGGCCTGCGGGACAACGAAGGAAACGGCGTCGTGACCGGGCTGACGGAGATCTCCGGCATCGTCTCCAAACAAAGCGACGGGAAGGGCGGCTTCCTCCCCTGCGAGGGGAAGCTTTTTTACCGCGGGATCCCGATCGGGGATCTCTGCCGGGGCTTTCTCTCCGAGGGGCGCTTCGGCTTTGAGGAGACGGTCTGGCTCCTGCTTTTTTCCGGGCTGCCGGAGCGGGAGGAGCTTTCTTCCTTTTCCTCTCTCCTTGCGGACTACCGCACGCTGCCGACCTCCTTTGTGCGCGATATGATCCTCAAGGCCCCGAGCAAAAACGTGATGAACGCGCTGGCGCGCAGCGTCCTCGCGCTTTATACCTATGACGACGATCCCGACAGCGTCTCGGTGGAAAACGTTCTGCGCCAGAGCCTGCAGCTGATCGCTATGTTCCCGCTGCTCGCGGTCTATGCATACCAGAGCTATCTGCATTATCACAAAAAGGGGACGCTCTTCATCCGCAATCCGGAAAGGACGTACGGCACGGCGGAAAACTTCCTTTATCTTCTGCGGGAGGACGGGCGTTTCACACCGCTGGAGGCACGGATCCTTGACCTGTGCCTTGTGCTGCACGCGGAGCACGGCGGAGGGAACAATTCCTCCTTCACGACCCACGTCGTCACGTCCTCGGGTACGGACACCTATTCCTCCGTCGCGGCGGCGCTCGGCTCGCTGAAGGGGCCGCGCCACGGCGGCGCGAACGTCAAGGTCGCGGAGATGTTCGACGATCTGAAGGCGACGGTCGATTTCCGGGACGAGGGAGCGGTGCGCGCGTATCTCGAAGGACTGCTGGACCGCGAGCGCTTTGACGGGAGCGGCCTGATCTACGGGATGGGGCACGCGGTCTATTCGGTCTCCGATCCCCGCGCCGCGCTGCTTGCCCGCTGCGCCGGAGAGCTTGCCGAGGCAAAGGGCAGGGAGGAGGACTACCGCCTCTGTCAGACGGTGGCGCGTCTGGCGCCGGAGATCATCGCAAAAAAGCGCAGGATCTACAAAGGAGTCAGTCCCAACGTGGATTTTTACTCCGGGATGGTATACAGTATGCTCGACATTCCGCGGGAGCTCTTCACGCCGCTTTTCTCCGTCGCCCGGATCGCCGGATGGAGCGCCCACCGGATCGAGGAGATCGAAAACGCCGAAAAGATCCTCCGTCCCGCTTACGTCAACGTCCGCCCGGAGGGGGTCTATCTCCCGCTCGACAAACGGTGAAGAGAAGCCGAGCCCGCTTTTTCAGCGGGCGGCTTGCTCTCGTCTCCCGCGCTGTCCGGCCCGCTCTTTGCCGTTATCGGCGCCCGGCGCGCGGGAGAATGCGGCGCCGGACGCGTCCGGCGAGGAGCAGTGCCGCGTCCTCGGCGAGGAGCTGGCGAAATAAAGAAAGCGAAAAAAAGAAAAGCGCGTACAGCGCTTTTCTTTTTTTCGCTTTTCCGGACGGGCGGCGGGCTTTTTCTCGCCTCAACTCCGGTCGGCTGAAACCGCCGTCCCGCCGAAAAACCATCTGTCTGTTTCCTCCCGGGAGCGGAAGACGGTGATTCGTCTGGTTTTTTGATACCGTTTTGCCAGTTCATAGAGCCGCGGGAGCTGATCCTTCCGGAAATCCAGGATATACTGCCGGAATTCGGGATCGAACTCCCGTTCGATCCACGGCATATCTTCACGGACGGAGCCGATTCTGGAGGCGGCGCCTTCCAGGCACAGCTCCAAAGGGAGATCCAGGAAAAAGACGTCCGTACAGGCCTCAAAGCGCGGCGCCAGGGTCCTTTGATAGTTCCCGTCTATGATCCATTCGTCGGTTTGGAGAACAGCCGCCAGCTTCCGGTCGAACTCTTCGCGCGAGGCGGTGGTCCGGTCCGGCTTGTGGAACATCATATCCAGATAATAGAGCGGAAGACCGGTCTTGTCCCGCAGTTTTCTCGCAAACGTGCTTTTTCCCGCCCCGGGGCATCCGATCACGATGATCCGTTTTCCCGTTTCTTTCATTGCGCCTCCGCGGTATGATCTATAGATTTGTGACGGCCTCTATGCACAGCTCCAGCGCGTACGCCGCACTGTCGCCTCCCCAGCCGCGTTCGTCGTAGCGCTCTGCGTTTGCAAGCGTGTCGGCCGAGTAGAGCAATTCTCCCCAAACGGCTCCGCGCAGCTTGGCGCAGGCGGCCAGCGCGGAGCACTCCATCTCAACGACCGAGCACCCTTCGCTTATTCTGTACGCCACTTTTCCCTTCGTTTCGCGGAAAAAACCGTCAGTTGACCACGTCGTCACTTCCCGGTAGGGCAGGTTATGGTTTTTCATCGTCTTCTCTATGGCAAGGCGCGCCTTCTTTGATACGTCGACAAAACGTTCCGGCGGAAGATAGTGATAGGATGTTCCTTCGTCTCTGAGAGCTTTGTACGGAACCAAAAACGTGTTTTCCGGAATATCGACCAACACGCCGCAGGAACCGCAGCTGATGATCTCCCGGACGCCGTAAGCGATAAGCCAGTCCAGGATCTGGGCTGAGGCGGGAGCGCCTACCGGAGCCTGTACAAGACAGATCCGCTCGCCTTTCGCTTCGAGAATGTAAACCGGGTAGTCCTTTGTCGCGGATACAAACCGGGTCACCGCCGCGGCGTTATGCTCTCTCGCATAGCGGTCCACGTCGTCCCGGAGAAAAGCAAATACCGCTTTTTCGGGGAGGTCGATCGCGATCCGTTCATGGCCCGGCATGATCACGGCCGCCGGATCCGGGTCATATTCCAGGATGGGTATTTCATTCTTTATCACACTCATAATATGCCCTCTCTGAAATCCCGCTCTGCCAAACTCTTTTTTCTATTATAAATCAGCGGATATTTCAACAGTAACGTTTGCCCCATGCTCCGAGTGGGGTCAGACCCGCTTCGCTCCGGTCGCTCAACCGGGAATCGTCATCCGCGCCGCGTCGAATCAGAAATATCATTGCTTTTTTCACCGAAGCTTTGCTTTGCTGTTCGGCACGAAGCAATAAGCATTACGCGGATCGTTGTGCACTGGTCATTCAAAATCTTGAAGATACCGTCATCTATATATGATGTCCGGTGCAATAACTCCAGCCAATACCCGGTTTCGCTCGCTTCCTTAAGCGCGATTTCAAACTTTGAGATAAAATCCTTTTTGCCTTGCGCATAGTTTGCTTCGTATATGTTTGCGCCGATGGAAGTGCCGGAACGCCCGATCTGATTGGAAATAACGGATTCGTGTTTTTCTTTCAGGTCTTTGACAAGATTGATGATTTGTACGGAGAAATCCATAGACAACTCCGCAAGTTTGTTTTCTTTCATAACGCGAAACCCTTTCCGCTGACTGCTTCCATTATAAATCAATGAGAATTAAGTGTCAATGATGTCGCCGCCTTTGGCGGCTGATGATGCTTCTCCGCTGCGCTCCGAAATGATGCTGCGTGACTTCGTGCCGCAATGATGCGATGTTTGCCCCTATGTGCCCGCAGGCACACATCATCAGCGAAGCGGCATCATTGCCGCAGGCAACATCATTTGCCCGACAGGGCAAACATCATTCAGAAAAGCGTCTTTTGTCGGTAGACAAAAGACGCTTTTCTGCTGGCAGGGGCACTAGGACTTGAACCCAGGACACGTGGTTTTGGAGACCACTGCTCTACCAACTGAGCTATACCCCTATTGCCGACGGGATCCCGCCGACGGAAATACAGTATAGCACAAAGTTTTTCCGATTGCAAGACTTTTTTTCTGTTTTTTTCGGACTTTTTCCGGCGGAGCCCGTCAGTCGTCGACGTGGGAAGCGACCTTGAGATTGTCGGTGCGGAAGGGGTGGATCGGCAGGCCGGTCTCGGAGTAGACGTAGCAGGGCTCGGGGCAGCGGAGGAAGGCGAAGCGGATGTACTTCGGCCGGGGGACCTTCGGCGTGCTCGCGGTGATCTCGCAGGGGCCGGTGATCGACGCCTTCGCGGGATGGAAGACGCCGTCCTCGCCCGCGAGCATCAGCGAGCGGACCGGGCCGTAGGCGAGGAGCTTTTTTGCGTGGGAAAAGGTGATGACCGCGCGGTCCTCTTCAAACCGGTGGCTCTCATACCGGGGCGCGTCCGCGCCGTTCGGGAGCCCGAAGGTGTGTTCTTCGACCAGCCGTTCGAGCCGGAGGGCTGGGGTGCGCTTGTCGTGCGGGTGGATGTCGTAGGGGTCGCCGCAGTCGGTGATGCAGGCCAGATAGTTGTCCGGCAGCTCGCGCGCCGCGCGCTGCTGCTGCTCCCGCAGGAAGGGGAAGCCGAAGTTGTCGGACTGCGGGTTATCCGGCGTGCCTGCGAGGAAGGGCGCCAGCTCCACCGCGTAGAAGGGCAGCCGCGGCTGGAGGAACGCCTCCCGCCAGGAGCGGAGCAGGACCTCGTATTTATCAAAGTAGGTGAGGGTGCGGGAGTCGTTTTCTCCCTGATACCAGAGCACCGCGCGGATCCCGTACGGCACGAGATGCGAGACCATCGTCTCCCAGATGGCGCCGGGCCGGTCGGAGTTGTATTTCCCGTAGGGGAGGGTGGGACGCGGCCACTGCGAGTCGGCGGCGTAGGCAAAGAGGTGACCGTAACGCTTCGTGTTCTCAAAGGTGTCGCACGCAAGGTCGCAGAATTCCGCCATTTTGCGGATGTAATCCTCATAGAGAGCTTCATACTCCCCGTCGCCGTACTTGGAGCAGAATTGCAGATATTTGTCCCACTCCTCGCGGAGCGCCGGCTCGGAGGTAAAGCGCTCGGTCGGGATAAAGGCGCGGATCCCCCGGCCGCCCCAGTTGCAGGAGATGATCCCGACGGGGACGCCGAGCTTTTCATAAAGAAAGAGAGCGAAGTAGAAGCCGAGACCGGAAAAGTGCAGCGCGTTTTCCGCGGTCGCGCGCTGCCAGACCGCATCCGCGCTGTACGTCGACTCAAAGTGCCGGTTTTTCACCGGCTCGCCCTCGCGGAAGCGGCGCGGCGAGGTGTAGAGACGGATCCGGTCCGGATCGGCGCATTTCGCCGCTTCAAAGCCGCCGTCACAGCGGAAGAGGGGCATCTCGGCGTTCGACTGGCCCGAGACGAGGAAGACCTCTCCGATCCAGAGGTCGGTGAGCGCGGTCCGCTCGCCGTTGAGCTCCGCCTCCAGCGTGTAGGGACCGCCCGCCTCCATCGGAGGCAGGGTGGCGCACCAGCGGCCGTTTTCGGCGTCCGCCTCGGCGGTCTGACCTGCCAGGCGGATCACGGCGTGACCCTCCCCTGTTCCGAAGATGCGGATCGGCATCTGCCGCTGGAGGACGGCGCCGTCTGTAAAGATGCTTTCCAGTTTCATTTTACGTACCTCTTGTTTTTCAGAATTTCAAAGAGCCGGACCGGAGGAAGAGCCCGTCGGAGGGGAGGACCGCTCCGTCCGGCGCCGTGCCGCCGCATTGGGCGAGGCAGTGCAGCTTCCCGCGGGAGAAGGCCATCGCAGGCCAGATCGCGTACCGCTCGGGGGAGCGGAAGGGAGGCTCCGCCGCCGAAAAATCCTCCGGCGAGACGCTTTCGGCGTCGGCAAAGCCGAGAGGGCGGCGGGAGATCAGGACGTTCATCGTGCTTTTGTGGACGTTGCGTTTTGCGCGGGTGCAGCCGCTGTTCTCCGTCCCCTGGAAGGAGACGGCGACCCGCCCGTCGGGCAGGGTGATGATATAGGGCGCGCCGGCGTATTCGCCCTTGCCGGCGGGGGAGAAGACCGTGCGCGGCTCGCTCCAGACGATCCCGTCGCGGGAGAAGAGCATCCGGATCACAAAGGGATGGTTCTCCCGGTCGTGGCTCGACTCGATCACCATGGAAAGCGATCCGTCCGCGAGCGTTGTGAGGACCGGCATCCCGTCGCGGGAGTTGTGCTTTTCCCCGTCGGAGGCGACGAGAGGACCGCCGAAGGTCTGCGATCTCTCGTCAAAGAGATGCAGGATGATATGCTGATAGAGCATGGAGGAGACAAAGGGATAGTCCTTTGCCGTGCCGCCGAGACAGTCGCTTGCGTAATAGAGGGCGAGGCGGCCGTCCGGGAGGAGGATCATGTGCGGCTCCCAGAAGCCGGAGAATTTTTTGCCGGGGTAGGTGTTTTCCGCCACGGTCTTCGGCTCTCCCCAGGTCGCCCCTCCGTCAGAAGAGAGGGAGAACCGGATGGAGGAGTAGAAGGTGAGATAGTCTCCGGCGGAGTGGACCCGGTACGCCGCCATCAGCGCGCCGGGCTTCCATTCATAGACGTTGGCGTTGGCGCAGGCGAGAGGGGTCCCGTCCTCCGAGTAAAAGGGAGGGGTCACCGTGATCGGCTCGCTCCAGTTTTCTCCGTCCCCGCTTTTTTTGAGGAGGATCCGGTTCCCCGCGCCGTAGGCGACGGCGGCGGACCCGTCTGAAAGGCCGATCATCCGCGCGTAGCCCCCGTCCGTGAAATGGGAGGCGGGGCCGTCCCAGACGAGCGGGGAGAGCGCGTCCTTCATTGTCCGCTTCCCTCCGTCAGCGTCCCGGTCCTCATATAAAGACCGGAGCCCGTGAGTTTTCCGTCCGGGCTGACGGTGCCGCCCTGGGCAAAGCAGTAGAGCTTGCCGCGGTAGTAGGTCATAGCGGGCCAGATCGCATAGTCGGTCGTGGTAAAGGGGTTGACCGGAACCTTGTCAAAGGCGTCCGGACCGATGCTGTCGCGGTCCGCGTAGGTGACTTTGCTTTTCGAGACGATGACGTTCATGATGCTGTTGTTGACGTTGGTTTCCGCCGCGGTCGTGCCGCTGTACTGGGTCGCCTGGCAGGAGACGGCGATCCGCCCGTCCGGCAGGGTGATGATATAGGGCGCGCCGGCGTAATGCTTTGTGATCGTGGGGGAGTAGATCGTCTGCGGGTCGCTCCAGACGATCCCGTCCTCGGAGAAGAGGATCCGGATCACAAAGCTGTAAGTGCTGCGCTCGTGGCTCGACTCGATCACCATCGCCATCGTGCCGTCGGAGAGGGTGGTGAGCACCGGCATCCCGTCGCGGGAGTTGTGCTTCTTGCCGTCGGAGGCGACGAAGGGCTCTCCGAAGGTCTCGGTCGCCTCGTCATAGAGATGGCCGATGATATTCTGATAGGTCATGGAGGAGACGAAGGGATAGCCCTTCGCCGTTCCGCCGATGCAGTCGCTCGCGTAGTAGACCGCCAGCTTCCCGCTCGGCAGGTAGATCATGTGCGGCTCCCAGAAGCCGGAGAACTTGTCCCCTGGATAGGTGTTTTCCGCCACGATCTTCGGCTCGCCCCAGGTCAGGCCGCCGTCTTTGGAGAGGGAGAAGCGGATGGAGGAGTAGAAGGAGGCGTAGTGATCCGCGCTCGGAGTATGGACGCGGTAGGCCGCCATCAGGGTGCCGTCCTTCAGCTCGTAAACGTTGGCGTTGGCGCAGGAGAGAGCCTTTCCGTCCGGGGACTTGAAGGGCTGGGTCACGGCGATCTCCTTGTCCCACGTTTTTCCGTCCGCGCTCTTTTTGATATAGATGCGGCTGCCGGAGCCGTAGGCGACGACGGCGGAACCGTCGGCAAGTCCGATCATCCGCGCGTAGCCGCCGTTTGAGAAGCTGACGGCGCTCCCGCTCCACTCGACCGGAGAGGGGATCACGTCGCGGGAGTTGACCTCAAGCCCGCCCGCGAGCTTCAGCTCTCCCTTGACCGGCTCGACGAGCCGGGAGGTGAAGTAGCGGACCGCCGCGGCGGTCATCTCCTCGTTGCGGCCGACAAGATAGAGAGCGTTTCCTTCCGCTTTGATGATGAATTCCCCCGCCTTGAGGGTCTTGCGGAGCGCGGTGCTCTCCTCGCGGTCGGTCCGGCCGACGAGGATCACCTTCTGCCCGCCGGTTTCTTCTTTTTCGGGGAGCTCGGCGTCCTCTTTCATGTCGATGATCACGCCGATCTTCTCGCGGATCTCGCGGTAGAGACGGGTCGCGTTCGAGCGGCCGTACTCTTCGCGGGCGGAGTAGAGGATCACGTAGTCGCTTTCCCCGCCGGAGGCGAGGATCAGCTCCGTCGGGATCCCCGGATCGGCGCTCTCCGAGTCGGGGGGGCCGTCGGTCTCTTCCGGCGTTTTTTCGGCGCAGGAAAAGAGAGAGAGGGAAAGTGAGAGGAGCAGCAGGAGCGCGAACGTTTTTTTCATGGGTCACCTCCGTGAGATCATTGCTCTTATTTTATCCTATTCCCGTAAAAAAAGCAAGCGGGGACGGGGAAAAAGCGGCTTTTTTGAAAAGAAGGTTTTCCTTTTTGCAAAGAAAAAAGCCGCCGTCCGGAAGGAGGGGATCGGACGGCGGCTGCGAGCCGTCAGGCTCGCGGGAGTTTTGCTTTTGTCAGGATGATCCTGCCGGTCGGCTCATTGGTCCCGCAGTAGATATAGAGATAGTCCCCGTGGACGAACATGCCGGACCAGAGCTGCGTATAGCCGAGCGTGTAGCGGAAGGCGGAAAAAGGCGCGGTGAAGTTTTTGGAACGGAGATCCCCTATCGCCACCCCCTTTTCCGAGAGGACGACCTTGATCGATTTGTCGTTGTTGGAGTTGCCCTCCTCCGCGAAGGGGGTGCCGAGGGCGTCCTCGTTCGACTGGAAGGAGATCGCCAGCCGTCCGTCCGGAAGCTCGATGCAGAAGGGCGCGCCGCAGACCGCCTTGCCGGAGGAGGGGAAGTAGGCGCAGGCAAGGTCGACCCAGGTCACGCCGTCCGCGGAGTAGAGGAGATAGGGGAGGAGGATATTGCCCTTCGACGCTTTGTAGCGGTTCGTCTCGACGGAGCAGATATAGCCGCCCGAGGAGAGAGGCTGCCAGATCGGCATCCCGTTCTTTCTGGTATTCTTGCCGTCGTTCGATTCGTATTCGGCGATCGACCAGGTACGGGTCGCCTCGTCCCAGACGGAGATATCGGTGCTGGCGATCTTCGGGTCCTTGTAGACCGACATCCCGATCGCGTAGAAGCAGGTCAGCTTGCCGCGGAGGTATCCGAAGCAGGGTTCCCAAAGCCCGACCGAACTTTTCACGTTGTGCTCCTGCAGCTCCCGCACGATCGAGTGGGGCAGGAAGGTCTCGCCGTTGTCCTTGCTCGAGTGGACGCGGATGGAGGAGTAGAAATCGCCGGCCGTTTTGGGGATGTCCGGGTCGTTGGAGCGGTAGGCGACAAGGATCTCGCCGTCCTCAAGCTGGATGATATCGGCGTTGGCGAGGGTCTTGGTCTGGTCCTCTCCGTAAAAGAGCACCTTCGGCATCGTCCAGCTTTTGCCCTCGTCGGAGCTGAAGCAGCCCTTCATCGCCCGTTTTCCGCCGTCCTTCTCCGGCCAGACGCAGAAAAAGCGCCCGTCCAGCAGGACGCGGATGCGCGCGTAGGGAGAGCCGGCGGTCATCGCCACCACGGTGGACTTTTCCTCAAATTCGATCCCCTCCGCGCCGAAGACGCGCTTTTCGCTGTCTTTGCCGCTGTCGCCCGCGCCCGTCGTATCGTCCGCCGGTCCCGCAGCCGTACTGTCGGGGAGGGCGGCGCTCCCGCTCTCCGGTACCGCCGTCGTGTCCGCCGGCGCGGAGGGAGCGCAGGAGAGGAGGATGGGGAGCGCGAGGAGAAGGAGAACATACAGTTTAATTCGTTTCATGTTTTTTCAAAGGGCGCGCCGGCGGGAGAGCCGGCGCGCCGTAAAATCCTCTCAGTACTGATCTTTGAGC
>CACYYS010000031.1 GCA_902778725.1 uncultured Ruminococcus sp.
AGAAGGGCGTCGTCTTCCACACCGGATACATGTACCGCTACAACCCCGCCGTCCTGAAGCTGAAGGAACGGATCGAAAACGGGGAGCTGGGCGAGATCTACAGCGTGGAGGCGCACATGGACTGCGGCCACAGCGCCGCAAAGCGTCAGTGGCTCGGGGCGTTCCCGGGCGGCATGATGTTCTTCCTCGGCTGCCACCTTGTCGATATGGCGATCCTTTTGCGGGGATTCCCCGAGGAGATCGTCCCCTATAACGCCTCGACCGGCATCGGCGGCGTCACCGCGCCCGACTACGGCTTTGCCGTTCTGAAATACCCGAACGGGGTCTCCTTTGTCAAGACCTGCGCGGCGGAGGTCGGCGGTTATATGCGCCGGCAGCTCGTCGTCACCGGCAGCAAGGGCTCCGTCCAGCTCCTGCCCTTTGAGGCGATGGTCGATTACGGCCGCACGACCGATATCTACACCGGCGTGCGCGAGTGCCTGGATACGAGCCGCAGCTGGTGGAACGACGGCTTCCGGTACACCACGCCCGCCTTTGACCGTTACGCCGCGATGATGAAGGGCTTTGCCTCCTACGTCGCCGGGGAAAAGGAAAACCCCTACACCCCCGACTACGAGCTGGCGGTCTACCGCGCGATCCTGAAGGCGTGCGGAAGATAACGGAGACTGACAAATGGAAGAAAAAAAGAAAGTCCTCCTCCTCGCGGGCGGCGGCACGCTCGGCAGCTACACCGCGCTGGAGCTGCTCAAAAAGGGCTGCGCCGTCGACGTGGTCTGCATGGAGGAGATCCGCTCCTATCAAAAGGACCTGCATTACATCCGCGCAAAGATCGACGAGGCGTTTTTCCACGAGTTCCTCGCCGACCGGCATTATGACGCGATCGTCGACTTCCTCCACTACACGAACGTGAAGGAGTTTCCCCGCAAGTTCGACTTCCTCTGCTCGAAGACAGACCGCTACGTTTTCCTCTCCTCCTACCGCGTGTACGCGGACGAGGAGCACCCGGTGCGCGAGGACTCGCCGAAGCTCTTGGACACCGTGGGCCGTACGGGGCTGCTCGCCCGCGACACCTACGGACTGACCAAGTCGGAGAACGAGCGCTATATCCGCGTCTCCCCGCACAAGAACTGGACGATCGTCCGCCCGCTGATCTCCTTCTCCCGTTTCCGCTTCGATCTTGTCACCCTCGGCGGACTGCATCTGATCCCGCGCTATCTCGCGGGCAAGGAGCTGCTCCTCCCCGAGGAGGCGAAAAAAAAGCACGCCGCGCTCGGCTGGGCGGGCAACGTCGGGATGCTGATCGCCCGACTCGCGCTCACGCCGGAGGCGGAGGGCGAGGACTTCATCGTCGGCAACGACGAAAATCTCACCTGGGAGCAGATCGCGGAGATCTATCACGAGGTGATGGGGCTCAACTTCCGCTGGGTGCCCGCCGAGCAGTATCTGGAGGCCTGCACCAGCAATCAGGACGGCGACCGGATCATCCTCCTCTACGACCGTCTCTTCGACCGGGAGATCGACAACGCAAAGGTCCGCCGCGTCACAAAAACGGCGCGGGAGGAGTTCGTCCCCTTCCGGGAGGCGCTGATCCTCGAGCTCTCCCGTCTCTCCGATTCGGAGGATTCGATCAAGCGCTTCACCGAGACCGAGGTCTCCCTCCGCATCAACCGGCAGATGGACGCCTGGCTCGCCGCGCATACAAAATAAAGACAAGGGGAATACAGGTAAAAAACAATGAAAGCAATCATGATCCAGAAGGATGCGGAAAGATCGCTCCGCTGGCAGGACGTCCCCGATCCGCGGACCGCGGCGGGAGAGATCAAGATCAAAGTGGAATACGCCGCGCTCAACCGCGCGGATCTGATGCAGAGAGAGGGGGATTATCCTCCGCCTCCCGGCTGTCCCGAGTGGATGGGGCTGGAGGTCTCCGGCGAGATCTGCGAGATGAGCGAGGAGGCGAAGCGCGATTCCTCCTTCTCCCTCGGGGACAAGGTCTGCGCGCTGCTCGGCGGCGGCGGATACGCCGAATACGTCACCGTTCCGTGGGATATGGCGATGCCGATCCCGGAGAACACCTCGATGGTCGAGGCGGCGGCGATCCCGGAGGCGTTCGCCACCGCGTACCTCAACCTTTTCTGGGAGGGGAAGATCGAGCCCGGCAACACGCTCCTGATGAACGCGGGCGCCTCCGGCCTCGCCAGCGTCATCATCCCGATGGCAAAGGCGTTCGGGATCCGCGTGATCACCACCGTCATCTCGGACGAGATGGTAAAGGCCATCGCCCACCTCGGCGCGGACGTCGTCGTCAATACCCGCAAGACCGACATCGTGAAGGTCCTTGAACGGGAGCTCGCGGACGGGCACGGGGTCGACGTGGCGATCGATTGCCTCGGCGGGGAGGTGATGGGCAAATGCCTGCACTTCCTCACGCACGGCGCGCGCTGGATCGTCATCGCCTCCCTCGCGGGGCAGGAAACGACCATCGATCTCAAAAACATCTATAAGCGCAACGTCCGCATCATCGGCTCCACCCTCCGCTCCAAGACCCCGCAGAAAAAGGCGGAGATCCTCGCCGCGCTGGTCAAAAACGTCTGGCCGAAGGTCGCTTCGGGCGAGGTGAAGCCCACGATCTACAAGGTCCTCCCCATCACCGAGGCGGAGGAGGCGCACGGCATCCTCCGGCGCGGCGAAAACGCCGGAAAAGTCGTTTTGAAGGTGAACTGACGTTCGCCGGAATTTAGTTTAACGGAAACCAAATTATTTTGCCTTAGGCAGAAAGAGGTATGATTATGAAAAAGCGGAACCTGAAAGCGGCGGCGATCCTTCTTTTCGCCGTCATGCTCCTCGGCATGCTCCCTGTTGCCGGCGTCCACGCGGCGGGAAGCACCGTCGCCTTCGTCAAGGACGGCGGCGCCGGTCTCGGCGACGGCTCCTCCCCCGAGAACGCGGCCCCCTCTCTTGACATCGCCTTTGCCGCGCTCGATCTCAGCCAGGACTGCACGGTCGTCATCTGCGGGCCCTACCTGATGCTCGACGAGTGGAACTGGGGCATCCCCTACACCGGCACCGTGACCTACACCTCCGTCTATAACGGAGTCGACTATCGCGCGACGGATAGCGCGGTCTTTGCCACCGAGTACAAGAACTTCGTCTGCGCCGGCGCTACCGTGATCGAGAATATGATCCTCGAGTGCGTCAGCATCAACGGCATCCACTTCGACTGCCAGTTCTACCCCTTCAAGATCGGCTACGGCCTTGAGGTCCGCGGCGATTATCTGACCGGTCTCTCCGACGCCAAGTCCATCTTTATCGTCGGCGGCTTCCAGTCCGGCAAGGGCGAGGCGGCGGTCGGCGCCACCCAGAACGACCGCAACGGCAAGATCGAGGTCTACTCCGGCACCAACCTCCTGATCGTCGCCAGCTCCCGCGGCTTCACCGGCGAGACCTACACCGGCACCGTTGACATCACCGTCGGCGGCACCGCCGAGGTCGGCTCCGTCTACACCGGCGGTCTGAAGAACAGCGAGTCTCTCTTCGGCCGCACCAACCTCACCGTCCAGAGCGGCGGGACGGTCAAAAATCTCTACACCACCACCAACAACCAGATCAACTGCATCACCGACTCCCTGCACGTTTATTACTACGGCGGCTCGATCGGCGGTGTGAATGAGGCGGTCATCGACGCGACCCACGAGGACGGCGATCCGATGACCTTCACCAACGGCAAGCACCTGCACGCGACGGCGGAGATCGCCGCCGGTCTCACCGACGATTTCAAGGCGTTCTTCACCGATATGGACACGGTCGTGGCTCCCGCGCTTGACGAGCCCCAGCCCCCGGTGATCGGCGGCGGCACGGAGACCCAGCCCGCCGAGACGCAGCCCGCCGAGACCGCGGCTCCCGAGACGGGCAAGACGACCGACGCGGTCACCGACAAGGCGACCGAAAAGGTCACCGATAAAGCCACCGAGAAAGTCACCGACAAGGTCACCGACAAAGCGACGGAAAAGGCCGGCACCGGCACCGCCGCTCCCACGACCTCCAAGGCTCCCGCGGGCGACGGCGGCTCCTCTCCCGCTCTCCCGATCATCATCGGCGTCGTTTGCGCGGTCGCCGTTGCGGCGGCGGTCATCGCCGTGATCCTCAAACGCAAAAAGGCGTGATCCTTTCCCCGGCATATCCTCCCATCCGAAGGAGAAATCCATGAAACTTTCCCACAGCGCGCTTTGCCTGGTCCTTGTATTCTGCGCGGTCTTTGCTCTCGCTCTGACCTTCCCGGGCGCGGCAGCGGCGGCGGAACCGACCGTCTGGCTTGACGGCGCTTCCGGCAGCGATGCCGGCTCCGGGGAGCGGACCTCCCCCAAAAAGACCCTGAACGCGGCGATCGCGGCTCTCGGAGGCGCGGACGGCGAGATCCGCCTCCTCTCCGATTGCACGATCACCGGCGAGTTTTCGGAAGAGGCGCACGCCGGGCGCGTGACCCTCTCCTCCGAGGGGGGCGCGGCTCTCGCGCTCTCCGCCGCTTCCGTCTACCGGATGAACGGGGAGACGGTCTTCGGCGATCTGGAGATCCGCGCGGGATCCAAAGCCGTCATCGCCGCGCAGTTCAACCCCGTCACGTTCGGGGAGGGGGTGCGGATCTCGGGCGGCGCGCAGAACCTCTTTGTCAACGGCGGCTATGAAAAGCCGTCCGGCGCCCATCCCACGGACCGCAACGCCCGCGTCACGATCCACGGCGGAGACTTCTTCGCCGTTTGCGGCTTCACCCGTACCAAGGGCGCGGCGAGCACCTACTATACCGGGACCGCCTACCTCACCGTAACGGGCGGCACGGTCGGGCTCCTCTACGGCGGGCCGCTCTACAATCACGCGGGCGGCAGCGCCGACATCACGGTGGCGGGCGGCACGGTCAACACGCTCTATACCGCCGGGGACGTCACGCGCAAGCTCAGCGGCAGCGCCGCCCTGCATCTCACGGGCGGCACGGTCCGCACGGTCCGCGTCAACAACGTCATCGGCAACGTCACCGCCTCTTTTTCCGGGACAAAGTTTGACCGCGTGTTGGTGGAATACGCCAGCGACGCGCTGAAGACCGAGTCGGAGAAAAACCGCAGTCTGAAAACGGCGGAGTATGACGCCTCCCTCTATGACGAGGCGCACATCCGCCAGATCGTCTCCGCCTTCGACGAGGCAAAGAACCTCTCCAAGCTCCGCGTCTCGCCGGACGGACCGGCGAAAACGCTGGAGGAGGGCTTCCGCCTTCTCTCCCCGGCGGACGACGAGCTTATCGTTTCCGGGACGACCGAGCTTTCCTCCTGCACGCTGAAGGAGACGGAGGTCCCCCTCACCGTGCGCGGCGAGGAAGGGGCGAGGATCGTCCTCGCGCGGGGCGCTGTCGTCGAGATCCCCTCCTCCCTCACCTTTGAGAACGTTACCGTCTCCGCGCCGGAGGGCGCCTCCCTCCGCGTCCGCGCCTCTCTCACGATGGCGGCGAGCGTGAAAACGGAAGGCGATCTCGCGCTTGAGATCGAGCCGGCGGAGTCTTCCGCCGTCGTCCTCTCGGGCGGCCGGTACGGCGCCGTTTCCGTCTCCGGCAAGGCGGTCCTTGCCTGTGCGGGAGCGGAAGTCGCCTCCGTCACGGCAAAGGACGCGCCGGACGCCGTGATCGACGTTGCGGACGGCAGGATCGATACGCTTGAACTCGGCGGGCGTTCCGCTCTCCGCTGTTTCGGCGGAGCGGTCGGCACGCTGCGCGCTTCCGGTACTCTCGCGATGTACCAGCGCAAGACCGCGATCGGCGCCGCCGAGCTTACTTTATCCGCCGACAGCAGACTTCTGCTTTCCGACGGGGCCGTGGGAGGGGAAGCGCTCCGCGTTTCCTTTCCGCGGACGGAGGAGCGGACCTTCTCCTACCTTGCCGATTCCGGCAAGGGGGACGGATCCTCTCCTTACGCTCCCCTCTCCAGCCTGAAGGCGGCGCTCGCCGCGCTCCCGGAAAACGGGAAGGCGGTCCTCTGCGCCGACTATACGCACAACGAGCTGCGCATGGACGCGCACGACCGCGCCGTCACCGTCACGGCAAACGACGGATTTGTCGACTACGGCGCGCATCTCCTGCTCCAGACCAGCTTCATCGCGGGCGGCGACACCGTTTTCGAGAATCTCACCTTCACAGCGCCGAAGGCGGATCTCCGCATCTACGGCGCGGGCCATCATCTTACCGTCGGGGAGGGCGTCTCCACCGAGCTCAGCAATTCCAACACCTCCTATCCCAACCTCTGCGGCGGCAGTCCGAACGCCCAGCCGATCGACGGGACCTTCTCCGTCACCGTCTGCAGCGGGGAGTGGGGATGGCTGCGGGGCGGCTCGATCATAACGGAGACCGAGCCCGCGCAAAACGGCGGGAACGTTGAGATCACGATCAACGGCGGCGTCTTCCACCAGTACGTCGCGCTCTCTGCCGCGCGTTTCATCCGCGGCAGCGCAAAGCTGACGGTCAACGGCGGCACGCTCCACGGCGGCGTCTTCGGACTTTACGAAACGAGCGCCGCGATCACCGATATCTTCAACTGGGATTTCGATATCACGGTGACGGGCGGCTCGGTCTGGTTTGAGATCTCGCCCGCCTATCTGCGCACTACCCGCCAGGACGGGAGCTGGAAGGTCTCGCTTTCCGGCGGCGACTTTTCCCATCTCACCGATCTCAACGGCTCGGAGAAGTTTGCGGGCAAGCTCACAAGCGAGCTTACCGTCGCGGACGGCGTCGACCTGACCCGCGAGGAGAGCGGCGAGATCACCTTTGAGAATCCTCTGCGCGCCGGTGCCGACCCGTGGATGTTCTACCACGGAGGCTTTTACTGGTACGCCGCGACCGGCGGGGTCCTGCACAAGCTGGCAAACCCCTCCGATCTCGCCTATTCGGCGGGGCACAAGATCCTATTCCCCAAAGCGAACACCGATTACTCCCACAAGATGTGGTCGCCCGAGATCCATTATTTCAGCGAGGAGGAGGCGGGCGCCGGCAACGCCGGCTGGTACCTCTTCATCGCGGCGGATAACGGCGCGGAGACGGCGGAGTTTATCAGCGCGTTCGTCTATAAGTGCCTGGACGGAGACGATCTGCTCGGCAGATGGGGCAACCCGGAGACAAAGGAAGTGAACGTCCCCGCCCGGATGACCAACGTGGACGATCCCTCGATCAACGCGGGCACCACGCTCTTCGGCGGGATGTCGGTCCTCAAGGTCGGCGGGAAAGCCTACATCATGTATATCAGCGAAGAGGGAAGAGGCACCAAGGACTTTTACCAGACGATCAACGTCAGCCGTTTCAACACGCCCTGGCAGCTCTGCGGGAAGCCGACGGTGATCTGCGTCCCCGAGTATGACTGGGAAAAGGGCGGCTACGGCTACTCCGCGGCAAAGGACGCGTGGTATCCCGCGGTCGTCGAGGGCAGCACCGCCGTCTACGGCGATAACGGAGAGGTCTTTGTGATCTATTCCGGCAGCGGCTACTGGACGACCAAGTACTGCCTCGCCCAGCTCACGCTGACGGGGGATGATCCCCTGATCGCCGAAAACTGGCAAAAGGAGAAAAAGCCCTTCTTCACCCTCTCTTCCGAGGTCAACGGCTGCGGACACGCCTCCTATTTTAAGGACACCGAGGGGACCCGCTGGGTCTGCTATCACGCATACGTCGGCTCGGATACCTCCAGCGGGCGCTTCGCCTTCCTCGAGCCGTATACGATCCGGGACGGCAAGATGGTCGTCGGAGGCGGCAGCGGACACCCGAACCCCCTCTCGACCGAGTACACGGTCAAGGTCAATCCCAAACCGGCGGCGGAAAAGATCTCCGGTTTTGACAAAATGAACGTCCCTCTGACGCCGCATAAGCCGGAGGAGACGGCTGCGCCGGGAGAAGATCCCGTTTCCCCGACGCCGTCGGGGTCCCCGTATTTGGTCTATTACGTCGTCTGCGGCGTCCTCGTCGCGGCGGCTCTCACCGTACTCATTTTCACCCTCCGCAAACCCAAAGGGAAGCAATGACGGTCTCCGTCTTGATTCAATAATAAAAAAAAGAAAGGTGGCAAACATGAAAAAAAGAATCGCGATTTTCCTGACTCTCGCGATGCTTGCGGCGCTCTTCGTTTTCCCGACGACCGCGTCCGCGGCATCCCAGACCGACCTCTATGTGAGCAACTCCGGCGACGACTCCAACGACGGGCTTTCCGCTGAAGCGCCGAAACTTACGATGACAGCTGCGTTTTCCGCGGCGGGCGCCCTCACCGGCGGCGTTGTGATCCATCTGGACGACTTCACGACCTCGAAAACCGGCAACTTCACCATTCCCGCTCACACCAACCCGATCACGCTCACCGGCACCCTCAAGGACGCCCATACCGCGGACTGGTTCTTCATCTCCGGCGGTCCTCTGACCCTCAAGAACCTCACCATCGAAGCGGGCACGAAGAACCTCTTCTTCCTCGCCGGAGTCAACCCCTTCACCGTTGACGAGGGCGTTGTGACCACGCTTGGCAAAACTGCCATTTACGGCGTCGGTTCCGCTTCTACAAGCATTACCGCGGGCGACGTGAACATCACCATCAAGTCCGGTGCGTTCAACGACGTGGCGATCTTCCGGGCAGGCTCTCCCAACAATATTAACGGCAACGGCAGGATTACCGTTTCCGGCACCGCCGAGATCAACAACCTCGTCGTGGCGCGCAACTCCTGGAAGACCATCAACAACGCCGAGATCGTCCTCGAAGGCGGCAAGGTCAACCGTTTTGCCGGTCACTGCGACCGTACCGCAAGCACCATGCTCGGCGAGAGCAAGACCGGCGTTGTCGGTCAGTTCAACCTGATTGTGACGCCCGGCTTTGATTATGCCGGCTCGTTCAATTTGGCGAACACGAGCACTACCATCTTCGGTCTCTCCGGCTCCACCGTCGCTACGTCCGGAGCAACCGCTGTCGGCGTTGCCGAGTATTATCTTGTACTCGACGAAACGATCTATGACACCGTGAAAAACGACACGGACAAGTGCCAGGCGGATTCCTTTGACAAGATCGTCAAGGACGCTCCCGCGCTCCGGACCGCCAGCCTGACGCTGGACGGCAAGATCGGGCTCAACTTCTACGTCTTCGTTTCCTCTTCCTTCAAAGCCGCAAACCCGAACGGTTACGCGAAGCTCGAGGGCCCGGAAGGGGAGACGACCGTTCTCCTCGCGGACGCTCCCGTTGACGCAAACGGCAACAGCAAGTTCACCTACGCCGTCGCCGCCAAGGATATGCGCGAGGACGTGACGATCTCCTTCTTCGACGGGAACGACCAGCCTCTCCCGCTCTATGACAGCGCATACAACGAGATCGCGGGCGGCAGCTACACCTACACCGTCGGCGACTATCTCGCCGCGGTCGACGGGGATGCGTCGCAGTCCGCGGAGATGAAGGCGCTTGCGGGTGCGCTCTCCGATTACAACGCCTGCGCCGAGCTTCTCTTCGGTACCGGCACGCCGGCGGCTCCCTCGCTCGGCAATATGGATCTCTCCTCCTACAAAGCGACCTTGACCGGCGATCTGCCCGCGGGCGTGACCCTGACCGGTATGACCCTCTTGCTCGAGAGCGAGACGACGCTCCGCGTTTACTTCAAGCTGGCGGACGGCGCCGCGCTTCCCGCCGTGACCGTTGACGGGACGGACGTCTCTCCTGTTGCCAAAGACGGGCAGTATTATATCGCGATCGAGAACATCGCGGCGCCTGACCTCGGCGTCGCGCACAGCATCGCGATCGGCGGTTGCACAGTCTCCGCTTCCGCGCTTTCCTACTCTGCTTCGGTCCTTGCCAACGCCGCAGGTAACGAGCCGCTCTGCAACACGGCAAAAGCGCTGGCAAACTACTATATCGCCGCCGACGCTTACTTTAACTGATGAGGAGGGATCAGAATGAATAACGAGAAAGAAAAACTTCCGTATACCGCGCCGATCCTTGAAATCGTGGAGGTTAGCGGCACGGTGGTTTCCACGAGTCTCCAGCCCGATAACAACGAAACGCCCCAGATGCCCTTCTTCGGTTGATCGCGAAGCGATTTTCCCCCGTGCGGGAGCGGAACGCTCCGCTCCCGCCGCTCCCTGTGTTACGCAAACGCAAATGCGTAAAATAAATGAAAAGGTGGTAAAAACCATGAAAAAGGCACTTACTCTCTGTCTGGCACTGGTCTTCATCTTTGTGATGGCGGCGTTCCCCGCATCCGCCGCAACGAAGGACCTCTACGTGAAGGACGGCGGGACCGGCGACGGCTCGCAGGCCTCCCCCTTCGGCACGCTTGAGGACGCGTACGCAGCAGCGGCCGCTCTCACCGACGACGTTGTGATCCATCTGGACGGCGTCACCACCGCGGAGACCGGTCACTTTACCGCTCCCGCGCACACCAACGCGATCACCCTCACGGGAACCCTCAAGGACGCCCATACCGCGGACTGGTTCTTCATCTCCGGCGGTCCTCTGACCCTCAAGAACCTCACCATCGAAGCGGGCGCGAAGAACGTTTTCTTCCTCGCCGGCGTCAACCCCTTCACCGTTGACGAGGGCGTTGTGACCACGAAAGCCTGCATCTACGGCGTCGGTTCCGTTTCCACGGACATCACCGCGGGCGACGTGAACATCACCGTCAAGTCCGGCACCTTCAACGACGTGGCGATCTTCCGTCAGGGCGCTGTCAACAACATCGACGGCAACGGCAAGATCACCGTTTCCGGCACCGCCGAGATCAACAACCTCGTCGTGGCGCGCAACTCCTGGAAGACCATCAACAACGCCGAGTTCATCCTTGAGGGCGGCAAGGTCAACCGTTTTGTCGGTAACTGCGACCGTACCGCAAGCACCATGCTCGGCGAGAACAAGACCGGTGTTTCCGGCAAGTTCACCCTCACCGTAAAGTCCGGCTTCAATTTTGCAGAATCCTTCGGCGAAACGAACAGCGCAACCACGATCTTCGGTATCTCCGGTTCCACCGTCGCTGTGTCCGGTAAGGACGCCGTCGGCGTCGCCGAGTACGTCCTGGTGCTCGACGAAGCGATCTACGACACCGTGAAGAACAACGCGGATAAGTGCCAGGCGGACTCCTTCGACTCCATCGAGAAACTCGCGGCGGGCACGACCACCCCGACCGACCCCACTCCGTCCAACCCCACTCCGACCAACCCCACTCCTTCCACGCCCGCTACCGGCAGCACGACCGTGATCGTTGCCGCCGCGGCTGTCTGCTCGATCCTCGGCGCCGCCTACCTTCTCGCAAAGAAGAAAGAGAACGCCTGACCCCCTGCAAGAAACGCTATGGAAAAAAAGAATCTGAAGCTTCTCTCTCTTGTTCTCGCCTGTCTTCTCCTTCTGCCCGTCTTTTCCCTTGTCGGATGCGATAAAAAGCCGGAGACGCCCGCAACGACCGATCCCTCCGCTCCCGTCAGCGGGAACGAGACCTCGGAGACGCAGGCGCCCGCCGACGACTATACCGCGCCGGACGAGAATATGGACGGCTACGAGTTCATCGCCTATGAGGTCATGTTCAACGAGACGGAGTTCATCAACGATTTCCGCGTTGCGGAGGACGCCGTCACCGTGATTGATCAGGCGATCTTCAACCGCAATACCGCGGTCGAGGACAAGTACAAGATCAAGATCAGCGAGGTGTACAAAAAGGGCGACAAGACCGACGGCACCACAGCCGGTTACGGCGGCCTGATCCAGCTGCAGACCTCGGGCGACACGCCCTATGACTGCGCGGTCCTCCCGGGCTACGACTGCGCCAAGCTCGCCCACTCCGGCGCGCTGACCGATCTTGCTTCCTTCTCCTCCTCGGTGCTGGACTTCAGCCACAGCTGGTGGGATCAGCAGGCGCGCGAGGCTTTTACCATCAAGGATATGCTCTTCTTCACGACCGGCGACTTCAGCGTGGATATCCCGAACGCGACGGTCGTCGTCACCTTCAACAAGAAGCTGGCAAACCAGTACGAGATCAAAGATCTTTACCAGCTTGCGGAGGAGGGGAAGTGGACGATGGACAAGTGGATGGAGTATTCCTCCCGCGTCCATGACGACCTTGACGGCAACGGCCTGCTCACCGAGAACGACCTGTACGGCTCTCTGCTGTGGGACGATTCGATCTACGCGGCGGTCAACGCCGCCGGCGAGCGCTGCTGCGATCTTGACGAGGACGGCAATCTGATCCTCACGATCGGGACCGAGCGTCTTGTCTCCGCGTTCCAGAAGTACGTGGAATTTGCCAAGACCGAGTCCTGCCTCCGCTATCAGCAGAAGTTCAACGAGACGACCGGCGAGGGGACGAGTTCCCCCTTCTCCGGGCACGAGACCCGTATGTTCCCGAACGACCAGGGCCTGTTCCTGATCACGGCGATCAGCGTGGTCACCCGGACCTTCCGCGATATGGATACCGACTACGGTATTTTGCCGATGTTCAAGTATGACGACGCGCAGGAACGCTATTACAACAATATCGCGCCCTGGTCTTCCCGCTTCCTCTGCATGCCCGTCAATCTCGCGGATGCGGACCGCAGCGCCAAGATCCTGGAGGCGGTCGGATACTTCTCCACCAAGACGGTCATGAACGCCTACTACGAGAAGACCCTGCACGGCTCCACCGTCCGCGACGAGGAGAGTCTGCCGATGCTCGAGCTGATCAACAAGACGAGAATGTACGATCTCGGTCTCTACTATCAGCCCGCCAACATCAACAAGCAGATGATCGTCCTCTTCCGCGTCTTCAACTCCAACTGGATGTCCCGCTACAACACCTACAAGATCTCGGCGGAAAGCCAGTTGAAAAAGATCAACGAAGCGTTCGACGCTCTCAAAGAGTCCTGACAAAACAGAAAAAAGCTCCGCTGATGCAGAGTGTTCTTAAGGACAGTTACTAAGGCAAGAACAACCGAGCATTTGCAGGGCAAGAAAACACCGAGATTACAGAAATGTAGTCCCGGTGCTTTTCTGTTTACAGAAAGAATCCGCACATTCGTTTTTTCTGCCGCTCTGCGCTACAATATGGGCGAAAGGAGGCGGAGACGCTGTGAAATACATAAAGCAGCCCAAGAGGCACATTGTACTGGACGACTTTGAATGGCGAGCGCTGGTCAAGGGGATCAACGAATACCGCAAGCAAGTCATTGACGAGGACGGATGCGTGGAGGTCGTGAACGAACTGCTGATCAAGATCATCGACGCTCCGACGAAGAAAATCAAGGTTTTGGAGGTATCAAAATGAAGGACAGTTGGATCGGACAAGTCGGGGTTTGGGGGCAAATGCATTACCGGTACCTGAAAGAAAACAAGCCCACCGTCGTTAACGTGATGCGGATGAACGGAAATCTGAAATCCTATCTCCGCGAGGTGGACGAACAGGCGGAGGAAATGCTCTTTCAGCTCGTAAAACAAATGGCAAAGGACGAGGGCGTGGACGAGGCGATGAAACGCCGCGATCAGCTCTACTGGGTCGGGCGTATGAACAACATCCGAAACCGCGCCGAGGAGATCGTACTGCGGGAGGTGATCTGCATATGACCCTGATGGAAGATCTGTGGTACGGCAACTTAAACCCGCACGAGGCGATTCTGACCGAGAACAGGCGGTATAAGCACCTGCTCTCACTGATGGGCAGGAACCGGGACGAGCTCAGCGAAACGCTGACCGATAAACAGCTTGAAACACTTGAAAAGTACGACGAGGCGATGAATGAAATGCACTCCCTTGCCGAGGTCGAGGCGTTCTCCTACGGCTTTCGGCTCGCCGTCCGGCTGATGATCGAGGCGGGCGTACCGCTCGCAGAAGGAATGACATAACGCACAGCGGCGGGATAGCTCCCGCCGCTGAATCTTTAATAGAATGCATTATTTGATAGCGGCACGCGCTTTTTCAAATAACAGTTCGCCTAACTGTACGTCTTAATGATCTCCTCGGCGATCTGGCGCTTCGGAACGCAGCGATCCATCGCCTGTTTTTCTATATAACGGTGTGCGTCCGGCTCGGTCATTTTCAGTTCACTGATCAGCAGCCATTTTGCGCGGTTGACAAGCCGTATCTCGTTCATCTTTTCTTCAATGGAAAGCGTCTTCTTTTCTGCTTTTCTTATCCTTTCCCGGGCGCTGATCAGCCAACCGGAAGCAAGCTCGAACGCTGCTTTTGACACGGGCTTCTGTATCAGGAATACCCCGTGCTCCGCAAGCTGATCGAATGACTGCGCATATTGTTCCGTCCTTGCCAGAAAAAGGACGACGGTCTGATAGCTGCTTACGGTATCGATGGCGAAACGGAGTCCGGTATCGTCCGGAAGCGGTGAGTTTACTATTACCATATCAAAATCCCGCTCAGCGATCGCCCGCTTGGCGGTGCTGACATTGGAAACAAATTGGACGGGCGAAAAAACGGGGACGGAAAAGATTTCAGGCAGAGCCTGATTGATTTTTTCGGACGCCGAAACGACCAGAACACTGTAGACTTGCTCCTTCAGGCTCACACGGTCCCCCTCCTTTCACCGGATTATTCACAGATCATTCCGCGCAGTATATATCCAAAATCCTATCAGGTACGTGCGCTTTGATAAAGCCGTCGTTTTTCGCCGAGGCCTTTGCTTCGGCAAGCGTCTCGGGCAGCTTCGCCAGGGACGAGACGGCTTCCGCATCGGCTTTGAACAGGTTGATATCGACAGGCTTCGGAAGCTCTGCTTGTTTTTGAATGCCGTCCAGCCCCGCCCAAATCAAAAGCGCAAAGGCGATATAGGGATTTGCCGAAGGATCGGGGGATCGCAGCTCGGCGCGGCGGAATTCGCTCGAGGCGGCGGGAATGCGTACCAGCTGCGAGCGGTTTTCCGCCGACCAGGAGACGTAGCGAGGCGCTTTGCGCTGACCGAGTCTTTTGTAAGAATCCTCGACCGGATCAAGAAAGACCGTTGTCGGGATCGCCCTGTCAAGCACGCCCGCGATCATGTGAGTCAGCTTTTCGAAAGAGTCGTCCGGGCGGACCGACATATTGATATGAAAGCCGTTGCCCGGCTCGTCCGGAAGCGGTTTCGGAGAAAAATCGGCAAACAGACCGTTGCGGCGCGCCACGGTCTTGACGACCGTCTGAAACGTCATCACGTTATCCGCCGCCGTCAGCGCCTCGGCGTAGCGAAAATCGATCTCATTCTGTCCGGGACCTTCCTCGTGGTGCGAGCTCTCGGGGCGGATCCCCATCTGCTCCAGCGTCAGGCAGATCTCGCGGCGTACGTTTTCTCCCTTGTCCTCCGGCGCGATATCCATATAGCCGGCACGGTCATACGGCGTCTTTGTGGGGCGGTTTTTCTCATCCAGTTCAAACAGGTAGAATTCCTGCTCGGCGCCGAAATAGAAGGTGTAACCCGCCTCTGCCGCATCGCTCACCGCTTTTTTGAGCAGACTTCTCGTATCGCATTCAAACGGTTTTCCGTCGGGATAGGTGATCGAGCAAAACATCCGCACGACCTTCCCGTGTTCCGGGCGCCAGGGCAGCCAGGTGAGAGTTTCGGGATCGGGGTGCAGGAACAGATCGGAATGTGCCTCGTCTCCGAAACCGGTGATGGCGGATGCGTCGAAAGCGATGCCGTAGGCAAATGCACGATCCAGCTCGTCCGGCATGATCGAAATATTCTTCTGACGTCCGAACACGTCGCAGAATGCAAGACGGATGAATTTGACGTCCTCCTCGGCAACGTATTGCTTTACTTCTTCCTTTGAATATTTCATAGTATCCTCCCGTTTTCAGATGTTCTAATTGGCAACGTACAGTTGTTTATAAGGATTTTTGCTGTCCGGAGTCACGACCGTGAAAGGATGGTCCATCATTTCTTCTTTATTCCCGCCGAACAGACGGCAGTATTCGGAGACGTAACGGTCGATCTCGTTTTTCTCTTGATCGGTTGCCGGTCTTGCCGTGACCTGATCCGGAAAAGCGATATCACGGCAATCGGAACGCAGGATCAACTTGCCGCCGTGCATCCCCGTGCAGGGGAAATTGCCTACGATCTTTCTGCCGCTTGTTCCGAGCCCGAGAACGACGATCACGCCGCCGGCCTGATACTCGCCGAGAAAACTGCCGGCTTTGCCGCCGATGACCATAACGGGGATTTTATCTTTGTACGCCTTCATGTGGATCCCCGCCCGATAGCCCGCGTCGCCTTTCACATAAATGCTGCCGCCGCGCATGGCGTATCCGACGGCGTCGCCCACGCTTCCGCGGATAACGATCCTGCCGTCGTTCATCGTGTCGCCGACTGCGTCCTGCGCGTTGCCGTTTACGGTGATCCCGGCGCCGTTGAGATAGGCCCCCAAAGCGTTACCGGGAACGCCTTCCAGCGTTACGGAAACGTCCGACATCCCGGCGCAGATGAAACGCTGACCGAGGCAGCCCCTGACGGTGATCTCTTTGTCCGCGGTGCGCAGTTTATCATTGATATCACGGTAACTCAGACCTTTTCCCTGAATGATCATATTATACTACACCTCCGAACTTTTTTCTACGGATTTCCTGTGAAAAAATCAGATTTGAAGCAACTTTTTTTGTCAGATCGAAATCGACCGTATCAAGCGGCGTTTTTTCACGGATCAGGGAGGTATAAATGCCCGCCCTGTCCGTTCCTCCGATGAGGATAAAGCCTGCAAGCCGCCCGTCTTTTACAAATAATCTTCGGATGGATCCGGTTTCCGCATCCTCGAACATTTCGCCGTCATATACTCCGGCGGTCATTATATGGAGACCGAAGAAACCGATGGAGTTCATCGGAACGGCGTTCCCAAACTCTTGTTCGCCTCCCGCCATATTGACGCCCGCCGTGTTACCCTGCATATAGGCGTTCGGGAGAATGGCAAGAACACGCCGTGCGCCGAGCGCAGCGTCGTATCCTTCCGCGCAGTCGCCTGCGGCGTAAACGCCGTCAAGCGTCGTCATCATCTTCTTGTCCACGAGGATCCCGCGGTTCACCTCGCCTCCCGCGTTTTTTACGAGCTCGCTGTTCGCCCACACGCCGACAGCAAGTACAAGCAGATCAAAATCCACCGCGACGCCGCTTTTCATACAGGCGCGGCTGCCTTCAAAGCGCTGAACCGTATCGCCGAGCATAAAAGCAATGCCGTTTTGCTCGAGATGTTTTTGAACGACGGCGGCGCAGTCTGCGTCGAGTATGCTGGAGAGCACCCGGTCGGCAAGATCGCACACGGTGATGCTGCCCACCCGGTCCCGGATCCCTTCGGCGCATTTCAATCCGATGAGTCCCGCGCCCACGATCAGGACACGCGCGCTTTCAAAAAGAGCCGCGTCTAAGGCAAGGGCGTCGTCAAGAGTCATAAAGGAAAACTTGTATTTTACCGTATCGAGACCTTCAAACGGAGGCACGAACGGACGCGATCCGGCGGCGACGCACAATTTGTCGTATGCTGTTTTTGCGCCGTCGTCCAACGCGACCGAATGTGAGACGGCGTCGACGGATACGGCGCGTCTGCCGTAGAACACCCGGCAGCCGTTTTCTTTGTAAAACCCGTCCGGACGGTATTTCATCCGTTCGGTATCGGTCTTGCCCTCCAACAGATAGGAGATCAGAGGACGGCTGTATACCGGATGATCTTCTTCGGATATGACAGTGATCTCGCCTTCCCGGTCGAGGGACCGGATGCCTTCGATGCAGCCGACTGCGGCGACGCCGCCTCCGATCATAACGTAGCGTTTCATTGGGTTTCGCTCCTTTCTTCGTAAACGATCGCCCGGTTCGGGCAACCCGTTACGCACGCCGGCGCACCGCAAGCATTGTCAAGGCAAAGCTCGCATTTCTGCATGATGCCGTCTTCTCCCGGCGCCAGCGCCCCGTACGGACAAACGAGTACGCAGGTGAGACAACCCACGCATTTGTTGCGGTCGATCCTCACAACGCCGTCCCGCTTTGATATCGCTCCGGCGATACAGCTTTTGACGCAGATCGGATCGGTGCAATGACGGCAGGAAACCGCAAAGGTGATCCTGTCTTCTCCTTCCACGCGGATCCTCGGAAAAATCTTTTTATCCTTGAGGGCGACGACCATATCTTTCAAACCGGAATTGGCGTATGCGCAGTTATATTCGCACAAGTGGCATCCGAGACACCATTCTTCATTTACATAGACCCGTTTCATTTTTATTCCCCCGCGTGGGAGATACCCAGTATCTCCAGTTCCTTTTCGTTCAGTCCCACGCCGCGCAGCATCAGCCGGTTTCCGCGCAGGGCTTCGATGGAGTTGATCCCCATACCACCCATGATCTCCATGATCTCGTGCCGCCACGCCGTCATAAGGTTGACAAGCCGGGCCGAACCGATATCGGGATTGAGACGCTTGACAAGATCCGGGCGCTGCGTGGCGATGCCCCAGTTGCATTTGCCGCTCTGGCAGGTGCGGCAGAGGTGGCACCCGAGGGCGAGCAGCGCCGCCGTGGCGACGTAGCAGGCGTCGGCTCCCAAAGCTACCGCCTTGATCACGTCCGCCGCCGATCGGATCGAACCGCCTACGACAAGCGAAACGTTTCCGCGAATGCCCTCGTCCCTGAGCCGTTTGTCCACGGCGGCGAGCGCCAGCTCGACGGGGATGCCCACGTTGTCCCGGATGCGGGTGGGAGCCGCGCCGGTACCGCCGCGGAAACCGTCGATGGCAATGACGTCCGCCCCGCTGCGGGCGATGCCGCTGGCAATAGCGGCGATGTTGTGGACGGCGGCGACCTTGACGATCACCGGCTTTTTGTACTGCGTCGCCTCTTTAAGCGAAAAGACGAGCTGGCGCAGATCCTCGATCGAATAGATATCGTGGTGCGGCGCGGGGCTGATCGCGTCCGATCTCTCCGGGATCATGCGGGTACGGGACACGTCGCCGACGATCTTGGCGCCCGGCAGATGTCCGCCGATGCCGGGTTTCGCGCCCTGTCCCATTTTGATCTCGATCGCCGCGCCGGCGTTCAGATAGTCCTCGTGCACGCCGAACCGCCCCGACGCCACCTGAACGACGGTGTTCTTTCCGTATTTGTAGAAGTCCTCGTGAAGGCCGCCCTCGCCGGTGTTGTACAGAATGCCGAGCTCCGTCGCGGCGCGCGCGAGTGACGCGTGGGCGTTGTAGCTGATAGAGCCGTAGCTCATCGCCGAAAACATCACCGGCAGCGACAGCGCGATCTGCGGGGGCAGCTCGCATTTGATTTTTCCGTCTTTTCCGCGTTCTATCCGGGACGGCTTTTTCCCGAGGAACACCTGCGTTTCCATCGGCTCGCGCAGAGGGTCGATGGGCGGATTTGTCACCTGAGATGCGTTGATCAGTATCTTATCCCAATAGACGGGGAGCGGCTTCGGATTTCCCATGGAGGACAGCAGTACGCCGCCGCTGTTTGCCTGTTTATAGATTTCCTTGATCGTATCGTTCTGCCAGTTGGCGTTTTCGCGGAGCGTAGAGTCGCTTTTCACGATCTTCAGCGCACGGGTGGGGCAGAGCGACACGCACCGCTGACAGTCGACGCATTTCGCCTCGTCGCTGATCATAACGCCGCGTTCTTCGCTGTAAAAATGTACTTCGTTTGCGCATTGCCGCTCGCACACGCGGCAGGCGATACATCTGTCATAATTGCGGACGACCTCAAATTCCGGATAGATAAATTCCACGCCCATCAGAAGGCACCTTCTTTCAATGTCACGATGACCGGCTCCCCGCCGGAAGGAGCCCAGATCTTTTCCGCGTCCGGCTCCATCACGCGGATCGCAGCCTCTTCGCTTGCGATAAACACGCGGTCGTCTTTTTCTCCTACTACCATCGAACGCAGCTTCAGCCGGTCGTTGAGCGCCATCAGTCCGCCGTCAAACCCGAGAACGATGGAAAACGGTCCGGTGATGAGAAGACTCGGGAACACCGTGCGCAGATACCGCAGCTTTTCTTTTTCATAGCTGTTGGTTGTGTTCTCGATGGTAGACCAGAAGGGGGCGGCGATGACGCTTGCCGCCTCGGTCAAGGTCAAGCCTTGCCGGCGGATCAGATAATCCAGTATGTAGGTGATGACCTCGGTATCGGTCTGCAGCGTGCATTTATAGCCGAACATTTCGATATATCGGCGGTTGGCGTCGTAGGACGAGATCTCGCCGTTGTGGACGACCGAGTAGTCGAGCAGCGTGAACGGATGAGCGCCGCCCCACCAGCCGGGGGTGTTTGTGGGATAGCGACCGTGAGCCGTCCAGGAATAGCCCTCGTATTCGTCAAGCCGGTAGAAAACGCCCACGTCCTCCGGGAATCCGACCGCTTTGAAGGTGCCCATGTTCTTGCCGCTGGAAAAAACGTATGCGCCGTTCATTTCCACGTTGATCTTCATCACCGTGCGGGCAACGAATTCCTTTTCATCAAGCTGAAGATCGGCGAGCACCGAGCGCAGCGGCGTGACGAAGTAGCGCCAGATGATCGGCTCGTCGGTGATTTCCGGCATTTTTCGCGTCGGGATCAGTTCGCCTTTTACCACCTCAAAGGACTCCTTTAAGAACGCCTCGCATTTTTTCCGGGTATCACGGCAATCGAAAAACATATGGAATGCGTAAAAGTCTTTATAGTCCGGATAGATCCCGTATCCGGCAAAGCCGCCGCCGAGACCGTTTGACCGGTCGTGCATCGGTTTCATCGCCTCCATGATGGCGCCGCCCGTCATGCGGCGTCCGGTTCTGGATATCACCGCCGCGATCGCGCACCCGGAAGGGATCCTCACGTCGCCTTCTCGTATCATACTCTTTCACCTTTCCTTCGATTTTGCTCCGAATTAAATGAAAAGACGCCCATTTTCGCGCAAACCGAGGTTTGCGCGAAAATGAACGTCTTTGCTCATTGTCTTGCATTATACAGTATTAAAACGGTTTTGTCAAGAGTCAAAACCGCCGGTTTGGCAGAATTTCGCAAGATTTCATAAAAAAGTTGCATAAAAGGGGCTTGACAAATCAAAAGGGATGGTGTATAATGGCAAGCGTTAAAGGCAAGGGCGTCTTTGAACTTCATGGGTTCAGAGGCGCGTTTTTCGTTTTTAACACAGTTTCATAAAGGAAGGCAAAGGCGTCTTTCATGTCATTTTACATGGAAGACGCCTTTTTCTTTTGTTAAAATCGAAAGGAGAGCAAAACAATGAAAACGGTATCGGATTATTTCGGAGAGCAGGTCTTTGATGACAGAGTGATGAAGGCGACGTTATCGGCTAAGGTATACGCCTCTCTCAAGCACACCATAGACGAGGGACAGCCCCTTGATCCGGGCGTGGCGGACGCTGTGGCGCTTGCCATGAAGGATTGGGCGGTCAGTAAAGGCGCCACGCATTTTACGCACTGGTTCCAGCCGCTGACCGGCATTACGGCCGAAAAGCACGACAGCTTCATATCCCCCTCCCCCGACGGCGGCGTGATCATGGAGTTTTCCGGAAAAGAACTGATCAAGGGCGAGCCGGACGCCTCCTCCTTCCCGTCGGGAGGATTGCGCGCGACCTTTGAGGCGAGAGGCTATACGGCGTGGGATCCCACCTCTTACGCGTTTATAAAAGGAAAGACCCTTTGTATCCCTACCGCGTTCTGCTCCTACGGCGGACACGCGCTGGACAAAAAGACGCCGCTTCTGCGTTCCATGGAGGCGTTGAACAAGCAGGCGCTGCGCGTGCTTCGTCTGTTCGGAAACACTACGGCGAAATATGTCCGCTCGTCGGTGGGACCGGAGCAGGAATATTTTCTTATCTCAAAAGAAATGTATGATAAGCGTCCCGACCTGCGCTTTACCGGACGCACGCTGTTCGGCGCCAAACCGCCGAAGGGGCAGGAGATGGACGATCACTATTTCGGAGCCATCAAACCGAAGGTCGCCGAATTTATGGAGGATCTGAACGCCGAGCTCTGGAAGCTCGGCATCATGGCGAAGACCGAGCACAACGAGGTGGCCCCCGCCCAGCACGAACTGGCGCCGATCTATACCACCACCAACGTGGCGACCGATCATAACCAGCTCACAATGGAGATCATGCAGAAAACGGCGGCCAGGCACGGTCTCGTGTGCCTGCTCCACGAAAAGCCCTTT
>CACYYS010000032.1 GCA_902778725.1 uncultured Ruminococcus sp.
TGCCCAAAGGCAAAAACATCATTTGCCCGACAGGGCAAACATCATTCATTTTGGGCGTTTGGCACACAAACGTCCTGCTTGCAGAGGTATGCGACAAAAGACCGGCTGAAATAAGGATTTTGCTCCTTACCTCAGCCGGTTTTTATAAACTGTCCTTAAGAACACTCGGCGTTCGGGCCGGCTTTTTTTGCGTTCTCCCCGGCGGCGCGCCGGGCGGGATTTGTGAACTTTTTGCTTTTTCCTTGCTTTTTTTCTTTTTTTGTGCTATTATAAAATTGCAAAACAGGCAAAGGAGAGAAAAGGAGAAGAGAGGAGGCGCTTTCATGAAAAAGCAAACAAAACGCTGTCTTTGTCTGACCTTCGGACTCGTTTTTCTGCTTGCCGCAGGACTGGCGATCGGCGGTTGTGCGGCCGGGAGCGGCAGCGGGACGTATCCGGGCGACCGGTACGAATACCCGATCACCCCGAAAAAGACGCCGGAGCGCTGGCGGGAGATGGATCACGGGGAGGCGGTTCTCGCCTGCCAGATCCCCGCGGACGTTCTCCCGCGGCTCTCGACCAAACAGCTTTTGCTCACCTGTCTCGACTACCCGCATTTCGGGGACTGTTATTTTTACTCCGGCGATATGGTCGGATTCAAGGCTGTCAAGACCTACTTCAACGGTTTGCAGGAGCTTTGGGAGCGCGAGGATCTTTCCCCCGTTCTTGCCGCTTACTTTGAGGAGCAGACCGAACAGATCGACCGTTCCGTCCAGCCGAACTATTTTTCCGTTTTGACGCGGGCGGCGATCTCGGACGGCAGGATCGCGGAGCGGGACGTTGAGACGATCCTGGTCTCTTCCCGCGCGATCGCGGAAAAAAACCGGACCGACAGCACGGCGTCGACCATCTGAGCGAATGAAGGGCACGCGCGGGCAGGGCACGCGCGCGGAGAGCTGCCTTTTTCCCCGGACCTCTGTTTGAGAGCGGACCGGGCTGATGAGATTTCTTCATCAGCCCGGTTTTTTTACCTGTCTTCCAGGAGCTCGGGCGGGATCCGGTCCCCGCGCCAGAAAAAGGCGCGGTCGTGCTCGCCGATCTCGCGCAGGACCCGGCAGGGGTTGCCCACCGCCACGACGTTTGCGGGGACGTCGCGCGTGACGACGCTGCCGGCGCCGATCACGCTGTTCTCCCCGACCGTGACGCCGGGCAGCAGGATCGCGCCGGCGCCGATCCAGCAGTTTTTGCCGATGCGGACCGGCTTGTTGTACTGCAGTCCGCGCTCGCGGAGGGAGGGGAGGATCGGGTGGGCGGCGGTCGCCACCACCACGTTCGGGGCGAACATCGTCCCGTCCCCGACGTAGATGTGCGTATCGTCCACAAGAGTCAGGTTGAAGTTGGCGTAGACGCGGTCGCCGAAGTGGACGTGCCGCCCGCCGAAGTTGGCGTGCAGGGGCGGCTCGATATAGCAGCCCTCGCCGATCTCGGCGAACATCTCCCGGAGCAGCGCCCGCCTCTTTTCCGCCTTGCCCGGGCGGGTACGGTTGAAGTCGTAGAGCTTTTCGAGGCAGGCGGTCTGCTCCCGCAGGATCTCGCCGTCTCCGGGGTCGTAGATCACGCCCGCGTGCAGTTTTTCTTTTTCCGTCATCCGTGTTGTTCCTTTCCCCTCCGCGACAGGGAGGGATCCGTAATGGCTCCATTGTAGCAGAGCGCGGCAAAAAAAACAAGGAAAAAGGAGAAAAAAGCGCCCCGCCGCCGGACGGATTTTCCCGAAAAGACCTTTTCTTTTCCTTTTCTCTGTGCTACAATAGGGAAAAAAGAAAGGAGGCGGACCCGATGCAGCCGCTTCTCACCCTGCCCCATACCGCGCTCTCCCGCTCGGAGGAGGAGACGGAGGCGCTCGGCGCCGCCTTTGCCGCTCTCCTCGCCGGACGGGGAGAGCCGCTCTCCTTTGTCGCGCTGGAGGGGGACCTCGGCGCCGGGAAGACCGCCTTTGTGCGCGGGGTCGCCTCCGTCCTCTCCCCCGGCTCCCGCGTGCAGAGCCCCACCTTCGCCCTTTTGCGGGAGTACCGCGGCGGCGGGACGCCGCTCTATCACTTCGATCTCTACCGGATCGCCGACGAGGACGATCTCGCCACGACCGGCTATTTCGATATCGAGGAGGGCGTTATCCTCGCCGAGTGGAGCGGGCGTATCCCCGGCGCCCTCCCGCCGCACCGCTATACCGTGCGCCTCGAGCGCACGGAAAACGGGGAAAACGAACGCAGCATCACGATCAAGGAGACAGACGATGATCACCCTCGGACTTGATACCACGGCAAAGACCGTGACGGCGGCGCTCCTCTCGGACGGGGAGCCGCTCTCCTTTTTCTCCTCGGAGGCAAAGACCACCCACAGCGCCTCCCTCCTCCCCGCGATCCGTACTCTCCTCTCCGCCGCCTCCCTCGCGCCGGAGGACGTGGGACTCTTCGCCGTTTCGGCGGGGCCGGGATCCTTTACCGGCGTGCGGATCGGCGTCGCCACCGTCAAGGGGCTGGCGTTCGGCAGGGAGGTCCCCTGCGTCGGCGTCTCCTCTCTCGCCGCCCTCGCGGAGAACGCCTCCCGCACGGAGGGCGCGGTGCTCGCCGCGATGGACGCGCGGCGCGGGCAGCTCTATACCGCCCGCTTCACGGCGCGGTCGGGGCTCCTCTCCCGCGAGACGCCGGATGAGGCGCTCTCCGCCGCCGAGACCGCGAAAAAAGTGAAGGAAGCGGGCTGCGCCCGCGTGACCGTCGTCGGGGACGGCGCCGCCCTCGCCGCAGCGGCGCTCGAGCGGGAGGGGATCGAATGTCTCTCCCTCCATCCGCTCCTCGCCCGGCAGAACGCGTACAGCGTGGCGCTCTGCGGGTACCGGAGCTTCCTTGCGGGGGCGTACACCTCGGCGGAGAACCTGACGCCCGTCTATCTGCGCGGTTTTACCGGCGGCAATACCGAACAAAAACTCTGAAAAAAACGAAAAGGGGAACAGATATGGAAACGATGAAAAAGAAGGTCTACCTCGGCTCCGACCACGGCGGCTTTGAACTGAAAAACGTCCTCGCCGCCCACCTGCGCGAGCAGGGCTGGGAGACGGAGGATCTCGGCTGCTACAGCGCCGAGAGCTGCGATTACCCGGATTTTGCCGCCGCCGTCGGGCGCGCCGTCACCGCAAACGAGGGGACCCTCGGCCTGCTCGTCTGCGGGACGGGGATCGGGATGTCCCTCGCCGCCAACAAGATCCCCGGCGTGCGCGCCGCGGTCTGCGGGGACGTCTACAGCGCAAAGATGACGCGCCGCCACAACGACGCGAATATCCTCTGCCTCGGCGCCCGCGTCACCGGGCCCGGGCTTGCCGAGGAGATCGCGGACGCTTTCTTCTCCTCCTCCTTCGAGGGGGGGCGCCACGCCCGCCGCGTCGCAAAGATCGCGGAGCTGGAGACCCGATAAACCGAAAGGGGAAATAGGCAGATGGCAGACAAAAAGATCTATCCCGACAACAAAAAGCGCCGCGCCGGCCGCAAAATGCGGGAGGCTGCCGGCGGAGTCTACGCCGGCCCCGGCTTTTTCAAGCGCCGGAAGGAGGACGCCGACGCGGTGTTTGAGGAGGTCTACGCCGGACCGGAGTTCTTTGAAGGGAGAGGAATACCGACGGGAGACCCGGAGGATGCGCCGGAGCCCCCGATGATCGAAGCGGTCTACGCCGGTCCGGAGTTCTTTGAGAGGGAGCCGGAGGAGCCGGATCTCCCCGAACAGGAGCCGCCCTCCGCGCCCGCACCGGAGGAGGACCGGGTAGTTCCGCCTCCGCCTCCGCCTCCGCCCATGATGTGCGTCTACGCCGGGCCGGATTATTTTTCCGGGAAGAAGCCGGTCGGGGTTTTTGTGCCCGTCACGCCTCGGGACGAAAACAAAAAAACCTGTCCCTCCTGCGGGACGCCGGCGGAGAAAAACGCAAAATTCTGCACCGAGTGCGGGACAAAGCTCTGATATGCCCGCCGGACAAGAACGCCCGTTTCCCTACGTCCTTCGCAGCGCCGTCTGGGAGATCACCCTCGCCTGCTGCTTTCGCTGCGCCTACTGCGGCTCCGCCGGCGGCAGAGCGCGGGAAAACGAACTGACGACCGCCGAGTGCGACGGCGTCGCGCGCCAGCTCGCAGAGCTCGGCTGCCGCCGCGTCTCGCTGATCGGCGGCGAGGTCTTCATGCGCCCCGATTGGGACGCCGTTGTCGCTTCCCTCACCTCCCGCGGGATCCGGGTCTGCATCATCACAAACGGCTTTACCATGTCGCCGGAGATCGTCGGAAGGCTGAAGGAGCTTCGCGTCGAGTCGGTCGCCGTCTCGGTCGACGGGGTCGCCGAGCTCCACGACGCCTTCCGGCAAAAGGGGAGCTTCGAGCGCGCCGTCCGGGCGATCGGAACGCTCACCGGGGCGGGGATCCCCGTCTCGGTCATCAGCGCCCTCCGCGCCGACAACGCCCCGCGCCTCGGGGAGCTTTACGGGATCCTGCGGCGCTACCCGATCTTCGCGTGGCAGCTCCAGGCCTGCTCCCCCATGGGCAACGCCGCCTCCGGCGTGGACGTCGCCTTCGATCCGCTCTCCGTTATCGCCTTTGTCCGGGAGACGGCGCCCTCCGCTCCCTTCGCCGTCGGGATCGCCGACAATATCGGCTACTATACCCCGGAGGAGGGGACCCTGCGCGGCGCGCCCGGCGCTCGCTTCGAGGGCTGCTCCGCCGGCCTCACGACCATCGGCATCGACAGCGTCGGCAACGTCCGGGGCTGCGAGTCGATGTACGATCCCCGCTTCAACGAGGGCAACCTCCGCGAAAAAACGCTCCGCGAGATCTGGGAGGATCCCCGCGCCTTCTCCTATAACCGGGGCTTTACTCCCGACCTGCTCACGGGCAAGTGCGCCGCCTGCCCCCACGCCTCCCTCTGCGCCGGCGGCTGCCGCTCCTACAACTACTTCGCCAATCACGGAAAACTCTATGAAAGCCCTCTCTGCCCCACGGGGAGAAAGTAATAAGAATAAAAGTCTTCCTTTTCTGGAGAAAAGGAAGCGAAAAGACTTTTTGAAAAGGGGAAAAAATCAGAGTCAGCGGACTCAAAGCAAACCAAATACAAAAGCCGGTCCGTTACGGAATGGACAGCAAATCCCCTACACGCAAAAACGGGCGCGCGAACAAAACAAAAACGCGATCCGGCGCGCCAGGTGACAGGCCACCTCCGCGCCTGCAATGCGGGAAAAGGCTCCCTCTCCGTGGCCCGATCCCCCGTCCCGAAAGGCTCCCTCCCCGAGGGAGCTGGCGCCCGCAGGGCGACTGAAGGAGTCAGGGAAGGATAGAAAAACGCGGGAGAAAAGACAGGGAGACGAAACTCCTTCCGTCAAAACTTCGTTTTGACACCTCCCTCAGGCTCCCTCCCCGAGGTCGTCTCTCCCGTTTGGCTCCCTTTTGTAAAGGGAGCTGTCAGCGGAGCTGACTGAGGGATTGTAAAAGAGAAAAATGCCTCTTTCCGATCGGGCGTGCCCATCCGACAATCCCTCCACCGCAAGCGGTCCCCCTCCCTTTACACAAGGGAGGCATAGGCGCGAACATCCTGCGCAGAGAGAACGGAGCAAGGCGGCGGGAGATTTTCGATGCCGCGCGGCTGCCGCCCCGCGGCGGTATTTGATGCCGCTCGCCGGAGGCAAGCGGCGGTTCCCGCCCTACGGAAGAAGAACGGATGGAAGAAGGCTCCCTCTTGAGGGAGCTGGCGCCGTAGGCGACTGAAGGAGTCAGGGAAGAAAAGGATAACGCAAGAGAAACAACAGAGAGAAAAACTCCTTCCGTCAAAACTTCGTTTTGACACCTCCCTCAGGAGGGAGGCTAACGGGGACTCCTTCCGCCGAGGGTCGCGCAAACCGAAAAACGCCCGGGCCGTATCGGGCGTTTTTTGATCCAAAGGAGGATATGAACGCGCTATATTGCGCGAAAGGAAAAAGCCGCCCGTGCCGTTTTGGGCGGCTTTTGGGGAAGGAGTTTCTTTGATTGCGCTTATTTTGATCCCTGCTCCTTCAAAAAGTCTTTTGCCTTCTTTTCTTCAGAAAAGAAGGTTATTTTTTTATTTTTCTCTCCGGGATGAGGCCGGCGTCGAGGATGGCGGGATCGCCGATATAGCGGATGATCTCCATCCGGAAGGCGCAGGGCCACATAACGAGCCACTGGGAGGGGTTGAAGGGGGCGAGGCCCGGTCTGCCCCAGCGGGTATGGAAGATCGCCTCGTCCTGGGAGCCGGCGGGGCGGACGCGGCCGGAGACGCACATGGTACCGTCGGAGATGAGGCGGTTGCCGCCGTACCAGAAGGCGAGGGCGCGTTCGGTCCACTGGCGGTTGCCGGTGAGTTCGCCGAGGCGGAGGAAGGAGAGGACGTCGTGGAGGGCGTACTGGTCGATGGCGTTATGGGCGGTGGAGACGGCGGTGGCGCCCATCGAGTCGTAGCCGATCTTTGAGAGGGTGGAGTCCTCGGGGTAGACGGCGGTATAGTGCATCATCCAGGTGGAGAGGTACCAGGCGGTGTATTCGGCGGCCTCGATATACTGTTTGTCGCCCGTGGCGTCATAGAGGGAGAGGGCGGCGGAGAGGAGGGGAGAGGCGGACTCCTTGTCGATGCAGTAGGTATCAAGGGCGCCGGCGGTGGTAAAGCCGTTGACGGCAAGCTCGTCGTAATAGCAGGCGAAGGCGCGGACGGCGGCGTCGAGGTATTTTCCCTCGCCGGAGCGGCGGTGCGCCTCGACGAGCGCGGGGATCAGGAAGCAGCCGATCGTGCCGCTCTGCTGATTGACGGAGCCGTCGTGGTTCCAGCTTTTCGCAAACTCGCCCTTTTCGTTCTGCACGGAGACGGCGAAATCGCAGATATCGAAGGCGAGGGCGCGGTATTCGGGGCGGTCGTACCCGCACGCGGCGGCGCGGTCGAACGCTTCAAAGTACTGGAAGGCGCCCTGTCCGAGGTTGCAGGCGTCGACGGGGATGATCTTTTCCTGCAGCTCGGGGGAGGAGTCGAACTTGATATAGCGCAGCCCCTTCGGCGCGCCGGGGATCTCGGAGAACTTCACCCAGGAGTCGAGGCAGGCGATCGCCTTGTCGCGCGCCTGTTCGTCCCCGGTCTCCTGATACCATGCGAGCAGGGCGTTGGAGGCGGAGATGCTCTGCCCGACCCAGCCCATCTCGTAGCGGAGGGCGTTGCGTTTTTCAAAGATCCAGTTTTTGTAGGACCACTGCAGCCCGCGGTTGAAGGAGGCGAACCCGCTCGGCTCGAGGGTCCAGAGGCTCTTCATAAAGGCGGCGGAGAGGCGCTTGAGCTCGGAGACGGGGTAGTCCGGCTTCATCTCGTGGCCGTAGTAGCGCCAGGCAAAGTCGAGGAGCGTGCGGGTCTGGTGGCGGGGATGCTCCACGGGGAAGAGGAGGACGATGGCGGTGAACTCGCAGCGCGGCTCCATCTCGCCCATATAGTCGGTCGGCGCCCATTCGTGGCGGTAGAGGACCTTCGGTCCCTCCTGCTCCGGCCAGAGCAGGACGTGCCGGGTAAAGTCCGCGCCCTGCGGACGGTAGAGGGAGCAGCTCGCCTTGTCGGTGTCCTCGCACATCATGGCGGCGCCCCAGACCGGCCCCTCCGAGTAGGTGCAGGCGGGGATGGTGCAGCGGTGGTAGGCGTAGGTCCACGGGATCCCGTCGCAGGAGTCGCCGGTGTATTCCACGCTGTCGCCCCAGCCGTTGCCGTTGTAATTCACGGCGGGAACCATCGTATAGGCGGCGGGGACGGCGGTGTCGAGCTCGATCCTCATCGCGTCGGTCGGTTTTCCGGTGCGGCAGACGACGCGCCACGCGCCGCTCTCGAGCTCGGTCACGTCGATCGCGGCCGCGGCGGGGGTGCTGTGCAGGGTAAGGACCGTTTCCTCTCCCGCAAAAAAGAGGGCGCGGCCCGCTTCGGTCTTGCAGGTGAATTTCATAAAAAGAGCCTCCGTCAGCTTATTTTTCTACCGTCATTGTACCGCTCTTTTTCTCTCAAGACAAGCGTTTTCCGGGGATTTTTCAAAAACTATGAAAAAGCAAAGATTTTTTATACAGGAAACAACGCCGCGCCCGCCGCATAGGATATAGGGAAAAAACGAGAGGAGAATGCCATGTACGTCAGCAGGAGAAAACACCGTTTGCCCGCCGGGAGCGCGGCGGAGGAGATCCGTCCGGCGGAGGAGAGCGGGAGCGCAAGCGAACGGGCGCCGGAGGAAAGGATGCCGGAGGAAAGGACGCCGGAGGAAAGGGCGCCGGAGGAAAGGACGCCGGAGCCGGAGAGGGAAAGCGCGGAGGAAGCGCGGGAAGAGACGGAGGAGAGCGCGCCGCAGGAGAGTGGGGCGCCGTCGGAAAGCCCGGTCGAACTGATCGACGGGCGGGAGGCGGACGGACCGGAGGTCCTCGGGCGCGAGCCGGGGGACGACGCGCGCCTCAGCTACGCGGAGTTTATGGAAAAGAACCCGAGGACGGGGGCGCTGAAGGTGCAGGCGTTTCTGGGGATGCGGAGCCTCCCCGTCGCCGAGGCGTCGGTCACGGTGGAAAAGACCCTCTCGGACGGGCCGCACGTCTTCGCCTCCGCCGTGACCGACCCGGACGGCTCGACGCGGGATCTGCCCCTCCCCGCGCCGGAGCGGGAGAACTCGCAGCTCCCCGGCTCGGACAATCCGTTCGCCGTTTACCGGGTGCGCGTATCGCACCCCGGGTATCTCACGGCGGTCTTTTCCGACGTGCCGATCTTCGCGGGGGTGAAGTCGATCCAGCAGGTCTCGCTGCTGCCGGATCCGGGCGCGGAGGCGTAGATGGCGGTCGTGATCCCCGAGACGGTCACGGTGCATCTCGGGCGGCCGGGCAGCCCGGCGGAGAACGTGACCGTTCCCTTTGCCGATTATATCAAGAACGTCGCCTCGAGCGAGATCTATCCGACCTGGCCGGAGGAGGCGATCCGCGCGAACGTCCTCGCCGAGATCTCCTTCACGCTCAACCGGATCTACACCGAGTATTACCGCTCCCGCGGCTACGATTACGACATCACCAATTCCACGGCGAGCGATCAGGCGTTCGTCTACGGGCGGGACGTGTTCGATACCGTCGCCCGGGTCGTGGACGGGACGCTGGGGGATTATCTCGTGCGGGAGGGGCAGGCGCTGCCCCTCTTCGCCCAATACTGCGACGGGCGGATCACGACCTGCGACGGGCTCTCCCAGTGGGGGACGGTGCCGCTGGCGGAGGAGGGGCTCGACGCGCTCGCGATCCTGCGGCGCTATTACGGGGAGGACGTCGTCCTGGTCGAGGACGCGCCGGTGGGCAGCGTGGCGGAGTCCTACCCCGGCGTGCCGCTGCGGCCCGGCTCCGGCTTTGAGGACGTGCGCGCCCTGCAGTACCGGCTCGACCGCATCGCGCAGAACTACCCCTCCATCCCCCGCATCCCCTCCTTCGACGGGGTCTACGGACCGGAGACGGAGGCGGCGGTGCGGGCGTTCCAGCGGATCTTCGATCTGACGCCGGACGGGGTGGTCGGGCGGGCGACGTGGTACAGGATCGTCAACGTCTACGGCGGCGTCAAGCGTCTCTCGGAGCTGGAGAGCGAGGGGCTGACCGAGGAGGAGGTGCGGCGGTACTTCACCGCGGAGCGGCGGGCGGGGGATACCGGCGTCGGCGTCGGCGCGGTGCAGTATCTGCTCGACGTGATCGGCGCGTTCGACCCGGAGCTGATCCGGCCGGAGGTCGATCTGATCTTCGGGCGGCAGACGGAGGCGGCGGTCAAGGAGTTCCAGCGCAAGTACGGGCTCCCCGTTACCGGCGCCGTCGACCGGCGCACCTGGAACGAGATGGTCGCGGTCTACCGCGCGCTGCTCGGGAGCGTGCCGGAGGAGAGCTATCTCTTCCCCGGCAAGTATCTCTCCCGCGGGATGCGCGGCGCGGAGATCGAAGAGCTGCAGACCCTCCTGCGGCTCGCCGCGGAGAACGACCCGGCGATCCCTCTCGTGGAGCGGGACGGGATCTTCGGGGAAAAGACCGAGGCGGCGGTCCGCGCGGCGCAGGAGACGGCCTCTCTGCCCGTCACCGGCTACGTCGGGCCCCTCACCTGGGACGCGCTCGTGACCCTCGCCGGGGTGAAATAAGGAAAAAAGCGTCTTTCGCGCGAAACGCGGAAGACGCTTTTTTGACGGAGCCCGCCCGACCCGGGGCAAAACCGGGGAGACCGCTCTCTCCCGCCTCCGCCTTTTGAACGATCCTTTTACCGGTATTTCTCCCTTTTGCTTTCATTGCACCGCAAAGAAATCGAAAAGAAAAATCTTCTTATCTGCTGTTCATAAAAGGCCGCGCCGCAACAAAACGTTTACTATCGTAAATTATTATTGACAAAAATCCGTTTTAGTGTTATCCTGACAGCGGGAGGTGAAGGCGATGAGAATAGACTATTCCAATCTCTGGAATCTTTTGGCAAGCAAAAGCATGACAAAGGCCGATCTGATGGAAATGAGCGGGATCAGTTCCCGGGTCGTTGCCAAACTGACAAAATCCGAAACGGTTACAACGGATACCCTCCTGCGTATTTGTGAAGCGCTGCGATGCAGGATTTCCGACATAATGGAATGTGTTGACGAAGATGCAATCTCGGTTTATCAGGCGTTTATTACCCTGGGAAAGGTAACGGATGAGAACGAATTGTATCAAACGATATCGTTTTCAAAAAACGGGAAAAACTATACCGTTTATCGGTCGAAAGCACGCGCAACGAAGGCCACGCATATCGAATGCCGGGCAAACGGTACCGTATATTGGGTTCAGTTTTACCCGTTTGGCGGTATGAGCTGCCCGTCCCGTGTTGAGAAGGTTTTCATAAAACCGATCCCTCAAAACGACGAGACGCCGATCGTTATCATCAAAGGAAAACCGGGTCTGATTACGGGACTGGACGAGGGGATCTTTGTTTCGAGCCGCGGTATCCCAAAATCAAAAAACAGCGTATACGTTATGTCAGAAGCGGCTTTCAAACTCTTTGAGATACAAAAAATGTAACGCGGCGGTATCTGCAGCGCCCCTTGATAAACCCGTGATTCGGTGCTAAAATAAAGTAAACTTTAGAATCCCTCCTTTGCGGCGTGAGACCGCAAAGGGGGGGATTTTTTTTGCGTTCCGGGAGGAGAAAAAATTTTTTCAAAAAATTTTGCCGTGTACGTTCGTTACGAATTTTCTGCGGTAAAATCGGGTACGGCGCAGGGGAAAGGAGAACGGATGGAACGGAGAAAGAGGAAAAAGAGAGAAGAGAGTCCGGAGGAGATCTGGTCCCGGGCGGACGCGGTGCGGGAGCTGAAACGGGTGGTCGCCGTCTCGCTCGAAGCGGCGCGGCAGGAGACGCCGGGGGAGGACGGCGCGCCCGCCCGCGTGACCTACAATCCGAGCGCCGCGAACGCCGCGACCAAGGCGATCGAGGTCCTCAACCGTCTGCTCGGCTACGGGGCGCCGGAGACGGAGGAGGAGGGGGACGGGAGCCTGACCGTCCTCTTCTCGGAGGGGGAGGAATATACGCAGTGAAAGAGCTCACCCTCCCCCGCCCGTTCTCCGCGCAAAAGAAGTTCCTGACCGCCACGAGCCGGTACGTCGCGTACGGCGGCTCGCGGGGCGGCGGCAAGAGCTTCGCCGTGCGGGAGAAGGCGATCCTGCTCTCCCTGCGCTATCCCGGCATCCGGATCCTCCTGCTCCGCCGCACCTATCCCGAGGTTTATGAAAATCACATCAAAACGCTCGTCCCGCAGACCGCTTCGATCGCAGCCTACCGCGACTCGGATAAGAGTCTTACCTTTCAGAACGGCTCGCGCATCAAGTTCGGCTACTGCGCCTGCGACGGGGATCTGACGCAGTATCAGGGCGTGGAGTACGACGTGATCTTCATGGACGAGGCGACGCAGTTCACCGAGCATCAGTTCCGCTTCATCTCCGCCTCGGTGCGCGGCGTCAACGCCTTCCCGAAGCGCTTTTACCTCACCTGCAACCCGGGCGGCGTGGGGCACGGATGGGTGAAGCGCCTCTTTATCGACCGGATCTACCGGCCGGGCGAGGATCCCGCGGACTACGTCTTCATCCGCGCCGGCGTGCAGGACAACCTCCCCCTCCTGTCCGCCGATCCCGCCTATCTGCGCGCGCTGGAGACCCTGCCGCCCGATCTGCGCGCGGCGTGGCTCGACGGGAACTGGGACGTGCTGGCGGGGCAGTATTTCCCCGAGTTCTCCCTCCAAAGCCACGTCTGCGAGCCGTTTTCCCTCCCTCCGGAGTGGAAGCGCTACCGCGCGATCGACTACGGCCTCGATATGCTGGCGGTGGTCTGGGCGGCGGCGGACGGGCGCGGCGCGCTGTGGGTCTACCGGGAGCTCTGCCGCCCGGGGCTGATCGTCAGCGCGGCGGCGAGGGAGATCGCCCTCCTCTCGGCGGGGGAGCGGATCGAGCGCACCTTTGCCCCGCCCGACCTCTGGAGCCGGCAGAAGGACAGCGGCCGCTCGATGGCGGAGCTGTTTTTCGAGAACGGCGTGCCGCTCTCGCGGACGGGGGCGGAGCGGGTGCAGGGCTGGATGCAGCTCAAGGAGATGCTTGCGGAGAGGGACTTTGCCGACGGGACGCGCGGCCCGTCGCTGCGGATCTTTTCCTCCTGCCGGGAGCTGATCCGCTGCCTGCCGCAGCTGATGAGGGACGAGAAGGATCCCTGCGACGCGGCGCTCTATCCGCACGAGATCACCCATATCTGCGACGCGCTCCGCTACCTCTGCGCCGATCCGCCGGAGGGGAGCCGGCCAAAGCCCCGGGAGAGCTGGGAGCAGGAGCACCGCAGGAAAGTCATCGGCAGGTGCCGCCGCAGGGAGCGGCGCCCCTGAAAACGAAAAGGAGAACTATGAAACAGTACATCATCAAACCACGTTGCCGGGGGCACGTCTGCAGCGTTCCGGGCTGTCTCTCTCGGGAGACGCGCGCGGTGGCGCTCGTGACGGGCGACCACGGCTGCATCCACCTCTGCGACGACTGCATCGCCGCCGCCGCGGCGGCGGCGGGGATCGCCCCCGCGGGGAAGGGAAAAAAGAAGGATGAAGGCAAAAAAGAGTGAGGCGCGGGGGGCGCTCTGCGTTGACCGGGACGAGAACGGCCGCGCCCTCTACGAGGAGGATATCCTCGCGGAGCTGGCGGAGGAGCTCTCCCGCCGCAAGGAGGAGAGACGGCCGCTTGAGCTGCAGTGGATCCTCAACGCAAACTTCCTCTCCGGCCATCAGTATTGCGACATCAACCCGCAGAACGGGGAAGTGGTCGATTTTGAGCCGGGGGAGGGGACGCGCGGCTGCTTCAACCGGATCTTCCCGCTCGTGGAGACGCGCCTCGCCAACTTAAAGCAGCTCAAATACCGGATGACCGTCCGGCCCCGCACGAGCGAGGCGGACGACGCGGTCAAGGCGGATATCTCCACCAAGCTCCTCGCCGGGCTGATGGAGCAGCAGAATTTTTCCGCCAAGCGGGATATGCTCGTCTCCTGGAGCGAGCTGTGCGGCAGCGCCTTCGTCCTCTCCTGGTGGGACCGGGGCGCGGGGCGGGAGACCGGGCGCGCCGCGGGGGGAGAGCCCGTGCGCGAGGGGGCGCTCTGCTGCGGCCTGCTCACCCCCTACGAGGTCTACCCCGAGAGCGTCTACAAGCAGGATATGGAGGATCAGCGCTCGGTGCTGCTCGAGCAGGTCCTGACCGCCGACGAGCTCTACGAGCTTTACGGCGTGCGGGTGCCGGGCGGGGAGGTGGACGCCTTCGCCCTCACACCCGTCTCAAGCGGCGGCGGCTTCGGAGCTCCCGTCTCCTCCGCTTACGCGATGACCTACCGCCGGCAAAAGAACAGCGTCCGGCTCTACACCTTCTTTGAGAGGGCGAGCCGCCGCCGTCCGGAGGGGAGGCTGATCATCGCCACGGAGGAGAGGCTGCTCTTTTACGGGCCGCTCCCCTACGATTCGATCCCCATCTGCGTCCTCAAATGCCGGGATATGCCGGGGCAGTTCTTCGGCAGGTCGGTGATCGCCGATCTGATCCCTCTGCAGCGGGCGTACAACGGCGCCAAGAACAAGATCCACGACCATATCCGCACCCTTGCCGCCAATCCGCTCCTGGTCCCCGAGGGGAGCGTGGAGGACGTGGACGCGCTGGAGGGCTGCGGCGTGACGCCCGGCACGGTGCTGGAGTACAACGCCGAGCGCGGGGTCCCGACCCCTCTGCAGTTCCCCGAGATCTCGGACGAGGTGCGCCTTGAGTGCGAGAGCATCGCGCGGGAGATGGAGTACGTCGCGGGCGTCTCGCAGCTGATGGTCGTGGGGGGCACGCCCTCCGGGGTCGTCAGCGGGACGGCGATCGAGCGGCTCCGCCAGATCGACGCGACGCGCCTCTCCCTCACGGGGGACAACGTCCGCGAGTGCGTGCGCAAGCTGGCGCGGATCTGGCTGCAGATCTGCAAGCGGTGCGCCTCCGGCTGCCGGATCCTCGACTGCGTCGGCGCAAACGACGCGGGAGGGGTCCTCGTCTGGACCGCGGAGGACATCAACTCCTTCGATATCGCCTACGATACCGAAAACGAGCTGAAATACGGAGAGGAGGCGCAGAAGGAGGCGTTCCTTGAGGCGCTGAGGCTCGGCCTCTTCTGCGACGAGACGGGCGGCGTCCCGCTCGCCTTCCGCCGCCGCGCGCTGGAGATGATGCGCCTCGGCGGGTACGGGGAGCTGATGAGCGAGAGCGAGCTGCAGCTGCAGAACGCGCGCAGGGAAAACGCCTTCCTCGCTCTCGGCAGGACGGAGGATCCCGGCCCTTACGACGACGACGCCCTCCACCTCGACGAGCACCGGCGCTTTGCCCTGCAGCAGAGCTTCGCCGCTCTGCGGAAGAAGGAGCCGGAGCTTGCGGCACGCTTTGACGAGCATATCGCAAAACACGCAAAACGGCTGGCGGAAGCGCACGCGCCCGCCCCGACAAGCGAAACGGAAAGGAAAAACGGATGAAAGAAAAAGAGAAAAAAGAGGAAGAAAAGCAGGAAGCGGTCCTCCAAAACGAGCCGGAGACGGCCGGAGAGGAAAGCGCCGCGGCTCCCCTCCCCGACGCGGGAGAGGCGGACGCGGCGGCGTGCGAGGCGGTCCGGGCGCAGATGGCGCACGACGGGCGCTTCCCCGAGTTTGAAAAGAGGCTCCCGGAGACCGAGCGGGTGATCGCCGCGCTGCCGGTGATGGCAGAGCTCCCGCCCGCCGACCGCTACACCCTCGCGTATCTCGTCGGCCGGGGGCTGGAGAGCGCGCAGAAGAAGGAGCCGGCGCCGAAGGATCTGGTCGAGGCGCTCCTCGCCTCCCCCGACGCGATCCGGCTCTACGAGACGGTCCGCAGCGAGGAGCTGGCGGAAAAGGGACAGGCGATCCCGCCGCACAGCGCCTCCAAGGGCGCGGCGACCATCCCCGCCACCGTCAAAAAAGCACCCAAAAACCTGAGCGAGGCAAGGCAGGAGGCCTACGGGTACTTCGGCCTTGACCGCGCCTGAGAAAAAAAGGAGAAAAAACCATGTCACAGATCCTTACCCAAGTCGAAGCGATCCTGAAGGATAAGTACCAGCCGGCGCTGTCCAATCAGATCTCGACCAACCCTTCTCCCTTTCTGGAGAAGATCAAGCGCGTCCCGCTGACCAACAACACCATCAAGTGCGCCGCGCCGATCGGCCTCAACGGCGGCTTCGGCTTCGGCGCGGAGGGCGAGGGGACGCCCGCCTCCGGCGCGCAGCGCTACGCGGAGTTCACCCTGAGCGCCGTGGATATGTACGTCGATATCCAGATCTCCAACAAGACGGTGCAGCTCGCCTCCTCGAACGCCGCGGCGATGATCAACGCCCTCGACAGCGAGGTGCAGGGCAGCTACCGCAGCGCGGAGTGGAACCTCTCCCGCGCGCTCTTCGGCAACGGCAGCGGCATCCTGACCCCGATCATCTCCGCGACCACCAATAAGCCGACCGTCACCACCTTTATCGTGGAGGACGTCTCCAAGCTGATGGAGGGGCTGCGCGTGGATATTTACAGCTACGCCAGCGCAACGGCGACCGAGGGGACGCTGACCGCCGCAAACAAGGGCGTGCGCATCGTCGCCATCGACCGCGCGACCCGCAAGGTCACGGTCGACTCTCCCTCCGTCTCCGCCCGCACGGCGCTCAGCCAGGACGGGATCACGCCGGCGGCGACCTACGGCTTTGTCACCGTGCAGAACAGCTATAACCGCGAGCTCTGCGGCCTCGGCGCGATCTACGATACGAGCGCTCCGTCGATCTACGGAGTCAGCAAGGCGGACAACCCCTGGATCCGCCCGATCGTGGTCAGTGCGGAGTACAACCTCTCCGACCGCGTGCTCTATCAGGCGATCAAAGAGGCAAAGGACTACAAGGGCTCCAAGATCGACCTTGTGATGATGGGGGACGACGCGTTCGCCGCCTATCAGGACTATATGCGCGCAAACAACGTGATCGTGGCGGACAAGCAGCGCTTCGTCGGCGGCGCCGTCGGCTACAAGGTCCTCTGCGGCGCGCAGGAGACGGTCATCGTCAACGAGCGCTTCGTGCCGAAGGAGGAAGCGTGGGGGGTCGACACCTCCGCGTTCCTGCTCGAGGCCACGCCCTGGGAGTTTATGGCGAAGGACGGCGCGGTCTTCCTGCCGATGCCCGGCACCTCGGTCTACCGCGCGCTGCTCACCTCCTACGGCAATCTGATCTGCACCAACCCGGGCGGCTGCATCCGCATCACCGACTGCGGACAGAGCGTCTGAGACGGCGCTTCGCGGCGCGGGTCCCCCCGCGCCGCGGGAAAGGCGGTATCATGCTGAAAAAAACATACGAATACGCCCGCACCTATTACGGCTGCACGCAGGACGAGTTTCTCTGCGGCTTCAACCGGGCGCAGCAGTACATCTACGCCCGCTACGGCGGGGAGTACGCCTCGCCGGACGGCGGCGGGATGCGCCGCGTCTCCTCGGTCGAGGAGGAGCTGCCGGTCCGGGAGGAGTTCGTCGAGCCGATCCTCGACGCGATCGCCGCCGACAAGACGGGCGACGAGAAGAAGATGGTGGACTTTGTGACCAAGTGCGACTACTGCTACCGTACCCTCTGGCGGCAGAAGATGCGGGGACGCAGGATCCGGAGGGCGGCGATATGATCTACCGTGCCGTGACCGGGGGAAGGGAGCTGATCGCCCGGATCCGCGAGGAGCTGCCGATCACCCCCCTGCCGCCGGAGGCGAGCTTTATCGCCTGGCTCTCCTCCCTGGAGAGTCTGCTCTGGGGCGAGGTCGTGCGCGAGCGGAAGGTCGCCTCCCTGACGGTCGTCGGAGGGCGCTGCTCGCTTGCCGCCCTCCCCGTCGGGGAGGGGGAGGGTCCGGTCCTCGCCGCCGACCTGACCGCCGTCTACAAAAACGGAGAGGAGCTGCGCCACGCCTCCCCCGAGGACATCCTGCTCTTCTCGCCCGCGAGCCTGCTCTGGACCCGGAGCGGCGTGCGGGAGATCGCCGTCGGCGGCGCGGCGGAGGGAGAGAGGCTCGACTGCGTCTACCTCGTCCGCCCGGCGGCGCGCACCGCGGAGGGAGAGGACGCGCCGCTCGCCCTGCCGGAGGAGTTTGTCGAGCTGGCGGCCGCCAAGCTGCGGGGCGAAGCGTGCCGGCTCGCCGGAGAGGACGCGCTGTGCGCCAAGTGGTTCTCCGATTACAACGCAAAGCTCGAGAGCTTTGCCGCCTGGTGCGACCGGCGCCGGGGAGGCGCGGCGTGAACGCCTCGGGCTACCTGCGCGAGGTGCTGCCGGAGGGGGAGAAGAAGAGCCTCTACCGCAAAAAGAGCTTCGCGGGGCTCGACCGGCGCCGCGTCTACGATTCCGGCTCCCTCTCGGACGGGCGCAACGTCGATACCGCCTTCCTCCCCGCCGTTTCCTCCGCTCCCCTCCCCGCCGTCGCCTTTTCGGGCCGGAGGAACGTGCTTGGCCTGTTCGCGGGCGAGGGAGCGCTGCTGCTCGTCTACCGCAGCGGCTTTGACCTTTGCGCTACTCTCTATCAGAACGGGACGATGAAGCACGCGGTCCTGAAGGCCGACGCCGGCGACGACCGGGAGCGGCGTTCGGTCGTCGCCTTCCGCTCCTATACCACCCCGCTCGACCCGCTCTCCGGGCATTATGAGCGCAGGCTGCTCGTCTTCCCGGACAAGGTCTGGTGCCCGCTCGACGGAGATACCTTCGCCTTCTCTCCGATCGCGGAGGAGATGCCGGATCTGCGCCGGGCGGTCGTGCGCGACTCGCGCGTGATCGGGGTCGACGGGGACCGGATCTACGTCTCCGCCTTCAACGACGCCTCCGACTGGCGGCTCGACACCGCCGAGGACATCTCGCCCTACCACGCGTGGGCGACCACCTCGCAGTCGGACAGCCGGGCGGGCGGCGGCTTTACCGCCGTCTCGCTCTGCGACGGGGCGCCCGTCTTTTTCCGGCGGGATTATATGCAGCAGCTCTACGGGACGAAAAACCCCTTCCGCGTCGCGGACGTCGGCGCCTGGGGATGCCTCTCCGGCGAGGCGGCCTGTCCGTGGAAAAACGCCCTCGCCTTCGCCTCCGATCAGGGGGTATGGCTCTATACCGGCGGCTATCCGCGCCGGATCAGCGACCCGCTCGGCGTTTCCGACTGGTCGGGGACGCTGCTGGCGGCCTCCGCCGAGCGGCTCTACGTCTACGTCCCCGCGGAGGACCGGATCTTCGTCTACGAGGACACGGCGGACGCGTGGGGAGAGCGGGCGCTCTCCGGCGTTTCCGCCCTCGCCTCGGACGGGCAGGACGTCTACGCCGCGACAAGCGGCGGCCTGATCTACCGGCTCGATCGCGGAGAGTACGGGAGCTTTTCCTTTACCTGCGAGGCGCTCTCCCTCGGCACGGCGGAGATGCGCCGGATCAAGGGGATCGCCGTTACGGCGGAGCTCGGCGAGGGGGCGGAGCTGGAGGTCGCGCTGACGGCGGGCGGCAGGACCGTGACCCTCTGCCGCGGCACCGAGCCGGGCATCTCCGTTTTGCGGACGGTGCCGGATCTGCGCGCGGATGAACTGACCCGCCTCTCCTTCTCTGGTACGGGGAAGGTGACGGTCTACGGCGCCACCTTCTCCTACAGTACGGCAAACGAGCCGGGAGGCGTGTGATGGAGCGGGATCTGAGAGAGGAGCTGGCGGCGCTGAAGCGCAAGATCGTCCGGCTGGAGGACGAGGCGGTCCGCAGCCGCCGGTACTTAAACGATCTGCTCTGCAACCTCGACGGCGAGAATATGCCCGCGGTCAAGGAGTATATCGACAAGGCGGACGGGGAGAACGCCCGGGCGACGGCGGCGGTCCGGCAGACGGCGGCGGAGACCGGAGCCGCCGTCGCCCTCCTCGCCGAGCGGCAGACGGCGAGCGAGGCGGCAGCCGCCTCGGTCGAGGCGCGGGTCGACGACAACGGCGCGCGGATCGCCCTGCTCGTGGAGAAGAACGCCGCGGGCTACGCGGTGCGGGGCGCGGAGATCGTGGCAGCGGTCAACGCGGCGGGCAGCTCCGTCCGCATCGCGGCGGAAAAGATCGATCTCGACGGGGTGACGACCTTTGCGCGTACCGCCTCGCTCGCGGGCGGGACGACCGTGATCGACGGCGCCTGCATCCGCACCGGCACCCTGTCCGCCGGGGCGCTCCGGACCGGCGGGAGCGGGACGACCGGGACGGCGCTCGCGTCGAACCTCGTCTTCAACGCGGACGTTCTGACGGCGGCGGAGTTTCACAACCGCGGCATCTATTTCGCCGATCCGGCGCTTTACAGCGTCTTCATCGATACCGAGAGCCGCGTGCGGGACGGCGTCGTGCAGCCGGGGCAGATCCTGCGCCTGCACTCCCAGGGCGCGATCCGCTTTGAGAGCACGGACGGGGTCTATCTCGGCGCGGCGGAGGCGGAGAACCGCGTCGCCACGCTCGGCGATCTGGAAAGTCTCGGACTCTCCGGCAGGAGAGAGGTAAATGCGGGCGGCTCGGTCCTGACCTTTGAGAACGGGATCCTGACCGCCGTCCGGTAAGGAGGAGTATGACGCTCGAATTTACGGTAAACGGCGCGGAGATCCGCGCGCGGGAGCGCCGCCTCGCCTCCGGCGGCGCGGGGACGGCGCGGGCGCGCTTCTCCTTTGACGGGGCGTGGGAGGGATACGCCAAGACCGCGGTCTTCTTCCGGGACGCAAAGAGCCCGGTGCGGATCCCCCTCGAGCGGGACGAGGCGCCGATCCCCGACGCGCTGCTCGCGGAGCCGGGGCTGCTGTACGCCGGGGTCTTCGGCACGCGGGAGGGGAGGACCGCGACCAGCGCCCTGACGGCGGTGGAGGTGCTGCGCGGCGCGGCGGAGCGCGGTCTGCCTCCGCCGCCTGAGGCATCCGTCTACGCCGCGCTGGCGGAGGCGGTACAGAGGACGCGGGAGGAGAGCGAGGCGCTCGCCGCCTCCCTTTTGCGGGAGACGGCGGCGTTTGAAGAGCGTCTCTCCGCCGGCGAGGAAAAACGGAAAAAGAGCGAAGCGCTGCGCGAGCAGGCGGAGGCGGAACGCGCGGCGGCGTTCGGGGAGCGGAGAGTCGTCTCCCGCGAGCGCTTCGACGCCCTGGTACGGGCGCTGGAGGAGCGGCTCGGGATCCGCGTCCGGTTTGAGCGGACGGCGGAGGGCGGCTGCCTCTGCCTGACCGAAGAGAAAAAAGAAGGAGAAAGGATATGACCTGGGAGATCGCAGCGGCGATGATCGCGGCGGGCGGCTTCCTGATCTCGCTCGGCGGAGTGCTGGTCCGAGTCGCCAAAAATCTGAGCGACAACACCTCCGCCGTGCTGGAGCTGCGCCGCTTTATGGAAAAACAGGCGGAAAAGAACCGGGAGTTCTACCGGGAGCTGAACGAACACAACGAAAGACTGATCCGCATCGAGGAGCGGTGCGAGAGGGGGTGCGCGCATGAAAGGGATTGACGTTTCCCTCTGGCAGGGGGAGATCGACTGGAAAGCGGTGAAGGCGGACGGCGTCTCCTTTGCGATGATCAAGGCGAGCGAGGGCGGCGCCGGCGGTCCTGCGAGCAGGATCGTCGACCCCCGCTTCCGCCGGAATATCGAAAACGCGGCGGCGGCGGGGATCGCCTGCGGCGTCTACCACTACCTGACGGCGGCGAGCCCGGAGGAGGCGCGGCGGGAGGCGGACTTTTTCCTTGAAACGGTCCGGCCCTTCTCCGACCGGATCGCGCTCTGGGCGGCGGCGGATATGGAGAGAGCGGAGGGGACGGACCGGACGGCGCTGACCGATACGGTCCTCGCCTTCCTCGAGCGGGTAAAGGAGGGCGGCTTCTCCCCGATGCTCTACGCAAACTCCGACTACATCCGGCATCGCTACGACTATCCGCGCCTTGCCGCCTACCCCCTCTGGTACGCCTGCTGGTACGACGCGGCGGGGGAGGAGGAGAGACCGGAGCGGGACTTTGCCTATCTGATCTGGCAGCAGGGGAGCGGCAGAGTGGACGGCGTGTCCGGTCTCTGCGATATCGACTACGGCGTCTTCCCCCTCCCGCGTGAGGAGAGCGGCGATCCTTCTCCGGCGGAGGATCCCGCGGCAGAGGAAACACCGGAGGAGAGCGGGGCGGGCCGCCTGCGCCGGATCCTCGTGCGGATCCTGCGCTTTCTGCTCCGCCTGCTGGAGGGAGACGGAGACGGGGAGGGAGAGAGATGACGGAAACGGTACTGAGCGTCCTGATCCGCGCGGCCTTTGCGGTCGCGGGAGCGATCCTGACCACCTATCTCGTCCCGTATCTGAAGGAAAAACGCCTTTACGCCGTGATAAAAAAGGCGGTGGAAGCGGCGGAAAAGCTCTCGCAGAGCGCCCGCTTCGACAAAAAGGAGTACGTCCTCTCGGTCCTGCGCTCCCGCGGCGTCCGGATGACGCCGGAGGTAGACGCGATCGTGGAGGGGTGCGTGCTGGAACTGGATCTGCTCCTGGCGGGGCTCCGCTCCCCCGGTCCGGAGGAGCGTACGGGAGATAATCTATAATATAAAGGAAGGGAACAACATGGCATACGATCCTTACGAAAAAGCGGAGCGCATCCTGCGCGGCAGGAAGGAGAAAAAGCGCAGGACCGGCGCGGGGGAGGAGACGGGCGCAAGCCGCCTCCCCGCGGCGCCCGCGGACCCTGCCGCCGCCCTCGCCGCGGCGGGCGCGGAGAGGCGGCGGATCACCGACCGCGCGCTCTCCGCCGCCGACGAATACGGGGAGCGCTACCGCGCCCTCTACGCGAGAGCCGCGAGCGGGGAAAAGACCCCCGCCTACGGCGAGGTCTACGAGCGCTTCTCCGGCAAGGGGAGGAACGCGGCTCTCGCCGCGGTCGGCGAGCGGGCGGGGGAGAACGGCGGCAACGTGGACAGCTACGCCGCCGCCAACGCCCACCGCCAGAATCTCGCCTATCTCACGGCGGGAGCGGAAGCGGCGGAAAAAGCGGAGCAGAATTACTACGACCGGCTCCTTGCGATCCTCTCGCAGTCGGCGGACGGGGGCAACACCCTGACCAAGACCCTGCTCTCCGCCGCAAACGAGGGGGAGAAGACGGCGGCGGGCGTGGTGAACGCCGGAGAGGCGGAAAAGACCAAGCGCTATCTCGGGGAGCTGGACCGCGGCGCCTCCGACTACAAGGCGGACCTCTCCTACCGGGCGGATCTTTACGCCGCGGACGCGGGAGAGCGCGCCAAGCGCTACGCAAGCGACCTCGACTACGCCGCCCGCCTCTATACGGCGGACCGGAACGCGGAGAGCAAACGCTACGAGAGCGATCTCGATTACGCCGCAAAGCTCTACGGCAGCGACCGCGACTACGAGGCGAAGGTCGCCGTCTCGGCGGCGTCCGGCGGGGGCGGCGGGACCGCCGCCCTCAAAAAAGGCGCCTACCCGCAGATCGAGACGACCGATACCGCTATGGACCGGGTCGACAAGTACGTCCGGGTCCTCTCCGACCTCTATCCGCTCTACAAAGACGAGATCATCCGCGCCTTTTATCACCGCTGATGATGCAAAAAACACCGCGTTTTGTGATTTATGCACAAAGCGCGGTGCTTTTTTGTCCTGAAAATTCTACACGAGAGCGAGCAAAAAAATTGATTTTTTCTTGAAAAGCCGGTTTTCTTTTGCTATAATGTACAGGCTTGATATGCGATGAAGCGGGAGATTGCCGCCCGAAAGGCGGGTAACTTCCGTGGAGTATGTCCGATAACCGGGCGACAGCAGGCAAACCCAATGCGTTTTGCTTTCCCGGATCCTTTTTGCCGACGGACAAAAAGGGTTCCGTTTATTTTTGAAAGCAAAAGAAACACACGGAAAGGTGTGCAAAGGGTTGATCGCCCATCATTTCTTCATTTTTTAAGGAGGCAGAAACAATGGCAGTCAACCAGAAAATCAGAGTGCGTCTCAAGAGCTACGATCACAAGCTTATCGACGCGGCGGCGCAGAAGATCGTCGAGGTCGCCAAGCGCAACGGCGCGGCGGTCTCCGGACCCGTTCCGCTCCCGACCGATAAGGAGATCGTCACGATCCTGCGCGCGGTCCACAAGTACAAGGACAGCCGCGAGCAGTTCGAGATGCGCACCCACAAGAGACTGATCGACATCGTCAATCCGACAAGCAAAGTCGCGGACGCCCTGTTCGCGATCGAGCTGCCCGCCGGCGTTGAGATGGAGATCAAGTCCTGACAGCGATTCATTGACCTCAAGGTCAAGTTGACGGACCGCAAAAGCGGCAATCCAACCGTCAACCAATAACCGTAAAGGAGGATTTTGGTTACAATGAATAAAGCAATCATCGGCAAGAAACTCGGCATGACGCAGATCTTCACCGAAAACGGCGACGTCATCCCCGTGACCGTGATCGAGGCGGGTCCCTGCCCGATCTCCCAGAAAAAGACGGTCGAAAACGACGGGTACAGCGCGGTGCAGCTCGCCTTTGAAGAGGTGAAGGAAAAGCACCTCACCCGTCCCGAGATCGCCCACCTCAAGAAGGCGGGCCTCACCCCCCACAAGCATCTCAAGGAATTCCGGCTTGCGGACGCGGAGTCAAAGAACGTCGGCGACGTTATAACGGTCGATACCTTCAGCGCAGGCGAAAAGGTCGACATCACGGGTATAACGAAGGGCCGCGGCTACTCCGGCGCCGTCAAGCGGTGGGGCCACCACATCCTGAGAATGACGCACGGCACCGGACCGGTCCACCGTCAGGTCGGTTCGATGGGCGCGAACTCCACGCCGTCCCGCGTTTACAAGAACAAGAAGATGGCCGGACAGTACGGCAACGAACAGGTCACGATCCTCAACCTCGCGGTCGTCAAGATCGACGCGGAAAAGAATCTGATCGCAGTCAAAGGCGCGGTCCCCGGCGCCAAGGGCGGGATCGTCTTCATCCGCGATTCCGTCAAGGCATAAGGAAGGAGGAACAGAGAATGCCAAACGTAAACGTCGTAGATATGACCGGCAAAAAGGTCGGCACGATCGAACTTTCCGACAAGGTGTTCGGCGCGGAGGTCAACCCCGCCGTCCTCCACACCGCAGTCAGAGCCTATCTGATGAACCAGAGACAGGGCACCCAGTCCACCCTGACCCGTACCGAGGTCTCCGGCGGCGGCAAAAAGCCCTGGAAGCAGAAGGGGACCGGGCACGCGCGCCAGGGCTCCACGAGAGCGCCGCAGTGGACGCACGGCGGCATCGCCCTCGGGCCGAAGCCCCGTGAGTACCGCGTCACCCTGAACCGCAAGGTCCGCCGTTCCGCTCTCTTCGGCGCTCTGTCGCAGAAGGTCGCGGGCGAGGAGTTCATCGTGGTGAACGCCATCGCGGCGGAAGAGTACAAGACAAAGACGATGACGGCGATGCTCAAGGCTGTCGGCGCGGAGGGCAAGACCCTCGTCGTGCTCGACTCGAACGAGCAGAAGACCGTCAAGAGCTTCGCGAACATCCCTGGCGTGAAGACCGCGCAGTACAACGCTCTGAACGTGTACGACGTTCTCAACTGCGAAAAGGTCGTCATCGCCGAGGACGCCGTGAAGAAGATTGAGGAGGTCTACGCGTGATGAAAGCCATTCAGGATATTATCGTCAAACCGGTCATCACCGAGAAGAGCATGGCGGATATCGAAGCGAAGCGCTACACCTTCCGTGTTGCGAAAAACGCCACCAAGCCCGAGATCGCGCACGCGGTCGAGGTCATGTTCGGCGTTGAGGTCGCTTCCGTCAACACCATGAACGTGAAGAGAAAACCGAAACGCCTCGGCGTCCACTCCGGCTACACCGCCGCGTGGAAAAAGGCGATCGTCACTCTCAAGCCCTCGTCGAAGAGCATCGCCTTCTTCGACAGTATGAACTGAGCGGGAGGTAGTCACACATGCCTATCAACTACAAACCGACAACTCCCTCGAGACGGAACATGAGCGCTCCCACCTTTGAGGAAGTGACCAAGTTCACGCCCGAGAAGAGCCTGATCACGGTCAAAAAGAAACACGCCGGCCGTAACTCCTACGGCAGGATCACCGTCCGTCACAAGGGCGGCGGAAACAAGATCAAATACAGGATCGTCGACTTCAAACGGCAGGACGCGAAGGCGAACACCGTCGTCGGCGTCGAGTACGATCCGAACCGTTCCGCCTATATCGCCCTGCTGCAGAACGAGGAAGGCGAGAAGAGCTACATCATCGCGCCGGTCGGCCTCACCGACGGCGACAAGGTCTTCTCCGGCGCCGACGCGGATATCAAGCCGGGCAACACCCTCCCCGTCGCGAACATCCCGGTCGGTACCTTCATCCACAACATCGAGCTCTATCCCGGCAAGGGCGGGCAGCTTGTCCGCGCCGCCGGCGCCGCGGCCCAGCTGATGGCGAAGGAGAACGGCGCGGCACAGGTCCGTCTCCCCTCCGGCGAGGTCCGCGTCATCCGCCTCGACTGCAAGGCGACGATCGGCCAGGTCGGGAACATCGAGCACGATACCGTCAAGATCGGCAAGGCCGGCAAGACCCGTCACAAGGGCGTCCGTCCGCACGTCCGCGGCTCGGTCATGAACCCCTGCGACCACCCGCACGGCGGCGGCGAGGGCCGTTCTCCGATCGGGCGTCCGTCCCCTGTCACCCCCTGGGGCAAGCCGACGATGGGCTACAAGACCAGAGACAAGAAGGCGCGCACGAACAAGTTTATCGTGAAGCGCAGAAACGACAGATAACCGGAGGAAAGGAAAGAAATGAGCAGAAGCCTGAAAAAAGCGCCTTACGTAGAAGAAAAGCTCTACAAGAGAATCTGCGCTATGAATGAAAGCGGCGACAAAAAGGTCATCAAGACCTGGTCCCGCGCCTCGGTGATCTATCCTGATTTTGTCGGTCACACCATCGCGGTGCACGACGGCCGCAAGCACTTCCCGGTCTATGTGACCGAGGATATGGTCGGCCACCGGCTGGGCGAGTTCGCGCCCACCCGCACCTTCCGCGGCCACGCGGGAGCCAAGACCACCACGAAGTGATCTGCCACGATCCCAAATAAAAACGGAGGAAAAGCCTTAAATGGAAGCAAAAGCTTATCTTAAATATGCGAGAATATCTCCGCGCAAGGTCGGGATCGTGCTTGACCTCATCAGAGGCAAGGACGTCGCGGAAGCAAAAGCCATCCTCAAGAGCACGCCGAAGAGCGCGAGCGAGTATCTGGTGAAGCTTCTCGACAGCGCGGTCGCAAACGCGGACCATAATTTCCAGATGGACGTCTCGAAGCTCTATGTGAACGAGTGCTTCTGCTGCCCCGGCCCGATCCAGAAGCGGATCATGCCGAGAGCGCAGGGAAGAGCCTACCGCATCAACAAGAGAACGAGCCACGTCACCCTTTCCGTCAAGGAAAGAGACTGAGAGAGGAGGAGCCGAACATGGGACAGAAAGTCAACCCCCACGGATTGCGCGTCGGCGTGATCAAGAACTGGGATTCGAGATGGTTTGCGAAAGACGAGGTCTTCGGCGACACTCTCGTATCCGACTATAACGTCAGAAAGTTTCTGAAAAACAAACTGAAGGACGCCGGCGTGCCGCGCATCGAGATCGAG
>CACYYS010000033.1 GCA_902778725.1 uncultured Ruminococcus sp.
TCCGAGATCCAACATCGTATTGCGAAACAGTGATACTAGACGATGCTCCCTTCGGATGAATATTTAACTTTAACGTGCTCTCAATCACTGTTTTCCTCCCCCTTCGGTAAAGAAGTAGACGCTCCAGCCGCGTCCGTCATCCCCTCGCCGACGATGTTGGAGAGGATATGCTCGATCCCGGTGATGCCGGAAAAGTCGATCAGCGCGAGCGCGCGTTCGATCGCGGTAAGCTCGTACCGGATCCCGTCAAAGATCCCTTCTTTGTCGTCCTCCGTGAGCGTATCGCGGCCGAAGAGGGCGGCGTAAGGGTTGTAGCGCCCCGCCTTTTGGTCGGAGAGGAAGTCGTCCGCCGCGTCCGCCGCGTAGACGAACTTCCCGGTGTGGAAGCCGATCTCCCGGGCGAGGCGCTCCTCCTCGCTCCCGGCGGGGAGCCCGCAGGAGAAGACCTCGGCGGTCAGCTCTCCCGAGAGGGAGGCGGGGAGATCGAAGGAGGCGGGGCGTTCCCGCTCGGTCTCCGCGAGCTTTGCGAGGATCGCGCCGCACCGCTCCTCCAGCTCCGGCAGCGCCGCCCGCTTTTTGTGGCGGGAGGCGAGGGGGAGGAGGAGGGAGGCGCGCAGCTTTTTTACGCCGCGCTCGTCCTTTTTGTCGTCCTGCAGCTTTCCGTGGATCAGGACGGCGCTTGCCCGCGCCGCGTAGTCGATCTGCGGGGTGGAGAGGACCGCCTGCCTCTTCCGGAAGGGGTGCAGGAGGCAGAAGATCCGCTTCACCTCAAAGGGGTCCTTGGTGAGCGCGGTCCGGACAAAGAAGAGGAAGACCGAGTCCCACGTCAATCCGGCGCAGGAGGTCCGCCCGTTGCAGCGCCCCATCGCGCGGCAGACGCCGCAGTAGCCGGCGCGGTAGAGTTCGTACTCCCGCAGGGTAAGCTCCGGCGGGAAAGCTTTTACATATCCAAACATACTGATATTATATAACGCTCCCGCCCCGTTTTACAAGGTGTTTTTTGTAAACAATCTGTCACGCCTCGGTCAGCGCTCCCCGGAGGGAGAAGACGCGCCCGAGCGCGGTGGAGTAGATCAGGGCGTCCGCGACCGGTCTGCCGTAGATGCGGCGCAGGGCGGCGGCGTAGCAGGAGAGCTGCCAGGCGTACCGTCCGGCAAAGAGGTCTGCCGCCTCTTTCTCCGGGAGGGAGGGGGAGACGCGGTCGGTCTTGTAGTCAAAGAGGATCACGTCCTCCCCTTCGAGAAAGAAGCCGTCGATGACCCCCTGCACGGCAAGCTCGCGCCCGCCGAGAGACTCTTTCAGCGCGGGATCGGTCGTCAGCATCCGCGCGGGGAGGAAGCAGTTGAAGCGGAATTCCCGGTGCAGATCCCGCCCCGCCTTCATCCGGGCGTAGAACGCCCCGGAGAAGAAGGCGTCGAGCTCCCCGATCCGCAAAGCGCCGACCTGGCGTTCGGTGAGGAACCCGTCAGCCAAAAGGCGCTTCCCCTCCTCCGCCGCGCCGGTCCGCTCGGCGCGCTCAAAGCGGCAGAACTGCAAAAACTGGTGGGTCGCCGTTCCCGCTTCCGCCGCGTCGACCTTCCGCTCGCCGAGGAGGAAGGCGGGCGCGCTCTCAAAGGCGAGCGCCGTCCGGTCAGGACGGAGGACGGGGTCGCTCCCCTCGCGCTCGGGGAGCAGAGGGGACGCTTCGTCAAGGATAGAGGGGGAGAGCTCGGAGACCGAGAGCTTTGCCGGGATGCGGGAAAGGAAGCTGTTGGGGTAGGAAAAGGCAAGACGGCGGAAAAGCTCCGCCTCTCCCGCGCTTTCCGCTGTCGCGGGACGGACCGGAGGCACGGCGGGCGCGGGGAGCTCCTCCTCCGGCGCTGGCTCCCGGTCAACGGCGATCTCGGCGAGATCCGGGCGGCTCTCTGCCGCCGTGAGGGCGTAAAGGATCCGGGAGTCGAAGAGACCGGGGAGCGGAAGCGGGGAAAAGAATCGCTCCGTTTTTGCTTTTTCGAGGATCTGTTCCGTCGTCGGCGCGGAGAGGTAGAGCCGCTCGCGCGCCCGGGTCACCGCCACGTAGAGCAGGCGCTTTTCCTCCTCGGAGCTCTGCAGCTTTTCCGCAAAATCGACCGCCTGGCGCAGCGGGTTCTCGATCTTGAGGAAGCCCCGTGAGTCGGGAACGGCGGTCGCCGCCCCGGCGGAGAGGGAATAGGAGAAGAGAGAGGACTTTACCGGTCCGCGGTCCTTGCCGCAGCCGATGAGGAAAACGGCGGGGAACTCCAGCCCCTTCGAGCCGTGGACGGTCATCAGGCGGATGCTGTTCTCATCCGGTGTGGCGAGCTCGCGCGGGAGGCCGTGCGCCTTTTCGCGCTCCAGGTATTCCACAAAGCCGCACAGTCCCTTGCCCGCCTCTCCCGGATAGGAGCAGGAGAGACGGTAGAGCGCGCCGAGATCGGCGTTCACGGTCGCCGGCGGAGCGTCCGAGGCGGCGGCGAGCGCCGCGCGCGTTTCATAGGAAAAGAAGAGGGACCGGACAAACTCGTTTGCGGGGACGCGGCGCGCGCGGGCGCGCAGGGCGCGGATCGCGTCCGCGGCGCGGCGCGCCTTTTCCCCGAGAGGATCCTGCTTCTCCCCCTCCGCGCACAGCTTTTCCCAGAGGGTGGGGCGCCGGTTTTGCGAGAGGCGGAAAAACTCGTCCGCCGAAAAGGAGAAGACCGGGGAGAGCAGGACCGCCGCCAGCGGGATGTCCCGCAGGGGATTGTCGATCGCGCTCAGACAGGAGAGCGCGAGGGAGACGTGGGGGTTGGAAAATAAGTCCTTCGGCTTCTGGGTCGTGTAGGGGAGGGCGCGGGATTCCAGCTCCCGCACCAGGGCGGCTGCCTGCCTGTCCTGCCGGAAGAGGACGGCGATATCCCCGCAGGTAAAGGGGGTCCCGTTCGCTTTTTTCTCCTCCCGGAGCAGGCGTTCGATCTCGTCGCAGACGGCGCCCGCTTCCGCTTCGAGCCGGCGCTTTCCGTCTTTCCGATCCGCAAGGGACCCGGAGCGCAGGAGGATCCGGATCTTTGCGGAGTGTTCGCGGTCCGGCACGCCCTTCGCCCCGCCGAAGGTCAGCTCGTCCTCTTTGGTATAGAGGAAGGAGCCTCCGGCAAAGAGGGGAGCGACGAGGGTGTTTGCGTATTCGAGGATGGCGGCGCTGCTGCGGAAGTTCTCGGTCATAAAGACGGAGGAGATCCCCTCGGCGGGGTCCTCCGCTCTCCGGCGGAGCGCGTCGATGATCGAGGGGTCGGACCCGCGGAAGGCGTAGATCGACTGCTTGACGTCCCCGACGATAAAGCGGTTTTTGCGCGAGAGAGCGTCAAAGATCTTTTTCTGCATGGGGTTGACGTCCTGGTATTCGTCGATGTAGACGCGGTCGTAGCATTCCGCGATCGCCCGCGCCGTGTCGCTGACCGTCCCGTCCTCGCGGTAGAGGATGCGCAGGACGTAGTGGGCGATGTCGGAGAAGTCGCAGATCCCCCGCTCGCGCTTTGTTTTTTCCATCCGCGCGTCAACGCAGGAGAGGTAATCCGCCAGAGCGCGCAAAAGCGCCGCGCCGCGCCGGATCGTATGCTTCGCTTCCTCTTCCGGCTGCGCAAAGTAGGGAGTCCACGTTTTTTTGACGGCGTCCCGATAAGAGCCGAGAAAGTCCTGGAGGACGGCGCAGAGCTCCGCGTCGTCGCTTTTAGCTTTCGCGCAGAGCCTTATCAAATCCGTCAAGGAAGAGCGTTTCCGCTTCAAAAGCCGGGCGGTAGGGATGATCCTTCTCCATCGCTTCCAAGGCGCGCGCAAAGCGCGCCCGGTAAGCGGCGCAGTCCCGGATCAGGGCGTCGGCGAGGATCCGACCCGCCGCCGTCGCAAAGAGCTCCCCGTCCGCCGCTTCCGTTTCCCGGGCGCAGCGGGCGAGATAGTCGCACCCCTCCGGCAGGGCGCGCAGGGAGGTGTAGAGGTCGCGCATGGCGGGGAGGAACCGCCCCTCCCCGCGGAAGTCGGCGAAGACGCCGACAAGAGAAATAAAGTCTTTTTCGTTTTGCTCGAACCGGAGCGCTTCCTCGGAGAGCAGGATCTCGTCGAGGAGGGGATCCGTTTCCGCGCTGTCGGTCAGGCGCAGGGAGGCGGGCAGCCCGATCCGGTCCTTTTCCGACCGGAGGAGATCCTGATAAAAGCTGTCGATGGTGGAGATCGAAGCGGAGGGGAGGAGCAGGAGCTGACGCGCGAGATGCTCGTTTTCCGGATCCTCCTCCAGCCGGTTTTCCAGCTCGACGCGCAGGCGGCTCCTCAGCTGCGCGGCCGCCGCGCGGGTGAAGGTCACGGCGAGTACGCGCGAGACGGAGCCTGGATGCTCGCCGTCGGTGAGATAACGGATGATATTTTCCGTCAGGACGGTGGTCTTGCCGGAGCCCGCCGCCGCGCAGACGAGGGTGTCGCCCCCGGCGTCGATCGCCTCGCGCTGCGCCGGGGTCCAGATCCTTTCTTCAGCCATTTGCGTTTTCCTCCGCGTCCGTTCTCTCTTCGGCGTTCTTTTGTTTCTTTTCTGTCAGGGGGAGGCGGCAGACCGACCCGTAAGGGCAGAATTCGCAGTCCGGCTCCGCCCCGCCGTCGGCGAGCGTACGCACGTCTCCGGTCAGCAGACTTTCCGCCATGGAGGTGATCTTGCCGTGTACCGCTTCCCGCAGCCCGTCAAGCTCGCTTTGGGACATGGTCAGGCGTTTGCGGTTCCTTCGGTCGGTTTTGCCGCCCTTTTGCCCCTCCTCGGAGAAGAGGGAGAAAAAGGAGGGATCCAGCGCGCGCTGCACGGTCTCGTCCCCCAGGACGACGCCGTAGAGCGCCACCTCTTCCCGCTCGATCGCCGCGTATTCCTCGTCGCTTGGCGCGGAGACCTTCTTGGTTTCCGGCGGCTTTGCGATGCAGTAAAGCATCCCGGCGGGGAGGACCCGGCCGGTCTCCGACCTGCCCGCCGCGGAAAAGAGAGGGGCGTTCTTTTCATCGCAGAGCGCAAAGAGATAGAGGGGGAGCTGGAGAGAGTGCCCCCGGTCGAGATCCGCGAGGGTAAAGGTCTTTTGCCCTGTCTTGTAGTCGATCACCCGGACGTAGACGTTGCCCGCGCCGTCGGGGAGGACGTCCGCGCGGTCGACCGTCCCCGAGAGGATCGCCCGGCGCCCCCCGGAGAGCGGGAGCACGGCGGGAGTCGGGCCTTCCTCACCTTCGGGGGTGAAGCGGATCTCCGTCCCGAAGGTGGAAAAATCCGAGGCGGAGAGCTCCCGCGCGAGCTGGCGCGCGACCGGAGCCACTCCCTCCGTGAGACGGTAAAAACGCATCTTCAGCAGCGCGTCGTCCCGCCGTTCGGGCGGACAGAGACGCTCCAGCTCCTCCCGGCCGAGCAGGCGGACCCGCTCGGGGATCTCCTCCTCGCGGATCCTCCCCTCCGAGAGGGCGGGGACCAGCTTTTCAAGCAGGGCGTGGACGTAGGTGCCGGCGTGGTTGGCGCCGAGCTCCGGCCGCGCGTCCTCCTTTACCCGGGCGAGATATTGGAGAAGGTAGGAAAAATGGCACTTGGCGTAGCTTTCAAGCTGTGATTGAGACAGATAGAGATCGCGCGCAAAGGCTCTCTCCCGCGTCGCTTCGGCGAGGCGGGCTTCCGGCGGTCCTTCTTTTTCGGGGAGCGCCGTTCCCGCTTGCAGGAGGGCGGCGCGTACCGCCGCCGCCTCCGGCGCGCCGTCCGAGAGGAGGAGGTAGTTTTCCGCGCTGCGTCGGTCGGAGAGGAAGGCGGGCGAGGCGGGATCGTATACGACGCGCCGCGCCCGCGGGAAGAGCCGGTTTGCCCGGGTGAAGGCGGCGGACTCCCGCTCGGCGCTCCCGTCCTTGGAGACGGAGAGATGGCAGACCATCGTCACGCTCTCCGAGGCGAGAGAGAGCGCACGGGAAAAGAAGTAGAACTCCCGCGCCGTCAGGATCGCCGCGTCCCGCGTCAGCTCGATGCCGGCGTCGGCGAGCAGGCGTTTTTCCCGCTCGGAGAAAAAGCCCTTGACCGAGGCGGCGGCGGGGAATTCCCCCTCCCGCACGCCGAGCAGATAGACGTGCCGGACCCCGGAGGCGCGGAGCGTGTCGGCGGAGCCGACGGTCACGGCGTCGGAGGAGGTCGGGATGGCGGAAAGGTCGCAGTCGGAGAGCAAAAGACGCATCAGATCGTAGAATCCCCGCGCGTCGACCGGCTCCTCTCCCGCGGCGCGCACCGCGGTGTCAAGGGCGGAGAGGAGGGCGTTCCACACGCCGGCCTCCTCGTTTGCCGCCCGCGTTTCTCCGGCGGCGCGGAGACGCTCCGCCTCCTCCTCCATCCTCTCGCGGATCCCGGCGGCGGAGAGGAGGGAAAAGGCGGCTTCCGCGGCTCCCCTCACCGTCAGATCCTTTTCCGCGAGGCGGGCGTCGAAGGGCGCGAGCAGGGAGGAGAGGAAGCGGCGCACGCCGTTGATCCTCCCGAGCGTCTCGGCGGCGTAGGGGTCGCGTCCGTCCCCCTCAAAGCCGTTGACGCTCATCGTCCAGTCCTTTTCCGAGAGCAGATCGCGCCGGGTGAGGGACCAGGTCTTCGCGTAGCGGAGGTAGAGGTCGCAGTCGTCGTCGGAGAGGGGGCAGCAGCCGGTTTTGAGCAGGGCTTTGACGTCCTCCCGGTAGAAGCCCCGCGCCGCGCAGGCGCAGGCGGAGAGGAAAAAGCGGACGGCGGGACGGTCGTCGAGCTTGCTGCCGTGAGCGAAAAAGGCGGGGATCCCGTGCTCCCGCAGGACGGGCTCGAGGATCGCCTCCCAGTCGTCGAGCGAGCGGACCACCACCGCAAAGTCGGAGTAACGGCACCCCTCGTCGCAGAGGCGCCGCGCGAGATCCGCGGAGAGGAACTCCGCCTCCGCGAGAGCGTCTCCGGCGCGCACCAGACGCAGCGCGTCCCCCGGATCGTCCGGGGAAGCGGCCTCCCGCCCGGCGCTCCAGAGCGAGGAGGAGAGGCGGCGCAGGACGGGATCCTGCGTCCGGAGGTTTTCCCCGAGCGTCTCGACGCGCACGGGGGAGCCGCGCCGCTTCGCGATCACCGTCAGTCTCGCGGCGGTGTCGCGGATCTCGGCGAGCCAGATCCCGCCGCCCTGCGGCGTTCCGCCGAGGGTGACGGTCACGGAGTCCGCCTGGGCGAGGAGCTGATCGATGATCGCGTATTCCTGCCCGGTAAAGCTGGTAAAGCCGTCGAGATAGATCTCACAGCCGCGGAAAAAGTCGTTCTGTTTCAAAACGGAGATCAGGATATCGCCGTCATGCCCGGCGTCCCCGCCGGACTCCTCCATCAGCGCGGTATAGACCGAGAGGATCAGGGCGTACTCCTCAAGGAGCGAGGAGAGGCGCCCGTCGCCGGAGAGGGAACGGGCGGCGGCGGAGAGCTTTTCCGGCGGGACGGCGGAGTCGATGAACTCCCCCACCACCCCGAGCCGCTCCTTGACGCGGTCGGGACTCGTCTTGTCGGGGAAGGGGAGACTTTGCAGCGCTCTCCACATCACGGCGCGTTTCAGGTTTTTTCCGGCGTGCGTGCGCGCCACTCCCCCCACCGAGCGGAATACGGCGTTCGCAAGACGGGAAAAATTATCCACTTCTACCGTCAGCGGCGCATAGGGAGGCAGGGAGGAGAGGATCCGTCCCTCGGCGGAGACGGTCTCCTGCTCGGGACAGATAAAGTAGATCCGCTTCCCCTCGCCGGGAACGGAGGCGGCAAGCGCCTCCCGCGCGCGGGCGATGCAGGTTTCCGTTTTGCCGCTGCCGGGCAGACCGCAGAGCAACGTCAGCATGGCGTTTCCTCCTTTTCACGCTCGTCGGGACCGTACAGAATTTCCAGATTGCGCAGGACCGTCTCGCGCTTCCGCCAGGAGAAGGCGCGGCGGGCGAACGCCTCGTCGTCCAGCGCCGCGAGGGCCCGGTAGTCGAGCCGGGCGATCCGGTCCCGCCGGAAGTAGGCGAGCGGCGTTTCCAGCGTTCCGGCGGCGGCCGCCTTTTTTGTCACGGGGCAGACCTTCTGGCAGATATCGCACCCCCACACGCTGCCCCAGCGGCGGATGCGCTCCTTTTCCGTTTCGGTGAGCGCTCCCTTTTTCTGGGTCAGGGCGGAGAGACAGTAAAACTCCTTTTCCTGCCAGCCGGGGCAGGCGCGGCGGCAGGCGCCGCAATGCAGGCAGAGCTTTGGCGCGCGCCGCTCCGGGATCCCCCACTCCTTCGGGGCAAGGTCGCTCGCCGCCTCGCCGAGGAAGACGAAGGAGGAATAGTCCTCTGTGAGAAAGAGCATATTGTCCCCGCGGGAGCCGAGCCCCGCGCGCTCGGCCGCTCTCGTCTCGGAGAAGGGGGACTTATCGGCAAAGAAGGCGAAATGCGCCTGCGGCCAAAGGGCGCGCAGGACTTCTCCGAGACGGGAAAAGAGCCCGTCAAAATAGGCGTGGTAGTCGGGCGCCGCCGCATAAGCGGAGAAGTTTTCCGGATACCCGGCAAAATAAGGGACGGCGATCACCAGAAGAGAGCGAACGGGGAACGTCTCCCCGGGCGCCGGCGGGTTACCGGGCAGGGAGAGACCGGCGCGTCTGAGACGCTCCGGCGATGTTACCAGGTCGGGCGCCGCCGGCGCGACGCCCCAGAGGGAGAGGTCTTCTCCCGCGAAAAAATCGGAAAGTTCGTGTTTCATATCTTTATTTTACCAAAGCCGTCGGCAAAAAGCAACTGCAAACGCGCCCCGCGGGACAAAAAAGGGACGCGCCGCAAAGAATTGACAAACGGAGCGCTTTGTGCTAAAATGATACGCGAGATCATCCGGAAGGGACGAATATGGAACAAGCTAAAAAACCGAAGGTCGTATATAACGACACAAGCATCGAAAAACTGGAAGGACCGGACCGGGTCCGCAAGCGTCCGGCCGTCATTTTCGGCACGGAGGGACTGGAAGGGTGCGAGCACGCGGTGTTCGAGATCCTCTCCAACTCCGTCGACGAGGCGCGCGCCGGCTACGGCAAGCTGATCACCGTTACCGTTTTCGCCGACAGGTCGATCGAGGTGGACGACAACGGGCGCGGCGTTCCGCTCGGATATAACGAAAAGCAGCAGGACTGGAACTGGCACCTCGTCTTCTGCGAGCTCTACGCCGGAGGCAAGTACAACAACAAGGACAAGGACAGTCCCTACAAATACCCGCTCGGCACCAACGGCCTCGGCGCGTGCGCGACCCAGTACGCGTCGGAATATATGCGCGTCCGCTCCTACGACGGGGCGTACGTGCGGGAGATGAACTTCAAAAAGGGCTTTCCCGTCGGGGAGCTTTCCGAGCGGGAGCTTGAGAAGAAGGAGCGCCGTACCGGAACCGTGATCCGCTGGAAGCCGGATCTCGAGGTCTTCACCGACATCAATATCCCTGTTGAATACTTTGAGGATATGCTCCACCGCCAGTCGGTCGTCAACGCCGGCCTGCGCTTTGTGCTGCGGGTGGAGACGGAACGGGGCGGCTTTGAGGAAAAGGAATACGTCTACGAGAACGGCATCACCGATTACGTCGGGGAGCTGGCGGGCGACCGCGCGCTGACCTCCACCGCCTTCTTCCGGACCGAGATGCGGGGCCGCGACCGCGAGGACATGGAGGACTATGACGTTCTCGCGGAGATCGCCTTCTGCCTTACAAACGGCGTCAGCGCGATCGAGTATTACCACAACTCCAGTCCCCTCGACCACGGCGGCGCGACCGAGCGGGCGGCCCGCGCGGCCTTTACCTCCGCGCTCGACAAGATCCTCAAAAACGGGGGAAAATACAACAAAAACGAGCAAAAGGTCACCTACGCGGATATCGAGGAGTCGCTTGTCCTCGTGATCAACAGCTTCTCCTCCGACGCCTCGTATGAAAACCAGACGAAAAAGGCGGTCAACAACCCCTTTATCCAGAAGGCGGTGACCGAATATCTCGCCCGCCAGCTCGAGATCTACTTCCTTGAGAACCGTACCGACGCCGAGCTCTTTATGAAGACCGTCCTTCTCAACAAGCGCAGCAGGGAGGAGGCGGAAAAGAGCCGCATCGACTTCAAAAAGACGCTCGGCAAGCGCAGCGACGACGCGGCGAACCGGGTGGAAAAATTCGTCTCCTGCCGATCCAAGGACAAAAACCTCCGGGAGCTTTACATCGTGGAGGGCGACTCCGCGATGAGCTCCTGCAAGCTCGGGCGGGACGCCGAGTTCCAGGCGATCATCCCCGTGCGCGGCAAGACCCTCAACTGCCTCAAGGTCGGATACGACCGCATCCTCAAGAGCGAGATCATCGTCGATCTTCTGCGCGTGATCGGCTGCGGCGCGGAGATCAAAGGGAAAACCAAGGAGACGAAGGACGGCTTCCGCCCCGAGGATCTCGCCTGGTCGAAGATCATCATCTGCACCGATGCGGACGAGGACGGCTTCCAGATCCGGACGCTGCTGCTCACGATGTTTTACCGGCTGCTCCCCACCCTGATCCGGGAGGGCAAGCTCTTCATCGCGGAGTCTCCGCTCTTTGAGATCACCGCCAAGGACAAGACCTATTTTGCCTATACCGAGGAGGAGAAGGATAAGATCCTCGCCGGGCTCGGCAGGCAGAAGGTCACGGTCCAGCGCTCCAAGGGCCTCGGCGAGAACGAGCCGGATATGATGTGGGAGACGACGATGAACCCGGCGACGCGGCGCCTTGTCGCGATCACGCCGGCGGACGCGAAGGAGACGGACGAGATCTTCGAGCTCCTCCTCGGCGACAATCTTGCCGGACGGAAAAAGTATATCGCCGATTACGGCAAATTCTATATCAAGGACGCGGATATCTGACAGACGCCGGAGACGCGCACCGCCTTCGGCGGCGCGCGCTTCCGGTGTTTTTCCTTCCGCGCCGGAAAAGAGGGGAAAATGACGAACGGAGAGATCTTTGAGAAGATCGACGCCCGCAGGGCGGAGATGGAGGACGTGCTTTCGTATATGGCGCACCACGCGGCGACAGGGTACCGCGAGTGGGCGGCGTCCGACTATCTCGCCGCCCTCTACGAAAAACTGGGCTATACCCTGACGCGCGCGGGAAACGTCCCCGGCTTTTACACCGACGTTGACACCGGGCGCCCGGGACCGAAGATTTTGCTCTTTTCCGAGCTCGACGGACTCCCGGTCCCGGATCATCCGGACGCCGACCCCGAGACCGGCGCGGCGCACGCCTGCGGACACAACGCGCAATGCGCGGCGCTCTACGGCGTGGCGGCGGTCCTCCAGGAGCCCGGCTTCACGGACGGGCTCTCCGGCAGCATCCGGCTCTGCGTCGTCCCGGCGGAGGAGGGGGTGAAAAACGACTTCCTCCGCGAGCTGAGGGAGAAGGGGACCGTCCGTTTCTCGGGCGGCAAGCGGGAGTTTTACGCCAGAGGGTATTTTGACGACTGCGATCTCGCCTTTATGATCCACACGGGCGGCGGAACGCACAAATTCACGATCCGGCCGGGCTGCAACGGCGGGATCCGGAAGACCGCGCGCTTCATCGGCAAAAGCGCGCACGCGGGGGCGCCGCGCCACGGGATCAACGCTCTCCAGGCCGCCACCCTCGCCTTCACCTCCATCAACGCGATCCGCGATATCTTCAACAACTATGATTTTGTGCGCGTCCATCCCATCCTGACCGAGGCGGGGACCGTCGTCAACGCCGTTCCCGGCGTCGCGGTGATGGAGAACCAGGTGCGCGCGAGCCGGGTAGAGGTTTGCGCGGAGATCAACCGCCGGGTCAACCGCGCGGTCGCGGCGGCCGCGGCGGCGGTCGGCGCGCGGGTGCATCTCACCGATATGCCGGGGTATCTGCCCGGCGCGTTTGACAAAAACCTGAGCGACGTGATGCTCGAGGGGATGGCCGAGGTCGTCGGCAGGGAGAACGCCCGCTATCTCAGCGAGCCGTGGGATACCGGCTGTACCGATATGGGCGATATCTCGCAGGTGATGCCCGCCGTTCACGCCTTCAGCGGCGGCGCGGCGGGCGCCGGGCACAGTCCCGCCTTCCGGATCGCGGATTTTGACAGCGCGTGCATGGACAGCGCAAAGGCGCAGGCGGCGATCATCCGCAAGCTGCTGGAAAACGGCGCCGAAAAGGCGAAATACGTAGTGGAGAACGCGGCCGTCCGCTTTAAGAGCAGGGAGGAATACGTCGCCTACATCGAGTCGCTCTTCGTTGATAAGGAAGCGGTCGTTTACCGCGAGGACGGCACGGTCCTGCTCGATATCTGACCCGCGTTCCGCGAAAAAAAGGAGGATGACTGATATGGCTTATGATCTGATCATCAGAAACGGCACGGTGATCGACGGGGCGCTCACGCCGCCGTACGTCGCCGACCTGGCGGTCAAGGACGGAAGGATCGTGAAGATCGGCGCGGGGCTCTCCGGCGCCGACCGGGAGATCGACGCCGCCGGCCTTACCGTGACGCCCGGTTTTTTTGACTCGCACGCCCACTCCGATTATACGATCCTGTCCTGCCCCGAGCAAAAGGAAAAGGCGGAGCAGGGGATCACCACGGTCATCTCCGGGATGTGCGGCGGGAGCGTGGCGCCGAGGCCCTACCTGCCGCAAAAGCCGGTCGAGGCCGCGGACAGGGAGGATCTTGACACGCGCGTCTATCAGAGCGTCGAGCGCTTTATGGAGACGGCGCGGACGGTGCCGCAGGGCTCCAACATCGCCTTTTTCGTCGGGCACGGCAATCTCCGCCGCGCGGTACTCGGATACGAGCAGAGAGAGGCGACGCGGGAGGAGCTTGACCGGATGAAGGATATGCTCCGGGAGAGCCTCCGGCACGGCGCGATCGGACTTTCCTTCGGCCTCTTTTATATGCCCGGCTGCTTTGCCGGGGCGGAGGAGCTGACCGGGCTTGCGCAGGTCGCCGCGGAGGAGGGCGCCGTCGTCTCCGCCCATATCCGGGACGAGGGAGACGGGCTGATCGCTTCGGTCGCCGAATTCATCGGGATCATCCGCGCCTCCGGCGCGCGGGGGGTCCTCTCCCATCACAAGGCCTCGGGCAAGGTAAACCACGGCAAGGTCCGGGAGACGCTCCGGATGATGGACGAGGCGAACGCGGCGGGCGCGGATCTCTACTGCGACGTATACCCCTATACCGCGAGCTGCACCGGGCTCGACGCCCGTTTCGTCCCGAGAGAGTTCCAGGCGGGCGGAAAGACGAAAGAGAATCTGTCGTCCCCCGGGATCCGCGAGCGGATCAAGGAGATCGACCGGGAGCGGGACAAATCCCGCGGCAGCAGCCTCACCTGGGCGGTCATAAGCAAAAGCACCGCCTACCCGCAGTATATCGGGCTGAATCTGGAGGAGGCGGCGCGGCTCCACGGAAAGGATCCCTACGATACCGTCTTCGATATCATCCGGGACAGCGCGGAGTCGGAGGGGCGGTATTTTACGATGTGCGAGGAGGACGTGGAGACCGTGCTCCGGCATCCGCGCGCGATGGTCTGCACCGACTCCGGCGTCGCGGTGAGGGGACAGGTTTCTCACCCGAGGCTCGTCGCCTCCTTCCCGCGGGTGCTCGGGCATTACGTCCGGGAGCGCGGGCTCGTCCCCCTGCCGGAGATGATCCGCAGGATCACCGCACTCCCCGCGCACGTTTACGGTTTTGCAAACAAAGGCGTGATCCGGGAAGGCTTTGACGCGGATCTCTGTATCTTCGACGCGGACCGCATCATCGACAAAGCGGATTACGGCGCTCCCGCCCTGCGGGCGGAGGGGCTCCGTTACGTGATCGTGGGAGGGAAGACGGCGGTCGAAGACAGCGTCTTCAACGGGACGAGGAACGGAGCCGTTCTCTCCTCCTCTGCGCGCTCCTGAGCGTAGAGGCGCCGGAAAGGCGATTTTTCCAAAATCACAGGTTTTCAGCAACGAAAAGTATCGATTTTGTATATTTTATATAACAAATGTCGCTTCCGTCTTGCTTTTTCTCTCTTGGAGTGTTATGCTGAATTTACCAAAAATCAGGGAAAGGAACTTGTTATGAAAAAAGCAGTTTCTCTTTTGATCAGCGCGTTTCTCCTTGTTACGTCCTGTGTGTTTCTCTCTTTTCCCGCGGCGGCTGACGAGGCGGTCGTGTACGTAAAGGACGGCGGGACCGGAGACGGAAGCTCCGCCGCCTCCCCTCTCGGCACCTTCGACGCCGCGCTCAAGGCGCTGGCGGCGACCGGCGGCACCGTGAAGGTGGTCGACGCCGTCACCCCGGTCGGCAACACCGAGGCAAAGGCCGAGATCACGGGCTACTATTACGCGGAGCCCGCGCACGAGCAGAAGATCACGGTCACCTCCGCCGATCCCGCAAACAAGGCGCAGCTCATCTTCACCTCCGAGTGCCAGTGGTACGCGCTCTCCGGCCCGACCGTCTTTGAAAACCTGAAGATGGTCAACGCGACCGAGGCTTACGCCCGGATCCTTGCGCGCGGCAACCATATCACGATGGGCGAGGGGCTCGAGATGTACTCCGGCGAGGCCCTGCAGACAGCCCTCGACGTCTTTGACAGCACGATGAAGGGCTTTACGCTCCACGGGATCACCAACGTCGGCGCGGAGTACGACGGGATGGCGGCCGCGGACACGAAGATCACGATCAAGTCCGGCGTTTACTTCCTCGTTCAGGCCTACTCCCGCAAGCTGGCGGAGCCCGGCGTCCATACCGGCAACTGCTATATGGAGTTCCTCGGGGATTTTGCCGTCCGTCAGATGGGCTTTGCCTCCCAGGGCAACAACTATACCTGCCAGGGCGAGACCTACGTTTACTGGGCGTCCCGCGTCCACAGCTGGCGGATCTTCCCGGGCTACGACGTCCTCACGACCGAGCCCTATACCTCCAATCTCTTCATGGAGGCGAACGCCGACTTCCTCAACGAGTCGGATATGCCGCAGACCTTTGTCGGCGCGGCAAAGCTGAAGACGCTCAATATCTGGTATAATCCCAACAGCAAAACGGCTACCGAGACCGCCGAATGGACCAAGGCGACCTTTACGATCACTCAGGCGGACGGCGCCGTCAACCTGGATACGCTCGACCACTACACCGGCCCCGCCTACCGCATCACCTCCGATCCCGTCGTGTCCGGGCAGCCGGGCGGCACGGAGACGCAGCCCCCGGTGACCGAACCCTCCGAGACGAAAGCCCCCGAGACGAAGGCTCCGGAGACCAAGGCTCCGGAGACCAAGGCCCCGGAGACCAAAGCTCCGGAGACCAAAGCCCCGGAGACGAAAGCGACGGAGACGAACGCCCCCGGTACCGGTACGGCGGAAGCGCCGCAGCAGACAGGCAAGGACGGCGTGCCCGCCTACGTCTGGGCGATCATCGCGGTCGCCGCAGTCGCCGTGATCGCGGGGATCATCGTCGCCGCGAAGAAGAAAGGAAAAGCGGAATAAAGTTTCCCGCAAAAAGCGGTGCCCTTTTCTCAAAGATTCTGAAAGGAGAATCCCTATGAAACGTTTGTTGTCCCTTTTGATCTGCGCGTTCGTCCTCTGTTCCTCCTGCGTCCTGTTTTCCTTCACCGCAGCGGCGGATGAAGCGGTCGTTTACGTCAAGGACGGCGGGACCGGAGACGGCTCCTCCGCCTCCTCGCCTCTCGGCGCGCTTGACGACGCGCTCAAGGCGATCGCCTCGACCGGCGGCACCGTAAAGGTGGTGGACGCCGTCACGCTCGTCGGCAACACCGCCGCGACTGCCGAGGTCGATACCTACTACGTGGAACCGGCGCACACCCAGCGGATCACGATTACCTCCGCCGATCCCGCAAACAAAGCGAAGCTCATTTTTCCCGTTGCCTGCAAGTGGTACGCGCTCTCCGGCCCGACCGTCTTTGAACAGATCGGTCTGGTCGACAACGCGGAAACGTTTACCCGCATCCTCGGGCGCGGCAACCACGTCACGATGGGCGAAGGACTCGATATGTACTACGGCGAGACGCTCCAGACCGTTTCCGACGTAAGCTCGGGCTCGATGATGGGCTTTACGGTGATCGGGATCACCAACGCCGGCGCGGAGTATACCGGCTACGAGGCGTCCGATACGAAGATCACGGTCAAGTCCGGCGTTTACTTCCTCATTCAGGCAAACACCCGCGGCGTCGCCGAGCCCGTTGAACTGACGGGGAACGCTTATCTGGAATTTCTCGGCGAGTTCGCTTCCCGGCAGATCGGCCTGGCCAGCCTGGGAGCCAAGAACCCGCTCTGCACCGGCCAGGCGTACGTTTACTGGGCGGCAAAGGTCGTGGCGTGGCGTATCTTCCCCGGTTACGATACCAAGACGAAAGACTTCACCGCAAACTTCTTCCTCGTTGACGGCGCGGCGTTCGGCAAGGATACGAACCCCGAGGAGACGCAGAAGCTCGTCGGCGGCAGCAAGATCAAGACGCTCAATATCTGGCACGATACCAGCGCCTCCGCGACCGCGCTCGCCGATCACTTCAAGAGTACCTATACCATTACCCAGGCGGACGGCAGCGTCAATGAGGCCGCGCTCGCCGATTATAACGGACCGGCCTACCGCATCCCCGACGACCCGGCTCCCGCGGAGACTTCCGGGACCGGTACCGGCACCGGCAGCGAGACCGGCACGGGCACGGGGACGGAAACGGGTACCGGAACGGGCACCGGCACCGGGACCGAAACAGGGACCGGCACGGGAACCGGTACGGGTACCGGGACCGGAACCGGGACCACCGCCCCGAACACCGGCGATGCGACCGTCGCGGCGGCAGCCGCAGCGGTCCTCGCTCTCGCGGCCGTCCTATTCCTCCGCAAAAAAGCGAGAGGATGACCCTCCCCGCCCGGATCGGGATCGCCTTTTGAAACTGACAGAAAAGCAAAAAGACCGGCTGAAAGAAGGAAGCGGTTCCTTCTCTCGGCCGGTCCTTTTTTGCGGAGGTTTTTACCGGGTCTCCGGCGCGTAGTCTTCAAAGCGGCAGCAGAGCGTCTGTGCGCTGTGGCTGTCGCTTGAGAGGAGGAAGCGGGCGCCGCGCGCGCGGAGGTAGGCGCGGATCTCGGCGGAGGGGTAGGGGGCGGTGCGGTAGCCCCGGTGCATCGCGCCGGTGTTGATCTCAAAGGGCTTGCCGGAGGCGAGCAGCCGGTCCGCCGCCGCCTGCCAGGCGGCGCGGTAGCGGGGGGAGGACTCGGAAAAGAGCTTTTCCCCCTCGTTGAACTTGGAGATGAGGTCAAAATGCCCGATCACGTCGGCGTTCGTCTTTTCGGCGACGCCGGCGACAAGGGAGAAGTACGCCTCCGCCATCGCGTCAAAGTCGCCGGAGAAGACCTCGCGCGCGATCCGGCAAAAGGTCGCTTCATCCTCGTCCACGGGCCAGAGCCGCCCGCCGGCGGAAAGGAAGTGCACCGAGCCGATCACGTAGTCGTATCCGTCGGTCGGCGTTACGGAAAAGAAGTCCTGCTCCACGCCGAGCAGGATCCGGATCCGCCCGCGGTATTTTTCTTTGAGGGCGGTCACCTCCGCCCGGTACGCTTCCGCGCCCTCCCCGGTCATGCACCAGTCGCAGGGGAAGGGGAGGGGACTGTGATCGGAGAAGCCGACCGTCTCCATCCCCCGCGCGATCGCCGCGCGGACGATCTCCTCGGGGGCGTCTGCCCCGTCGCTGAAGCGGGTGTGGACGTGCAGATCGGTCATTGCGTCATCTTCTCCTGTTTGACCTTTTTGTCGATCACGTGGCGCCCGGCGAGCTCCCGGCGGATCGCCTCGAGCGGGATCCCCGCCTCCACCATCAGCACCATCACGTGGTAGACAAGATCCGCGATCTCGTAGACCGTCTCCTTTTTGTCCTGCGCCTTGCCGGCGATGATGACCTCGGTCGACTCCTCGCCGATCTTTTTGAGGATCTTGTCGAGCCCCTTGTCAAAGAGATAGGTCGTGTAGGAGCCTTCCTTCGGGTTTTCTTTGCGGTCCCGGAGGAGCGCCATCAGCGCGGAGAGGGTAAAGTCCTGCCGCTCCCCGCTCTCCCAGAGCGGATCGTGGAAGCAGGAGACCGCGCCCGTGTGGCAGGCGGGTCCGTCCGGCTCCACGAGCACGAGCAGGGCGTCCCCGTCGCAGTCGGCGGTCACGGAGACGATGTGCTGGTAGTTGCCGCTCGTCTCTCCCTTCAGCCACAGCTCCTGCCGCGAGCGGCTCCAGAAGCAGCACAGCCCCCGCTCGAGCGAGAGGGCGAGGCTCTCCCGGTTCATGTAGGCGAGGGTCAGCACCTCGCGCGTCGCCGCGTCCTGCACGATCGCGGGGATCAGTCCCTTTTCGTCAAATTTCAGGGTGTTCAGATCGATCATAGTATCCTCACTTCTATCCCGTTTTCTTTCATTTTTTGTTTCAGCTCGGGGATCGCGACCTCCCCGAAGTGGAAGATCGAGGCGGCAAGTCCCGCGTCCACGCCCGGGAGAGCGCGGAAGAGCTCGATAAAGTCCGCGATGCGCCCGGCGCCGCCCGAGGCGATCACGGGGACGGAGACCGCCTCCGTCACGGCGGAAAGGAGCGGGAGGTCAAATCCCCCTTTCACCCCGTCGGTGTCGATGGAGTTGACCACGACCTCGCCGGCGCCTTCTCCGACGCAGCGCCGGATCCAGGAGATCGCCTCCATGCCGGTATTTTCCCGTCCGCCTTTGGCAAAGACCCGGAAGGTCCCGTCCACCCGCTTCACGTCGACGGAGAGGACCACGCACTGGTCGCCGTAGCGGCGCGCCGCCTCCCCGACGAGGGAGGGATCGCGGATCGCGCCGGAGTTGACGCTCACCTTGTCTGCGCCGCAGGAGAGCACGCGCTCAAAGTCGGCGAGGGTGTTGATCCCGCCCCCCACCGTCAGCGGGATGAAGACCCGCCGCGCCGTCTCGGTGAGGATATCAGTGAAGAGCGCGCGCCCCTCCGCGGAGGCGGTGATGTCGTAAAAGACCAGCTCGTCGGCGCCGCAGGCGCTGTACCGCTCGGCGAGGGCGACGGGGGAGTCCACGTCCGCGAGCCCGGTGAAATTGACCCCCTTGACCACGCGCCCGTCGCGCACGTCAAGACAGGGGATGATGCGTTTTGTGATCATAGCGCCTCCCGGACCGCGCGGGCGAGGTCGATCGCGCCGGTATAGTACGCCTTGCCGATGATCGCGCCCCATACGCCCGCCGCTTTCAGCGCCGCAAGGTCGCCGTGCGAGGAGACGCCGCCGGAGGCGACGATCCGCAGAGGCAGAGCGCTCAGAGTGCGGTAGAGCGGGAGGTTGACGCCCCGCATCGCCCCGTCGCGCGAGATGTCGGTACAGATCAGGGTGGAGACGCCGAGGGCGATCATCCGCTCGCAGAAAGCCCCGACCGTGAGGGGAGAAGTCTCCCTCCAGCCGCGGATGGCGACGCAGCCGTCCCGCAGGTCGGCGCCGACGGCGATCCGGTCGCCGTATCTTTCGATCGCGGCGGAGAGGAACGCCTCGTCGGTGACGGCGGCGGTCCCGAGGATCACACGGTTGACGCCCGCGTCCAGATACCGCGCCGCCGTATCGAGCGAGCGGATCCCGCCCCCGACCTCGCAGAAGGCGCCGCATTCCGCCTTGATCCGGCAAACGGCGTCAAAGTTCGGGGTGCCGCCGTCCCGCGCCCCCTCGAGATCGACGAGGTGGATGTGGTCGGCGCCGCGGGAGACAAAATCCCGCGCGGGGAGGAGGGGATCGTCCGCGTAGACGGTCATTTTGGCGTAATCTCCCTGATAGAGGCGGACGGCTTTGCCGCCGAAAAGGTCGATGGCAGGGAACAGGATCATAAAGGAGTCTCCGTTTCACAGAAGGCGGAGAGGATCGCAAGACCCACGCCGCCGCTTTTTTCGGGGTGGAACTGGCAGCCGTAGACGTTATTCTCGCCCACGGCCGCGGTCAGGGGCGCGCCGTAATCGGTGAGGGCGGTCACGACCCCGGAGGGACAGTCGGCAAAATAGGAATGGACGAAATAGACGTGATCTCCCTCCCGGATCCGGGCAAAGAGAGGGGAGGGGCGGGGGAAGCGGAGGGCGTTCCAGCCGATGTGGGGGATCTTCAGCCCGGCGGGGATCACGTCCGCGATCGGACGCACCGTGCCGGGGAGCAGCCCGAGCCCCCGGTGCTCGCCGTATTCGAGGCTCCGCTCAAAGAGCAGCTGCATCCCGAGGCAGATGCCGAGGATCGGCTTTCCCCGGGACGCTTCGGAAAGAAGGAACCGGTCAAGCCCCGCCGCGCGCAGCTTGTCCGCCGCGTCGCCGAACGCGCCGACTCCCGGCAGGACCAGGCGGTCCGCCTCCGCGAGCGCGCCGGGATCCGCCGATACGACGGTCTCCTCTCCGATCGCGGCAAAGGAACTTGTGAGGGAGAAGAGGTTTCCGACGCCGTAGTCAAGGATGCCGGTCATGCGATCACGCCCTTGGTGGAGGGGATCTCCCCGGCGTAGGCGGGGTCGGGGGAGACGGCGGTACGCAGGCTCCTCGCCGCGGATTTGAAGATCCCTTCGATGATATGATGCGTGTTTTTGCCCGCGAGCAGCCGGATGTGGAGCGTACAGGCGGCGGACCGGCAGAACGCGAGCCAGAACTCCTCGACAAGCTCGGTGTCAAAGGTCCCGACCTTCCGGCGCCGGAGCGGAACGTCGAAGACGAGCAGGCAGCGCCCGGAGAGATCGAGCGCCGTCAGAACGAGCGTTTCGTCCATCGGGAGAATGGTGCTGCCGTAGCGGGTGATCCCGCGCTTGTCGCCGAGCGCCCGGGCAAACGCCTCGCCGAGCGCGATGCCGATATCCTCCACGGTGTGGTGGTCGTCCACCTCCGTGTCGCCCCGGCAGGTAAGGGTGAGGTCAAAACGCCCGTGAGAGGCAAGGAGCGTGAGCATATGGTCAAGGAAGCCGCAGCCGCTGTCGATCTTCCCCTGTCCGCTCCCGTCGAGCGTAAGGGTGAGGGCGATATCGGTCTCTTTGGTTTTTCGTTCGATGGTCGCTGTTCTCATTTCATTTCCTCCAGGATCTCCCGCACGGCGGCGAGCAGGACGTTCATCTGCTCGCGGGTGCCGACGGTGATGCGGTTATAGCTGCGGATGCGCGGCTCGTCCCAGCGCCGGACGAGGATCCCCCGCTCCCGCAGAGCGGCAAAGATCCGTGCGCCGTCGAAGTCGGGATGCGCCGCGAAGACGAAATTTGCTTTCGAATCGGTCACGGTGAAGCCGAGTTTTTTCAGTTCGCTTTGCAGGAAGTCCCGGTTTTCGGCGATCGCGCGGCAGTTGGCGCGGGTGTACGCCTCGTCCTCCAGCGCGCCGATCCCCGCCGCCATCGTCATCGCGTTGACGTTGTAGGGGTTGGTGGAGTACCGGATCCGCTCCAGGTCCCCGATCAGGGCGGGGGAGGCGAGCCCGAAGCCGAGCCGCGCGCCCGCCATCGAGCGGGACTTGGAGAAGGTGCCGGTCACAAGGAGATTTTCGTAGTCGGCGATCAGGGGAGCGGCGCTCCCGCCGGAGAAGTCGGCGTACGCCTCGTCGATCACGACGACCCGGTCGGGATTGGCCCGGAGGATCCGTTCGATCGCCTCCCGCCCGAGGGCGAGGCCGGTCGGGGCGTTCGGGTTGGCGAGGAAGACCGTCGCGCCGTTCGTTTCATAGTCGGCGGGGTCGACGGAGAGGTCGTCCCGGAGCGGGATCTCCCGGAAGGGGACGCCGTACTTTTTTGCAAAGACTCTGTAAAAGCCGTAGGTGATATCCGGGAACACCGCGGGGCGCGAGGGACCGCAGAAGACCGCAAAGGCGAAGTCGAGGATCTCGTCGGAGCCGTTGGAGCAGATCACGTTCTCCGGCCGGAGCCCGTAGAGGGCGGCCAGCTTTTCCCGCAGGAGGGTGCATTGCGGGTCGGAGTAGAGCTGCAGCGTGCGCGCCGCCTCCGCCGCCGCTTCCAGCGCGCGGGGGGAGGGCGGGTAGGGGGACTCGTTGGTATTGAGCTTGAGGTATTTCCGGTCCCGCGGCTGCTCGCCGGGGACGTAGGGGAGAAGAGCGCAAAAGCGTTCATCAAGATAGCGGCTCATGCTTTTTCCTCCAGGCGGATCATCGCGCTCCTTGCGTGGGCGGTCAGACCCTCCTTCTCGGCAAAGCACGCCACGTCCCGCGCCGCCGCTTCCAGCGCCTCGCGCGTGTAGTAGGTGTACTGGGTCTTTTTGACAAAGTCGTCGACCGAGAGGGGACTGGAGAAGCGCGCGGTCCCGCCGGTCGGCAGGGTGTGGTTCGGGCCGGCGTAGTAGTCGCCGAGCGCCTCGGGGCAGTTGCGCCCCATAAAGACCGATCCGGCGTGCCGGATCTTGTCGAGCCAGTCGAAGGGCGCGTCCACGCACAGCTCAAGATGCTCCGGCGCGATCTCGTTTGCGATCTCGACGGCGGCGGAGAGATCCGGCGCCACGATGATCTTGCCGTTTTTGTCGATGGAGGCGCGCGCGATGTCCCGCCGCAGAAGCAGCGGGATCTGCCGCTCCAGCTCGTCCCGCACCGCCAGGGCCAGGTCCATGGAATCCGTCACCAGCACCGCGGAGGCCATTCGGTCGTGCTCCGCCTGGGACAGAAGATCCGCCGCCAGCACAGCGGGGTCGCTCTTTCCGTCCGCCAGCACCAGGATCTCGCTGGGACCGGCGATCATGTCGATGGCAACCTGCCCGAAGACCTGCCGCTTGGCCTCCGCCACATAGGCGTTGCCGGGACCTACGATCTTGTCCACCCGGGGGATGCTCTCCGTTCCATAGGCCAAAGCCGCCACGGCCTGTGCGCCGCCGACCTTGAAAATGCAGTCCACCCCGGCCTCGGCCGCCGCCGCAAGGATCGCCGGATTGACGCGCCCGTCCTTTCCGGGAGGCGTCACCATGACGATTTCCCGCACGCCCGCGATTTTCGCCGGAATGGCGTCCATGAGCACGGTGGAGGGATAGGCCGCGGTGCCGCCGGGAACGTAAAGACCCGCCCGGTCCAGAGGAATGACCTTCTGACCGATGACGATCCCGTCCTCGTCGTTGAGGATGAAGCTGTTCCGGACCTGACGCTCGTGGAAGCGGCGGATGTTCCGGGCGGCACGGGCCAGCACTTCAAGAAATTCCGGCTCCACGGACGCTTTCGCCTCCTCGATCTCCTCCGGCGTGACCCGCAGGGAGGAGAGCTTCACGCCGTCGAATTTCTCCGTATAGGCGAGAAGCGCGCTGTCGCCGCCCTTCCGGACTCCGGCGATGATTTCGGCCACGGCTCCGTCCACCCGGGAGGTTGGCAGGACGCGGGCGAAGATTTCCTCAGGGGAGACTTCGCTGAAAGGATATATGCGGATCATTCGGCACCTCCGGCAATGGCGCGGACGATGCGTCCGATCTCCGCGCTTCTGAATTTATAGCTGGACCGGTTGACGATGAGACGGGCGCTGATGGGAAGCACCGTTTCGATCACCTCAAGATTGTTTTCCTTAAGCGTGGTCCCCGTCTCCACGATGTCCACGATCACGTCGGACAGGCCGAGGATCGGGGCGATTTCGATGGAGCCGTTCAGATGGATCAGCTCGATGTCCCGCCCGAGGGAAGCGTAGTACTCCCGGGCGATGCGGGTGAATTTCGTGGCAACCCGCAGGGTCTTCCTGGGATCGTCCCGGAATCCGGCGGGAGCGGCCACCGCCATGCGGCACTTTCCGATGCCCAGGTCGCAAAGCTCGTACAGCTCCGGCCGGTATTCCAGCAGGATGTCCCGTCCGGCCACACCCACGTCCGCCGCGCCGCGCTCCACGTAAATGGCCACGTCCGACGGCTTCACCCAGAAGTACCGGACACCGGCCTCCGGATTCTCGAAGATCAGCTTCCGGCTGTTCTCCCGGATGGAGGGGCAGGGAAAGCCCGCTTTTTCAAACAGATCGTAAACCTTCTCGCCCAGCCGTCCCTTCGGCAGCGCGATGTTCAGAAGCTCAGTCAAGGAAAACCACCTCCCCGTCATCCGTCAGCCTTGCCGTCCGCTTCGCCGGGACCTTCGGATCCGCCGCGGAGGCCGCCCGGACGGACAGTCCCTCGCTCACCAGCTTATCCATGGCGCGCATCAGGGAGGAGGGATCGGCGTCGGGATCCCGGAGCAGGAGCACGTCCGCGGCCGGAGCGGGTTCCTCCTCCGCAGTCACCTCCAGCCGCTCCAGCTCGTCCAGATAGACGGCGAAGCCCACGGCCCCCGATTCCCGGTGCATGCGCTTCATGAGCCGGTCGTACTGGCCGCCGGAGAGAACGCTCCCCGGGACGCCCCGCAGAAAGCCCTTGAACACAATGCCGTTGTAATACTTCATGTCGTCCAGCACGGAGGCGTCCACCCGGATCCCCTCCGCAAGGGGCGTGCCGTCGAACACGGACAGGGCGGTTTCCAGCTCGCCGAGGTCCCGCAGCGCGCCGTACCGCTCCGCCATGGACCGCAGAACGGGCAGAACATCCCGGGGCGGTCCCGCCAGAGACGCCAGCGTCTGCAGATCCCGGACGGTCTCCGGAGCGACGCCGAATTCACGGGCCGCGTCCGCGATGCCGTGGGGGTTCTTCTGCCCGATGCATTCCAGGAGGGACTTCTCCGCTCCCGGAGGAACCGTTCCCAGCACCGCGCCGATCAGCCCCAGATGGGACACGTCCAGCACGAACTCCGGACGGATGGCGTACAGGGAGGAAGCTGCCAGCCGCAAAACCTCCGCCACATCCGCCCGGCCGATCCCGCCGATGCACTCCAGCCCCACCTGCATCAGCTCGCGGAAGGAGCCGGAGCTCTTCGAGACCCGATAGACGTTTTCATTATAATACAGCTTCAGGACCGAGGAGCCCTCGTCCCGGGTGTTCTTGATGATGGAGAGCGTCACGTCCGGCTTCAGGGCCATGAGCTGACCGGTGGTGTCCGTAAAGGTGATGACGCCGTCGGAGATCAGAAAGTCCTTGTTCCGCACGTAGAGGTCGTATTCCTCGAATTTGCTCATGGTATAGGGCTGATACCCGTACTGCGCGTAGAGGGAGCGCAGGGTGAAGGTCACCCGCTCCTCCCAGGTCAGCGCGCCGGATGAAAAG
>CACYYS010000034.1 GCA_902778725.1 uncultured Ruminococcus sp.
TCCGGCTGAAGCAGCTCAAGGCGATCGGCAAACAGGCAACGATCGTGGCGATCTTCCAGGCGGTCACGGCGGCCGTGTTTGTGGATATCGCCCTGATCGTCTTCCACTTCCTCGCCCCCGAGCGGCTCCCGCTCGAGGCGGCGATCACCCTCGGCGCGATCGCCGCGGCGACGGCGCCCGCCGCCACCCTGATGGTCGTCCGCCAGTATAAGGCGGATGGGCCGCTCACGCGGATCCTGCTGCCCGTCGTGGCGCTCGACGACGCGGTGGGACTGATCCTCTTCGCCGTCTCCTACGGGATCGCCGAATCGCTCACCTCCGGCGCCGTCAACATCACGGGGATGCTGTGGGAGCCGCTGGCGGAGATCGTCCTCTCGCTCTTCCTCGGCGCCGCCGCGGGGCTGGTGTTCTCGAAGATCGAACAGTTCTTCCACTCCAACTCCAAGCGCCTCGCCATCTCCATCACCTTCGTTTTCCTCACCGTCGCACTCTCGATGCTGCGCTTCGATCTCGGGGGCTTTCAGATCTCCTTCTCTCCCCTACTCGCCTGCATGATGCTCGGCACCGTCTTCTGCAACGTCTGCGACTTCTCCGAAGAGCTGATGGAGCGCTGCGACAAATGGACCGCTCCGCTCTTTGTCCTCTTCTTTGTCATCAGCGGCGCGGAGCTGGAGCTCGACGTGATCGCGCAGCTCCCCGTCGTGGCGATCGGGATCGTTTACCTTGCCGCGCGCTCTCTCGGCAAATACTTCGGCGCCCGTATCTCCTGCACCTTTACCGGCTGCTCCGAGACGGTGCGCAAATACCTCGGCGTCACTCTGCTGCCGCAGGCGGGCGTCGCCCTCGGGATGACGATCACGGCGCAGAATCTGCCCGGCTCCGGCTCGCTGATCCGGAACATCGTCCTCTTCTCCGTCCTCGTCTACGAGATCGTCGGACCCGCGCTGACCAAGTTCGCGCTCTCAAAGGCGGGCGAGATCAGCCCCAAGCCCGCCTCGGTCCGCAACAAAACGAAAACCGAGATCCGCCCGAACAAGGCGTGACTCCCAAAAAAGGCTTGCCGCGGCAAGCCTTTTTTCTGTAAGATTTTTTTGTTTTTTCCCGTTTCCCTCTGTACTTTCCCCGCGGGATCGTGTAAAATAAAGGGGAAAGAAAAAACGGCGGCGAGAACCGCGGAGGACGACATGCACACTTCCCTTCAATACCCCTTTGATCCGCAGACGATCTTTGACCGGCGCCGCGCGATCCGGCGCGAGCTGCTTGCGGACGGCTCCAAGCGCATCGCAAAAAAGATCGCCGTGCTGGGCGGCTCCACGACGCACGACATCATCTCGGTGCTGGAGCTGTTTCTGCTCGACTTCGGCATCGAGCCGACCTTCTACGAATCGGAGTTCGGGCTCTATTACGAGGACGCGATGTTCTCCGAGGAGCTGCGGGCGTTTGCGCCCGACCTGATCTTTATCCACACCTCCCGCCGCAACCTGACGGCGCTGCCCGCCGCGGGGGACGGGGAGGAGAGCGCGGCCGCCCTGCTTGACGGACAGTACGCGCACTTTGAGACGATGTGGGAGCATCTGCGGGAGGTCTACCGCTGCCCGATCATCCAGAACAACTTTGAGATGCCCTTTTACCGTCTGCTCGGCAACCGCGACGCGTGGGACTGCCGGGGGCAGGTGCGTTTCGTCTCTCGTCTGAATGAAAAGTTCGCCGCCTACGCCGCCTCGCACGAGGACTTCTATCTCAACGACATCAACTACCTCAGCGCCGACTGGGGCCTCGCCCGCTGGAGCGATCCGCTCTACTGGCATATGTACAAATACTGCCTCGCGCTCGACGCGATCCCCGCTTTTTCCTACAATGTGGCGTGCATCGTCAAATCCGTCTACGGCAAGAACAAAAAGGCGCTGGTGCTCGACCTGGACAACACGCTGTGGGGCGGGGTCGTCGGGGACGACGGCGTGGACGGCATCGAGATCGGGCACGAGACCTCGATGGGGCAGGTATACAGCGAGTTCCAGCAATACCTGAAGGCCCTCTCCTCCTACGGGATCCTCCTAAACGTCAACTCCAAAAACGACGAGGAGAACGCCATAGCCGGCCTGCGGCATCCCGAGGGGACGCTGCGTCCGGAGGACTTTATCTCGATCAAGGCGAACTGGCAGCCGAAGGACCTCAACTTCACCGAGATCGCCGAGGAGCTGAACATCCTCCCCGACAGTATGGTCTTTGTGGACGACAACCCCGCCGAGCGCGCGATCGTGACGGCGCAGGTGCCGGGCGCGTGCGCGCCGGTGATGGACGCGCCGGAGCATTATATCACCGCGATCGACCGGCAGGGGTATTTTGAGGCGACCGCCCTCTCCCGCGACGATCTCAAGCGCGGCGAGATGTACCACGCCAACGCCGAGCGGACCCGCCTGCAGCGCAGCTTTGCCGATTACCGGGACTATCTGCTCTCCCTCGAGATGCACGCGGAGATCCGCCCCTTTGAGCCGGTCTATCTCCCCCGTATCGCGCAGCTGACGAACAAATCCAACCAGTTCAATCTGACGACGAAGCGGATGACCGAGTCGGAGATGCAGGCGGTGGCGGACGACCCCGGCTGCGTGACCCTCTACGGCAAGCTCTCCGACAAGTTCGGCGACAACGGCGTGATCTCGGTCGTCTACGGACGCAAAAACGGGAACGCGCTGGAGATCGAGCTCTGGCTGATGAGCTGCCGGGTGCTGAAGCGGAACATGGAGCACGCGATGCTCGACGCGCTGGTAAAGGGCGCAAAGGAAAAAGGCGTTTCCCTCCTGCGCGGATACTACTTCAAGACCGCGAAAAACGGGATGGTGAAGGATTTTTACCGCGACTTCGGCTTCACGCTCACAAAGACCGACGGAGAGGACACCGTCTGGGAGCTGCCGATCGACGGCTACGAGGAGAAAAACACGGTCATCCGCGTCAACTGAAAAAAGATCGGGCAGGTCAAATACCCGACCGTCATAAGGAAGTTTTTTCACCTCACGTTCGAGTGGTGAGCAAGTGCGCACGAAGAAAAGCAGACTGAGAACAAAATCAGTCTGCTTTTTCGTGTTCAACCGGTATCCGGTATAATGAAGACGTTCGCTTCGCTCTCGAATGAAGACGGGCTATGCCCTAATGAAGACGGCAACTGCGTTGCCTAACGAAGCGAAGCCGCCCGCTTGAAGAAAACCGTTGAATTCGAATTTCTTCTTCTTCATTAGCCCGCTTGCGGGCGTCTTCATTTTCGGCGCGGCAAAGTTTATACATCATACTTCCTTATCACGCCGCGCCGAACGCCGCGGATCCTTTTTTCTTTTCAGGAGCGGGGGAGGACCAGATCGTCGCCGATCTTTTTCCAGTTTGCGGGATCAAAGAGGTCGCCGCCGCGCAGCGCGTACCACGTCCCCGGCAAAAGGCGGTAACCGTTGTTCTTTTCCGTCTCCCAGACGTCGCTGTCAAGGATATGGAGCTCGCCCGCCTTTGCCTCCGGGCGGGCAAGAGGCCGTCCGGTGAAGGGGTTTTTTGCCTCCGGGATCAGCCCGTCCGCCGCCAGCGCCGGCGTGTCCGCGTTGGTCATGAAGGTCCCGTCCACCGTAAACTCCCGGGCGCCGAAATCCTTGACGAGGAGGAGAGGATTGAAGAAGGTGACGCCGCGGTCCCTGTGGCCGAAGGCGGTCGACTCGAAGCGGGGGAGGCCCCTGCCGTGGTCGGAGGCGATGATGATACGGGTGTTGTCGTACACGCCCTCTTCGCGTAGGGTATCGAGCCACGCGGCGATCTGCAGGAGACTTGCCATATTGGCGTGATAGTGGATCATATCCGTCTCCCGGTCGAGGCGGGCGGTACGCCCGTCAAAGGAGCGGCGCTCCGCGTGCTCGGCGTCATACTCCGTGTTATCCACCGACATGGCGGGAACGTAGTCGGGCTCCCGGAGAAGCATCGGCTCGTGGGTGGTGTCGTTGGTCATCAAAAGGAAGGTGTTCTTCCCCTCCCGCGTGACTTTGGTGATCGAGGAGAGACTCTGGAGGACGGCGTAAGGCTTGAGGAAGGTCTCGTTCACTCCGTGCGCGGTGGAAAAGCCGGTGCGTTCCTGGTTTGGCGAGGCGGCGTCGACGGTGACGGTGGCTTCCGTCCCCCGGGGCGCCGGCAGGCGGATCCCATTGTAGGCTCCGCGGTCGTAGAGCAGGGAGCGGAGGAAGAGCGGGGCGGTGCGGAAGAGACCGTAGCAGAAGAGATTGCGGCGGAGGAGCGCCTCGCTCGCGCCCGCCGATACGCCGAGCTCCCTTGCCCGGAACCTGCCGAGGGTGAGGAAGACGCGCATATCGGGGCAGTCGTCAAAGACCGAAAGATCGGGGATCCAGCCGTAGCCCGCATAGGTCGGGTCGGAGACGGTGACGGACCAGCCGTGATCCCGGAAGAGGACGGGCATGACCTTGAGCGCCTCGTTGTGCTTCTCGACCATAAGGAGATCGTCCCGGCGGTTCAGCTCCTCCGGGGTGTAGTCGTAACCGCCGAAAAAGGCGGGAGAAGCGGTCAGCGTGTACGGCGCGAAAGAGGCGGTGTTGGGGTAGAAGGTAAAACCGGCGAATTTCTCCTTCAGCTCCGGCTTTTCCTCAAAAAGGAACGGGACGAAGGCGCCGACGGCGCGGTCCAGCATCAGGACGACGACGTTTTTGCCGTCCGCGCTGAGCTCGATCTGCGGCTTGCCGCGGCCGGCGGAAGCGATACCGGCGCGGAGGGGGGAGAGGCGCTGCTCCGTGCCGACGATGTAAAAGGCGGACATCCCCCCGACGGCGAGGGCAAGGGTGAGCGCAAGGGGGCGAAGCAGAGTGCGCCGCCACTCCCGGAGGAGCCAGACAAGCGCCCCGACGAGGAGGACGATCAGGGCGTTGAGAATGATCCGGTCCCACGGGACGGAGGGATATTCGTCAAAGACGAGGGCGGGCGAGAGAGATTGCCGTAGCCGCCGCTGAAAAAGAGACAGTTGACCGTCCCCGCGACCGCGGCGGCGGTAACGGCCCATTCCGCCGCGCGTTTGCTCCGGGCGGAGGAGAGACGGTAAAAGACGCCGAGCCAGACGACGAAAAAGCCGAGGGAAAGGAGCGCGGAGCTGACAAGGAAGCGCAGCGGGGAGCGGTATTCGAGGATATCGACGAACTCCGCGGGAGACGCGCGCAGGACGGAAGCGGGGACCATCACCCCCGCGAGGAGAGCGAGGACGAGCGCGGAGCAGAAAAAGAGCTTCCCGTCCGGGGCGGCGTCCGTCTCCGACCCGCTCCGCTTGCGGCGCGCGGGGAACGGGATGCGGGCAACGATGTTCTTGAAAAGGGAAAAGACGTTGTTGAGCGTCCAGTAAAAAACGAGGCCGGAGGGGGAGGAATACAGCAAAACAAGGAAGACCAGCGCCATCCCGACCGTCTGCAGCTTGCTCTTGAGGGAGAAACCCTTGAGATAGAGCGCGGCGGAGAGAAGATTGATCACGGTCATCAGGACCGGGAGGAGGTTGACGCTCCCCCGGGAGAGGGAGAGCAGCGCATCCGGCGCGCCGAGATCACGGAGAGGACCGAAGGCGGCGCCGGAGAGGAGCGGAAGCCCGGAGAGGAAGCGGTAGGCGGCGATGAAAAACGGCACCTCGAGCAAGAGAGGGAGCGCGCCTTTGAGGGAATCGGTCGGTTTATAGCCGTTTTGCCGGTAATAGGTCTGGAGCATCATGAAGCGCTCGTCGCCGCGGAAGGTCTTTTTGATATGCGAGACCCACGGGCGCAGCCGCGCCTCGGTATCCCGCTGCTCCGCCTGCAGGGCGTCCGCGCGCCGGTAGAGCGGCAGCACCAGCAGATTGACCGCCAGACTGAGCAGGAGGATCGAGAGCCCCTCGTTGCCCGTCGCCCGGTAGGCGAGGGAAAAGACCGTCTCGAACAAGAGCTCGAGCGGCCCGATCAAAAGTTGATAAAGCGCTTTTCCGAAAGCCATGTTCTTCCTCCCTGAAGTCAACGGAAGCTGCAAAAAAAGGAGCGGAAACGGAAAAAATCAGACGGACGGAGGGTCGAGATCGATCCCCGCCTTGCGCGCCTGCGCGATCTGGAGAGAACGGGGGACCGCGTAGATCCTGCCGCCCTTCTCGAACCGGGCGCCCGTCTGCTTGAAGCGGAAGGCGACGCCCGCTTCGGCGCACTGGCGCCGGGTGGAAAGGATCCAGGAGTAGGAGCAGAGCCGGGCGTCCGGCCCGGACTCCCCGCCGCAGATGACCTCGGCGATCCCGCCGGAAGCGAGATAAGGCGCGATCCGGATCTCCTCCAGCATCGGCTCGTGGATGACGGTGCGGCGGCGGATCGGCAGCGAGAGAAGGATCGGCAGGCGGTGATCCGCCGCAGCCTGGTTTTCACAGGTACAGCAGACCGTGACGTTGGGATAGCCCTCTCCCCAGTCCGCGGGGAGACCGACCCGGAACCGGTCGATCCGCTTTGTCACGATGGAAAAGCGGAGATCGGACCGCTCGCGGATCATCCGCCACGCGTCTTGCCGCCACCCGTCCGCCTCCTCAAGGAAAAAGTCCGAGGTCATACAGACGAAGACCGTCCCCTCCTCCGCGAGCCGGTAGCTCCCGTCCCGTCTGCGCCGGACGGGGAGATCGAAGGAGGCGGTCTTTGCGATCACCGTGCTGTCCCGCCCGACCGAGGCGTCCCGGCGGTACATATAGCAGTGCAGACAGCCCGGGCTGATCCTGCGGCATCCGTGCCAGGGGTTCCAGATCGTCATCGCCGTTCCTCTCTTGACATTTTTCGACAATAAAATTATACTATATGCAGGCAAAACAGTCAATCCTTTCCCACAAATTGAGGCGGATATGAAAAAAATCCCGGAGGGGGCGCGCCGCGAGGACGTGCTCCTCTACGCAAAAAAAGAATACGGGACCGACCCGGAGCATCTCTGGGCGCACTTCCCCGACTACGCCGTCCTGCGGCGGGCGGAGGACCGGAAATGGTACGCGATCCTGATGGACGTGCAGCGCTCCCGCTTCTCCCTGCCCGGGGACGGGACGGTCGACGTGCTCAACGTCAAATGCAGCGAGGAGATGCTCGCCCCGCTGCTCTCGGAAAAGGGGATCTATCCCGCCTACCACCAGGCGAAGGGACGCTGGATCTCGGCGCTGCTCGACGGCTCGCTCCCCGCGGAGCTCGTCTTCTCCCTGCTCGACATGAGCTATCAGGCGGCAAAGAAAGGCGCGGCGCGCAAACCCCGGAGCCTCGGGCGGCGGGAGTGGCTCGTCCCCTCCAATACGAAATACTGCGATATGGAGCGGCTGTTTGACCGCAGCGACACGACGCTCTGGAAGCAGACGAGCCGCGTCTCCGTCGGGGACACCGTACTGCTCTACGTCGGCGCGCCGGTCTCCGCCGTTCTCTACCGCTGCCGCGTGCTGGAGGCGGACATCCCGTACGACGATACGGAGGGAGCGCTGACCATCCGGCGGGCGATGAGGCTGAAGCTGATCCACCGCTTTGAGCGCGACGAGCTCTCCGCCGGGGTCCTCTCCGACTACGGCGTGAGCTCCGTGCGCGGGGCGCGGGGCGTGCCGGAGGAGCTCTCCGAGCGGGTCGCCGCTCTGTGCGGAGGCGCGCGATGAAGAAAAGCGGAAAGCTCGCCGCGCTTTTCACGGTCTTTTTGAAGATCGGGGCTTTTACCTTCGGCGGCGGGTACGCGATGATCCCGCTGATCCGGCGGGAGGTCGCGGAAAAACGCGACTGGCTCCGGGATGACGATCTGCTCGACATCGTTGCGATCGCGGAATCCACTCCCGGCCCCATCGCGATCAACGCCGCCACCTTCGTCGGATACCGGATGTGCGGCTTTGCGGGCGCGCTCTCTGCCACGCTCGGCGTCGTGCTCCCCTCCTTTTTCATCCTCCTTGCGGTCTCCGCTCTCCTCCGGGAGTTTGCGGAGGTGCGCGCCGTCGTGTACGCCTTCCGCGGGATCCGCGCCGGCGTGCTCGCCCTGATCGTCCGGGCGCTCTGGACGATGTACCGCGCCTGCCCGAAAAACGCGGCCGCGTATCTCGTCATGGGCGCGGCGTTCCTCTGCGCCGGTCCCCTCTCCTTCTCCGTGCTGCCCGTCCTTCTCGGCTGCGCGCTCTTCGGTCTGATCTACACCCTGATCCGGGAGAAGGGAGGGACAAAATGATCCTTCTCCGCCTTTTCCTCGTCTTCTTCAAGGTCGGCGCCTTCACCTTCGGCGGCGGGTACGCGATGCTCCCGCTGATCCGGGAGGAGGTACTGGCGCACGGATGGCTCGATGAAGAGCAGCTGATCGACTTCATCGCCGTCAGCGAGAGCACGCCCGGTCCCTTCGCCGTCAACGTCGCCACCTACGTCGGCTCGGAGGTGGGAGGCGTTTTCGGCGCTCTCTGCGCCACCCTCGGCGTGATCCTCCCCTCCTTCCTCGTTATTCTGATCGCGGCGAAATGCTACGTCCGGTTCCGCCAAAGCAAACTCGTCTCCGGGGTCATGGCGGGGCTGCGTCCCGCCGTCGTCGGTCTGATCGGCGCGGCGGCGCTCCCGGTCGCGGCGGCGGTCTTCTTCCCCGCCGGGCTTTCCTTCTCCGTTTTCACGGACGTTTCGTTTTACGTTTCTCTCGGGATCTTTGTCCTCTCTCTCGTCCTCGTCTTCCGCAAGGTACACCCCATCCTCGTGATCTGTCTCTCGGCGGCGATCGGCGTGCTTGCGGGCTTTCTCCTCTGAAAAAAACACGCCGGGAGTCTTTTTGGGGAAAGCTTTTCCCCGAAGTCTTCGGTCATCGGCGGCCGGACCCGGGCCTCCGGCGTCACGGCGGGCGGTTAGCGCCGAAAAAAAGCGAGGGCGGATCCTTTCCGGGATCCGCCCTTTTCAGACCATGGTCGGCAGAGTGAAGAGAAAACGCCGCAGGCGCAGATAGATGCCGAGCTCGCTCTCCAGGGGGAGCGGGCTTTTCCCCTTTCCGCACTCGAGAGTGAAGGCCGGCCGGTCGAACTCGGTGATGAACCAGTCCGTCAATCCTCCGTAAGCGGCGGTGCCGGAGGGCGCGGAGAGACGGTAGCCCGTCAGCCGGACGATATCCTCCGCCGTCTTCCTCGCCCCGGCGGGCGCGTAGCCGAGGGTGGAATAGTAGACCTCCTCCCCCTGCGTATGCAGGGAGACGACCGCGCGGAAGCCTGCCGAGCGGATCAGCGCGCAGAGCGCCGCCGTCTCCGGCTCGGACTCCGGGTAGGTCCCGCTGTATTTGGTGGGCGCGCCGCCGAAGATCCCGTTCTCCGCCTCGATCTTCCGGTATTCGGCGAAGCCCGCCGCATAGTTGTGGTTGAGATCCACGCCGCGGGCGTTGGCCTGCCAGTGGGTGAAGTCCTCGCTCCCTCCGTTCATCCCGAGGAGGCGCTCCCGCAGCGGGTGGTCCCCCGGCAGGCCGTCGATCGAGAGGGCGGCGCCGTCGATATTGAGCAGCGGGACTACGGTCAGGCGCTTTTGCGAAAGCAAAAAGCCGGTATCGAGACCGTAGATCTTCCGCTTCATCCGGATCGCGTCGGACAGTTCGTAGAGAAAGCGCAGCAGCGCGAGCCCCGTGATCCACTCAGAGGCGTGATGCCCGCTCACGAGCAGCAGCCCCGTCTCCCCCTCGCCGACGGTAACGGCGGGGATGTTCCTGCCCATCATCGTTTTGCCGAAGACCTCGATCCCCATCTCGGGACAGCCGTCGGTCAGCGCTTCCAGATATTCGTAGAGATCGGCGCAGCGCAGCGCCTTTGCCGTAAATCCGCTCACTCCATCACTCCCCTTCTCTCTATTTATATTCGTCCGCCGCGCAAAAATACCCGCGCCCCCTTTTCTTTTTCTCCGATCTGTGCTACAATGGAAAAAAACAAAAAAAGAGGGTCAGTCTATGCCTCTCCAAACCGAAAAAAACGGGCGGGAGCTCCGCTCTGCCGCCCTTCTCCTTCTCCTGATCCTCATGGTCGGGACCTTTCTCTGCGCCTTTCTCCTTCCTCTGCTCTCCGACTCCCTGCCGGAGGGAACGGCCGCCGCGGTCCTCTACTATCTCACCTCTCTCCTCTCGGTCGCCGTGCTGTTTTCCGGCGCCGCCGGGACCGTCTTCGGTCTTGTGAACGCGCGTTTTTCCTTTGCCGTCTTCTCCTCCGCCGCGCTTTTTCTCTGTCTCCTCTCGGCGGAGCTGCTCCCGATCCTGATCGCCCCGATCACACACACGGACGCCTCGCTCGGAGAGATCTTCTCCGCCAACGCCGACGCCTTTTTCACCCGCGCCGCCTTCGACTTTTTGCGCGTCGTGCTGATCTGGGCGGGCGCCCTTGCCGGGATCGCGATCGCCGCGCGGGGAAAGGAAAAGCAAAAACAGCGCGCGTTCTTCCTCTCCGCGCTCTTCTGCGCCGTTCTCCTCTGCCTGCTTCCCGCGCTGACCGAGCTTTTTGAAACGACGATCCCTTTCTTTGCCTCCGCCTCCCGCAATCAGCAAAACGCCGAACTGCCGAAGATCCTGCTCGAGTATCTCCTCTATCTTCTCTACGGCGTGATCGGCTTTTGGATCGAGCGGGCGCTCTGCCGGCTCTTTGCCCGCCTTGCGGGGAAGGGGCGGGAAAACGGGATTTCTTAAAAAATCTTGCTTCTTCTCGGTTTTTATGATATGCTGAAAGGGAGAAACGGCGCCGTTTTCTGCTTTTTCTTTTTCCTGCTCTCAAAAAAGCTACCCGTTTTTTCAAAAAAGAAACGCTTTGATGACGATCCGCTCCGTGAGCGGCGTGTTTTGACAAATTCGCCGCAAAAAAGAAAGGTTTTTATGCCAAAAATCAAACTCTATTTCCGCGCTCTCAGGTTCTCCTTTTCCGTTCAATGGAAAGCAAACGGTCTTGCCCTTGTCCTATACGGATCGCTCCTCCTGATTGCCACAACGGCAACGCTTGTCACGACCCGGCTCTTCCAGATGGTTCTTGACGCGATCGCCGCCAAAACACAGCTTCCCGCCCTTCTCCCTCTCGCCGTTCTGCTCGCGCTTTCGCTTGTGCTCCAGCGGGCGGCGAGGGAGTTTTCCAGCAGACTGAACGACCGGGCGAGGCAAAAAGCGATCGAGGAGTATGAACGCATCCTGATCCGGCACACCTCCTCCCTTCCCGCCGCCTTTATCGACTCCAAAGCGGGACGGATCCTTTCCGAAGAGCTGCGCCACTACAACTACAACATTACCGAGCTTTCGGTCTCCCTGCTGTTCCAGTTTTCCGAGTTCTACGCCTTTTTCGCCGCCTTTGTCATCCTCGCGCGCTATCATCTCCCCTTTGCCCTGCTCTTTCTCGCACTGACGGTCCCCTCTTCTCTTGTCAGCGCGATCTATGCGGACAAGACCGACCGCTTCCGCTGGGAGAACAGCCCCGACCGCCAGAAAGCCTCCTACTATCGCTGGATCCTAACCGACCCCACCCCCGCGATGGACGTGCGGATGTATAACCTCACCGACGCAATGACCGACCGCTACACAAGCCAGCAGGGCGCCTATCTCACCCGCATCAAAAAACTGCGCGCCAAGCATACCCTTTTCACCGTACTGACCAGCTGCATCAGCGGCGCGGGCACCCTCGTTTTTCTTCTTTTCACGATCTCGGAGGCGGTCGCCGGGCGTCTCGGCGTAGGGAGCATCGCCCTTTACACCGGGTATGCCGCCACGGCGATGGACTCCTTCCAAAACCTTTCCTTCTCCTTCGGCTGGTCCTGGGTCTACGGAACGAGGAAGGCGGCGCGTCTCTTTGAATTTTTCTCTCTCGAACCGGAAGCGCCCGAACCTCCCGCGCGGAAGCTGGAGGCGTTTTCCTCCCTTGCGTTCGATCACGTCCGCTTTACCTATCCTCATACCGAAAAGGAGATCCTCCATGACCTTTCCTTCACCTTAAACAAAGGAGAACGTCTTTTTCTTGCCGGGATCAACGGCTCCGGGAAAACAACGGTCGTCAAGCTGCTGCTGCGGCTCTACGAGCCGACCGGCGGCCGGATCCTGCTCAACGGCCATCCCATCACCGAATACGACGTCGCCGAGGTGCGGAAGCTCTTTTCCGTCCTTTTCCAGAGCTTTGTCCGATATCCTCTCACATTGCGGGACAACGTGGGGCTCTCCGACCTCGCCCGCATGGATCGGGATGAGGAGATCGAAGACGCCTTGAACGAGAGCGGCGTCTACGACGATCTCCGGGAAAAGTTGCCGGACGGTCTTGACTCGATGATGACGCGCCGCTTCTCCGACACAGGCGTTGAACTCTCGAAGGGACAGTGGCAAAAGATCGCCATCGCGCGCGCCTACTTCAAGCGGGCGGAGATCATCCTCTTCGACGAGCCCTCCTCCGCACTGGACGCCGAATCGGAGGACCGGATCTTCCGCAGTTTCAGCGAAATGGCGGAGGAAAAGACCGGCATCATGATCTCCCACCGCATCTCCGGCGCCCGTCTCGCTAGCCGGATCCTGCTCTTGGAGGACGGACGAATCGCCGAGGAAGGAACCCACGAGGAGCTCTTGGAGAAAAACGGGCTCTACGCCAGGTTCTTCGCCCTTCAGCGGGACAAGTATCTAACAAAGGAGGGCGTGTGATGAAACAAGAAAAAATCGGGAACCGATCCGCCTTCTTCCGGCTTGCCTCCAACGTCTTTTTCGGAGTCCGTACCAGCTTCCGCGCGTCAAAACGCTACTTCATTCTCAAATGTCTCGACCTCCTCTTTGACACCGCCGTGCCGCTGATCAACATCCGTCTCTGGAAGGAGATCCTCGACGGGATCTTCGCACAGGAAAAAAACAGCTGCGCCGTCTTTCTCTGCCTCGGCGTCTACTGCGCGCTCACCTTCCTGCGGCATATCGAATGGGGCTTTACAAACTATCTCAACGAGTGTTATTTTGACGAACTGTCGCTCTATCTCGACCGCCTGCAGATGGAAAAGACCTCCCGCTGCGACCTCTCCTTCTATGATCAGGCCAATCTCGGGGATAAGGCGCGCCAGGTTCAGCAAAACAGTTATGTGATCCGCAACATGACCTGGTCCCTTTTCCGGATCCTCGCCGCCCTCTCTGGGATCGCGACGACCTTTGTCGCCGTGCTGCTTTTCAACCCATGGATCGCCCTCCTGACCGTCGTTTTGCTGATCCCCTACGCGATCGTGAACGCGCGATACAACGGCCGGGTTCTGGAACGGGAAACGGAGCAGCAGCGTGACTTCCGCAAGATCACCTACTATTCCAATGTTTTCCGTAATCCCGATTACCTCTCCGAGCTCCGGCTCAACGGCCTTTACGCTCATTTCAGCGACGTGCGACACCGGCTCTGGGACACGATCTTCCAAAAAAATGAAAAAGAGGACTTCCGCTACACCCGCCGCTCGATACTCCTGATGATCGTGGGCACGCTTTCCTACCTTGCAACGATCCTCCTCTCCGCCGCGGCGTTCCTGGCCGGAACTCTCTCAATCGGCGGCGTACAGTACAACGTCTCACTCGTCTCCCGCCTGCGTGCACAGCTGGAAAACCTGATCTCCTCTCTCAACCTCTTCCTCCGCAACGACGAACGCCTGACGATGATCCGCGATTTCATCGATCTTGCGCCGGAAAAGGAAAAAAGCGGAAAAAAGCTCCCGCCTTCCTGCCCGTGCATCGAGTTCCGGCACGTTACCTTCCGTTATCCGAACGCCAAGGAGGACGTCCTGCGCGACTGCTCCTTTGTAATCGAACCGCGCAAAAAGATCGGTCTGATCGGCGTCAACGGCTCCGGTAAGTCCACCCTGATCAAACTGCTTTTCCGTTTTTACGATCCGCAAGAAGGGGAGATCCTGCTGAACGGAACGGATATCCGGGAATATGACGTCTACGCCCTGCGCGCTTCTTTCAGCGTTCTTTTCCAGGAGTGCGTCCGCTATTCTCTTCCCCTGCGGGAGATCATCGCGCTCTCGGATTTCGCCCAGTGCGGCAACGACGAAAAACTGCGCGCCGCCTGCCGCGCCAGCGGCGCCGACGAGATCATCCGGGACTGGGAGGACGGTTTTGACAGCGTGCTCGGCCGCTTTTATGTGGATAACGGACGGGATCTCTCCGGCGGGCAATGGCAGATCGTATCTCTTGCTCGCGCCTACTTCCATGACAGCGAAATGATCATCCTCGACGAGCCCTCCGCCTCCCTTGACCCCATCACCGAGGACAAAATCTTTGAACAACTTTACCGCAGGGAGAGCGGAAAAACCTCTCTCACCATTTCCCACCGTCTCTCCAACACCGTCCGCGCGGATCAGATCCTCGTCATCGGAGACGGGAAAGTCCTTGAAGAAGGAAGCCACGAGGAGTTGCTTGCCAAAGGCGGCCTGTACGCGCATCTGTTTTCCCTTCAGGCGGACAAGTACCGCTGAAAAAGACCGCGCGCGCAAAAGCAAGAAACGGGCAGACCGACAACCAAACGGGCAGGCACGAGCCTGCCCGCTTCCTTTTGGCGGTTTGCCTCCGCCGCGCGGCGGGCGGGGAACACAAAAATCGCCGGAGTTTTTCCCGGGTTTTTTGTATTGTTTTCGCCGGAAAGGCGTGATAAGATAAGGGCGGGAACCCGTTCATAACCGAGAATGAAAAGAAAGAGAAAAAAGAGGTCTGCGCATGAAAAAAACCGTAGCTTTTCTCCTGCTGCTCGCCATGTTGGCGTCTCTCTTCTCCGCCTGCGCCGAAAAGAAACCGACGGACGGGACGGACACGGCCGTTCCCGGCGACTCGACAGGCGAACCGGCGGAAACGGAAGCACGCCCCAACGTTCCGGAGGGGGGCAAGTATGATTCCTATTCCTTCCGCATCCTTACCTGCCTCGGCGATTACATCACGTTCAACGATTTCAAAAACGAGAATATCGACTACGATATCGTCAATGAGGCGATCTTCCGCCGCAATTCCGAGGTCGAGCAGTTGCTGGACATCGTGATCGAAACCCACGAGGAATCGGGCAGCGTGTTCTCCACCGGGATCGGGACCACGATCATGCGGCAGGACTTCACCGCCGGCGAGAGCCTCTACGATCTCTGCGGCCTTTCGACCTGGCACGCGGCGGCCGCCGCGTTCAACGGTCATCTGACCGACCTCAAAAGCGTACCCTATCTCGATCTCTCCCAACCGTGGTGGGATCAGCGTACCAATATCGACCTCGGGATCGGCGGCAAAATGTACTACACGACCGGCGACATCGGCATCACCGACAACCTCGCCACCCACTGTATCCTCTTCTCCAAAACGCTTGCAAAAGAGAAGAACATCACCGATCTTTACGATCTCGTCCTCGACGGCAAATGGACCTGGGACAAGTTTGAGGGTTACGTACGCACGGTCTCCGAGGATCTCGACGGCAACGACGTGATGAACGAATACGACCGCTACGGTCTGCTCTGCTGGAACGACGCGTTCCAGGCGAGCTTCGGCGGTACCCGCTCCAAGATCGCCAGCGTCAATCAGGACACGGGCGCGCTGGAGTTGACCCTCTACAGCGACAAAACCTCCGGGTTTGCCGCCCGCATCACCGATCTTTTCTTTGACGGCAAGTACGCGTTTCACTGCAATTCGAGCGTGAACTCCCCCAAGGTCACCGCCGCCGGCGGGATGATCTCGCTCTTTGCCAAGGAGCAGGGCCTGTTCTTCACCACGATCTTCCGCATCCTCCCCGACCTGCGCAACGAGGAGATGAACTTCGGCATCCTCCCCTACCCCAAATTCGACGAAACGCAGGAGGAATACGGCGGATACGTCAGCGCCACCTACTCCCACATGTACGCGGTCGAGCATTTCAACGACGAGCTCGAGCGTACCGGCGTGATCACCGAAATGCTCGCCTATCTCGCCTCCCGCTACGTTACGCCCGCCTACTACGAGCAGACCCTCAAGGGCCGCGAGGTCCGGGACGAGCGCGATATCCCCTGCCTCGAGATCATCTTTGCCAACCGCTCCTTCGATCCGGGCGTCTTTTACGAGCTCGGCAAATACACCGGTCAGCTCACGAGCATGATGAAGGCCATGGTCAACAAGTTCGAGCAGATCTACAAAGCCTACGAGACGTCCGCGCAGAGAAAGCTCGACAGCCTCAACGAAAAGTTTTCGCAGAACTGACCGTTCTCCCCCGTCGCTTCCTTTTGCCGCGCGAAAAGCGTTTCCGGCCCGACGCCGGAAACGCTTTTCTGTTTTTTGGGGGCGAAACCGGCCGCCGCCCCCCAAAAAAGACAAAAAAAGAGCCGCGTCTTTTTGCGGTTTTTGTCTTGCGTTTGGCGCGCGGGTATGATAGAATGAAAACAAGACCAAGCGAACGATATATAAAGTGAGGGCAAATTATGAAAAAACTGATCGCTATCCTTCTCTTGCTCTGTATGCTGACGGCTCTGCTTTCCGCCTGCGCGGAGAACAAACCGCAGCCCGGTCCCTCTGAAACGGACGGCACCGAGGCCGTGGTGACCTCTCCGACCGAAACGGCAGAACGTCCCGACCTCCCGAACGTCAAGTATGACTCCTACACCTTCCGCACCCTTTCTCTCCTCTGCGACGTCATCAAGTTCAACGATTTCAGCAATGAAAACACCGACTACGATATCGTCGACGAGGCGATCTTCCGCCGCAATTCCGAAGTCGAGCAGACGCTTGACGTCGTGATCGACAGCCAGTTCCTCTCCGGCAACGTCTTCTCCACCGGCATCGGCACCGAGACCATGCGCAAGGACTACGCCGCGGGCGAGAGCCTGTACGACCTCTGCGGACTCAGCACCTGGCACGCCGCCGCCTCCGCCTTCAACGGTTTTCTGACCGATCTGAAGAGCGTACCGCACCTCGATCTCTCCCACTCCTGGTGGGATCAGCGCGCCAACCTCGACCTGGGGATCGGCGGTAAGATGTATTACACGACGGGCGACATCGGGATCACCGACAACCTCGCCACCCACTGCATCCTCTTCTCGAAGACCCTCGCGCGCGAAAAGAACATCACCGATCTCTATGACCTTGTCCTTGACGGGAAGTGGACCTGGGATAAGTTCGAAGGGTACGTCCGTACCGTCTCCGAGGACCTCGACGGCAACGACGTGATGGACGAGAACGACCGCTACGGTCTGCTCTGCTGGAATGACGGGTTCCAGGCGAGCTTCGGCGGGACGCGCTCCAAGATCGCCACCGTCGATCCCGAGACCGGCGCGATGAAGCTGACGCTCTACAACGACATGACCTCCACCCTCGCCGAGCGGGTCACCAACCTCTTCTTTGACAACAAGTACGCGCTCCACTGCAACTCGACCGCAAACTCCTCCAAGGTCTCCGCCGCCGGCGGCATGATCGGCCTCTTTGCCAAAGAGCAGGGCCTGTTTGTGACCACGATGTTCCGCATCCTCCCCGACCTGCGCAACGAGGAAATGGACTTCGGCATCCTCCCGTATCCGAAATATAACGAGGAGCAGGAGGAATACGGCGGATACGTCGGCGCCACCTACTCCAATATGTACGCGATCGAGCACTTCAACCCGGATCTCGAGCGCACCGGCGTCGTCACCGAGCTGCTCGCCTATCTCGCCTCCCGCTATATCACCCCCGCCTACTACGAGCAGACCCTCAAGGGACGCGAGGTCCGCGACGAGCGGGACATCCCCTGCCTTGAGATCATCTTTGCGAACCGCTCCTTCGACCCCGGCATCCTCTATGAGCTCGGCGGCTACACCGGCCAGCTCACGAGTATGATGAAAGCCATGGTCAACAAGTTTGAGCAGATCTGCAAAGCCTACGAGACCGCCGCGACGAGAAAGCTCGAAAATCTCAACGAAAAGTTTGCAGAGGCCTGAGCCCCTCCCCGCTGAAAAACAAAAAGCCGGTCGTCCGCCGAGTGTTCGGCGGACGACCGGCTTTTTGTTTCAGTCAAAGGCGGAAGGCGCGGCGGTAGGACCAGCCGTTTTCCGTGCGGCGGTACGGGACGAACCCGACGCCGGAAAAGCAGCGCTGCGAGGGGACGTTCCAGTCATAGATCTCCGAAACGAAGATCTCGGGATAGCGGAGATCGATCGCGCGGCAGAGAAGGGCGCGGATCACCTTCCGTCCGATCCCGCGGCCGCGCAGCTCCTTTTCCCCGATCACGATGGGGAGATCCTCCTGCCGGAAGGTCACGTCACCGACCGGCTGATAACGGCCGCCGCGGAAGTATTCGATGAAGTACAGTTCCCCGTGAGCGTCGAGATAGCGGTACATCCGCCCGACCCGCTCGGGAGAATAGGGCTCGCAGCCTCCGTCGATCATCCGGATATCCTCCGGATCGGCGTACCAGGGGAGCGCAAAGGAAAACGCCCCGTCAAATGCGCGGAGCCGGAGCTCCGGCTCGATCTGGATGATCTGCGGCTGAGGTACGTTCGGGATCGGCATTCTTTCCTCCAAAAAAGCCGGGGATCCCCGGCTTTTTCATGATTCGGGTTTGTCGACGAGATTGCCGGCGCGTCCGAGGCGGTCGCGCAGCTCGCGCACGGAAAGGTCGGGAGCAGAAACGCCCCGCTCCACACACAAAGCGGCGGCGGTCCCCGCCGCCTCGCCGGTGAGGACGGCGACCGGAACGACCCGGCTCGCCTCCCACGCCTCGCCCGCGGCGGAGATGATCCGTCCGGCGGCGAGCAGATTGGGGAAGGCGGGGTGGTAAAGGGTGCGGTACGGGATCTCGTACCACTCGCCGCGGCGGGAGGGACGGAAATCGGCGAACGCGCCGACCGAATCGTCATAATGCTGATAGAGGTTTTCCTCCGTCAGCGTACAGGCGCCGACGATATGGCGGATCTTGCGGAACTGCGGCATCATCGGCAGCGCGACGATCTCCCCCGCCGTCCGCTCCATCCCGTGGAGCTGGGAGAGGAGGATCCTCTGCCCCGTCTGGAGATGAAGGTTGACCTCGTCGGAGGTGACGCCCGCCTGGAGGGGGAATCCCTCGGGCTGTCCCTTGCCCGTCATACCGGAGCCGGAGACCTTCCAGGTCCGGAGGGCGGTGAGCCTGGGCAGTTTTTCACTCGCATAGGAATAATAGTGCGAGACAAAGGACATATAGTTCTGCCCGTTTTCGCACGGGCAGCCGGCGCGGGCAAAGACCTCGGCGGTCCCGGTAGCGTCCACGATCATCCTGGCGGGGTAATACTCGCAGCCGCCGACCGTCTCCGCGAGGACCCCGCGGCAAACGCCCCCTTCCATCTGAGGCCAGGTCGCCAGCGTGTCGTAACGGACGGTAACGCCGGCCTCGTCCAGCGCCTCAAACATCGCGAGCGCGAAGGCGTTGGGGGAAAAATGCGTGGTATAGCGTTTGGAGACGGCGTCCGACTCGCCCTTTACCCTCCAGTCCTCCGGGAGCGTATCCTCGCAGTAGCGGATGGCAAGATGCAAAAACTCCTCGGAGATGCCGCCGATCAGCTTCTTCCCTTTTCCGTCGCAGAGGGGCTCGTACCAGTTGATCAATCCGATCGTGGCAAGCCCGCCGAGCAGCGCGCTCTTCTCCAGGAGCAGAACGGAAACGCCGGCACGGGCGGCCGCTAACGCGGCGCCGGCGCCGGCAACGCCGCCGCCGATCACGGCGACGTCATACTCTTTTTTTATCTCGGGCTGCGGAAAAACAAAACGTTCCATGATCCTTCCCTTTTTCATTGTGCAGCGTTCAGCACGGTAACTTCAAAGAAATTCCAATCGCGATAATACATCGACTGATAGGAGTAAGACTGCTCAAAGGGCACGTTGCTCCCCTGAGAGGGATAATACGCGCCGGGATCGCAGACAAGGAACCGGTAATCCTCCGGCGCCGCGTCCGGGTTGACGCACTCGGTCACGACGATGTAGTGGCGGCCCCTGCCGTTGATCATCCCGACGATGACGCCCTCCGGGTGGTCCTTCAGAAGGTCGCGGATCTGCGCGGGGGAATAGTAACCCTGCGTCTGGGCGGTCAGCGGCTCGCCGTTCACGCGGAAGGCGGCGGCAATGTTATGGATCCCGACCAGGACCGGATCCCCCCAGAGGATCTCGGAGGCGGAGGCGGGACCGTAGTTGAGCGTGTTGGCAAGGGCGACGGTGTACGGATCAGCGGGAAGATTGCCCGTCTGCCCGGTGCGCAGGTCATACCCCTCCGGCTTGCGCGCGTCAAGGTTATGTAAGACCATCGCCGCGCAAGCGAGATAGCACCCCTCGTCCATCCAGTCGATCCTGCCGTTCCAGTTGTCAAGGAAGAAGGGCTTTGCCACGCCGGAAACAAAGATCAGACGGGAAACGGGCAGGGCGTTCCAACCGCCGGAATAGAGGTTGCACTGGCTGTACCAGGTGGTCGCGACCTTCTCCCCTACCGTAACAGTGCAGGAAAGGGACTGACTGCCGCAGGTCGCGGTCAGGACGGTCGTCCCGAGCGCGAGAGTGGAGAAGGAACCCGCCTCGTCCACGACGGCGACCTTGTGGTCGGAGGAGGTCCATTTGATATTCTCATTATAGGCGGCGGGATAAGCGGTAGCGGAGAGGGTGCTGATCGCGTAAAGCTTGACGGCCGCCTCCGTCTCCGAGATGCGGAGGGTGGGGGCGAGGGGCTCCTCCTCCTCCAGCGTCCACTTCTGCGTATCGGCATAAGCGTCCCGCTTCTGCAGCTCGCAGAAGGAATAAAGACCGTTATAGCGCTCCGTCTCGGACTCGGCGAGCGCATAGTCGGAGAGCTGCGCCGCGGCGGGCGAGACAGAATAGCTGCCGTCCGCGTTCTTCTCAAGGCGGAACTTGCTGTACTCCGTGCTGAGGGCGGCGCGGGAGAGCTGCGCCCCCTCCTTCGCCTCCTCCGAAACCGAGAGGAAGGTGGAGGTATCGTCCGTCTTCGGGCAGAGGGAATAGCTGCCGTTTGCGTGGCGGATCAGCGCGAAGATCTGGGAGTCCGCCGCGCGCTTCTCGTCCAGATGGGCGCGGAGAAGCGGATCGTAAAAAGCGGAAAAAACGTCGAGGCATTTGCCTGACGCAACGTTGACGATGCGGTAATACCCGTCCTGCACGGGCGCCTTGGCGGCGGTCTTCGCCTTGCCGGAGCGGGCGGTGACGTCCGGGACCTCGTCGGCCGCGGGAGCGCCGGAAAGGAACTTCTCCTCCACGATCTCGCCTGATTCCCGGAGCTGGAGATCAGCGGCGGTAACAGGAAAAACCGATGACGCAAAAACAGCGGCAACGGTCAGGATCAGGGATATGAACTTGTTCCGATCACACAATTTCATAAAACGCCGGGACCCGCAGGGACGGGCCGTTCCAAAAAGATTTCAATATATTATAATATAATACGGCGGCAAAGTCAACGTTTGCCGCCGTATTTCAGCCATTTTTACCAAGATTCAGCTCGATTTTGAAGCGCAAAGCAAAGATTTTTCGGCAGTTTTGCACAAACTTACCGGACGGAACGGATCAATCCTCTGTCCCACATCTCCGGTTTGTCGTAGCCGAGGAGGTTGACCACCGCGCCCGCCACGGCGGAGAGACCGTAGCTGCCGTCGTCCTCGTTCATCACATAGTCGGTCCTGCCGCTGCGGTCGTAGATCCAGCAGGGGACGCGGTTGAGGGTGTGGCTCGTCTTCGCCTTATAGGAGCCGTCCTTGTTCTTTTTCGGCTCGCCGGTCTTTTTGTCGAGCTCGTACATCTCGTCCGAGTTGCCGTGATCCGCCGTGATGATCGCGGTGCCGCCGAGCCGGTCGATAACGGCGAGCAGACGCGCGAGCTGGAGATCCAGCGCCTCGATGGCGATCTCGGTCGCGTCGATGTTCCCGGTATGCCCGACCATATCGCCGTTGGGGTAGTTGACGCGCAGGAAGCGGTATTTGCCGGACTCAAGGCACTCGATCAGCTTGTCGGTGATCTCCGCGCATTTCATCCACGGACGCTGCTCAAAGGGAACGACGTCGCTCGGGATCTCAACGTAGGTCTCCAGCTCCTCGGAGAACTTGCCGCTGCGGTTCCCGTTCCAGAAGTAGGTGACGTGGCCGTACTTCTGCGTCTCGGAGATCGCGAGGACCGGAACGCCGCTGCCGGCGAGGTATTCGCCCATCGTATGGGTGATCTCCGGGGGAGAGACGAGGTAGCGGTGCGGGATCTTCAGATCCCCGTCGTACTGGAGCATCCCGGCGTAGGTGACCTTCGGGACGCGGACACGGTCGAACTTGTCAAAGCTCCCGTCCCCCTCGAAGGCGCGGGAGATCTCGAGCGCCCGGTCGCCGCGGAAGTTGTAGAAGATGACGCCGTCCCCGTCCTCGATCGTACCGACGGGGCGCCCGTTCTCCGCGATGACGAAGGCGGGGAGATCCTGATCGATCGCGCCGGTCTCCCGGCGGTAGGTCGCGACCGCCTCCGCGGCGGAAGAGAAGGTCCTCCCCTCTCCGAGCACGTGCGTGCGCCAGCCGCGCTCGACCATGCTCCAGTCCGCCTCGTAGCGGTCCATCGTGATCTGCATCCTGCCGCCGCCGGACGCGATCTTCGCGTCGAAGTCCGCGGAGCGGAGCCCGCCGAGGAACTCCTCAAAGGGGAGGATATAGTCCAGCGCGGAGGTCTCGCCGACGTCCCGTCCGTCGAGCAGGATGTGGAAGCGGACGCGGGAAACGCCCTCCTCCTTTGCCCGGAGGACCATCGCCTTGAGATGGTCGATATGGGAATGGACGTTCCCGTCCGAGAAAAGACCGATAAAATGGAGCGTGCCGCTCTTTCCCGCGGCGATCTCCTCCTTCCACGCCTGCCCCTCGAACATCTTGCCGCTTTCGATCGACTGGGAGACGAGCTTGGCTCCCTGCGCGAAGACCTGCCCGGCGCCGAGGGCGTTGTGACCGACCTCGGAGTTGCCCATATCCTCGTCGGAGGGGAGGCCGACCGCCGTGCCGTGCGCCTTCAGCTTCAGGCAGGGGCAGGTCGCGGAGAGACGGTCGAGGGTCGGGGTATTCGCGCGCTCGACCGCGTTGCCGGGGTTGTGGGTCCCGATGCCGACGCCGTCCATCACGACGACCACGACCGGTCCCTTCGACGCCTCAAAGGCGTTTGATCTGTTGAGTGAGAGCATAGAATTCAATCCTTCTTCTTTCCGAACATTTTGTCAATGTCCTGTTTTGTGAAATGATATTTTTTCCCGCAGAAGCGGCAGCCGACCTCGATCCGGGCGGGTCTGCCCGCCGCCTCCTCCTCCGCGAGGACGGAAGCGGCCTCCGCGTAGCCGAGGCTGCGCACGGCGCGGGCGGTGCGCTCGCGGGAGCAGTCGCACCGGTAGGAGACGGGGATCTCGTCAAAGAGATCGTACTCCACTCCCTCCAGCGCGAGCGCGGCGATCCGGAGATTGGGGTCCTCCCCCTCCGGACAGGCGGCGATCACCCGGGAGAGATCCCGCAGGTTTTCCGCGTTCTTCTCCAGACGGGCGACGACGGCCTCGTCGGCAAAGGGAAGGAGCTGCACCAAAACGCCGCCGGCGGCGACGCAGGAGCGGTCCCTGCCGATCAGGACGCCGAGCGCGCAGAGGGTGGGGACCTGCTCGCTCTGTGCGAAGTAGGCGGCAAAATCCTCCGCTATCTCCCCGGACACCAGCTCGACCGAGCCGATCTCCGGCTCCTTGCCGCCGCAATCGCGGAGGACGCGCATCGTGCCGCGGCCGACCGCGGCGCCGACGTCGAGCTTTCCGTTTGCCTTGAGGGGAGGATCCGCCTCCGGGTTTTCGATATATCCGCGGACGTTGCCCATCCAGTCGGAGCAGGCGATCAGCTTGCCCGCCGGGCCGTCCCCGGCGAGGGAAACGGTCAGGGCGTCCGTCTTCTCCCCGAGCATCGAGCCGATCATCGAGACGGCGGTCAGCAGCCGCCCGAGGGCGGCGGAGGAGGCGGGCGCGGTATGATGGATCTCCATCGCCCGGGCGACGATAGCGGTGGACTCGATCACATGGATGCGGGCGCTGCCGTCCCGCGTGATCATACGGGTGATCCTGGATTCTTTCATATCAGTCGTTTCCGGGTCTCCTTGCAAAATAGCAGACGCGCTCGCTCTCCGGCGCGGGCGGGTCGAAGGTATAGGCGTCGAAGACGCCGCAAAACTCCAGTCCGGCGGCGGCGAGAGCCCTCTTTACCGTCCGGTCGGAAAAACACCGCTCGCGCTGGACCGCGTCCTCGCGCGTGTAGGCGCCGTCCTCCCGCTCGCTGAAAACGGAAAGGAAGAACTCCGCCCTGCCGCTCTTCGGATCATAAAAATTCCGCCAGCCGCAGAACACGCCCTCCCCCTCGAGGATATAGTCGTTCTGCCCGTAGAGCGTCTCGTATTTATAGCGGGTGTTGAGATCGAAGCAGAAGATCCCGCCGTATTCCAGATAGTTGCGGACAAGGGAGAAGACGCGGGCAAGCTCCGCGGGGGAGGCGAGGTGGTTGAGAGAGTCGAGCGTGCTGACGACGGCGTCGACCGTCCCGTAAAGTTCAAAGGAGCGCATATCCTGGCACAGGAAGAGGATCCGGTCCGCAAAGGGGGATCTCTCCGCCCGCTCCCGCGCGACCGAGAGCATCTCAGCCGAGAGGTCCAGCGCCGTCACGTCGAGGCCCCGCTCGGCAAGCCGGAGAGAGAGGGAGCCGGTGCCGCAGCAGAGATCGAGCACGCTTGCGGCCGGATGGCCGAAGCGGCGGCAGCCCTCCTCCAGATACGCGGCGAGGGCGTCGTAGTCGACGGCGCCCCCGAGCTCGTCGTAGCGGCGCGCGAGGATATCGTAGATCGTGCGTTTCATTTCTTTTTTTCCAGTCGCTCCAGAACGGTATAATAGCCGCCGCTGCCGTATTTGAGACAACGGCTCACGCGGCTGATCGTCGCAACGGAGAGTCCTGTCTCTTCCGCGACGGCGGAGTAAACGTGATTGTGATAAAGCATCTTCGCGGTCTGCATCCGGCGGGCAAGCTCCTTCACCTCGTCCGGAGTGCATACGTCCTCAAAAAACCGGTAGCACTCCTCGGTGTCCCGCAAAGACAGGATCGCTTTGAAAAAATAGTCAGTCTTTTCATTTTTCGGAAGGCTCATGCTGCTACCTCACTATGTTGATATAACTTGATATATTTTACTACATTTCCCAAAACTTGTAAAGACCTTTTTCGGAACTTGTGAAATTTTTGTCGCAAAAAGCGCGGCAGCCCCCGTCCGGGGACTGCCGCGTCATATCTTACATTTCCTCGGGGAAGGTCCTCTCAAGGAAGCGCCTGTGCAGGTTGCGGGGCGTTCCCTCACAGTGCGAGCCGATCTCAAAGGCGATCTTCTGCCAGCTCCAGCCGTAGATGTAATACATCGTGAAGATGCGGCGGAGACGGCTGTTCTCGATCCCGTTGATGAACTTCTGCACCGCGCCGCAGATCAGCGTGCAGCGCACGAGGTTTTTCTCGATCTCCCGGCGGTATTCCTCCGCCTCCCGGCGCGTCTCCGCCTCCCGGAACCGCTCCGCTTCACTCGCCAGGTGCCGCAGGCGGATGTCCTCCGCGCGCGCTTCGCGGATCAGGGAACGGTATTCCTCCAGAGCGGAACGGGTCATCCTTACTTCCGTCATACCGCGCCTCACAGATAGGTCCGGAGGCCCTCGACCTCCTCGCGGATGCTCTCCAGCTCCGAGAAGATCTGCTCCACCTCGGCGGAAAGGCCGCGGATCTCCTCCTCCTTTTCCGTCGCCATATCGGTCAGCCGGTCAAGATAGGGGAGCAGCTCCTCGCGGGAGAGCGGCCGGTCCTCACAATCATAGAGTTCGCCGTAATCATAGTATCCGTTTCTGATGTCCATGTTTTCTCCTTGTTTCAGTCCTGATGTTTTATCTTCTTCGGGCAAGGCGTTTTTCCCGCCGGGGCAACGGGAAAAGTGGGCGCCGGAGCGTTTTGCTCCCTTCCCCGCTTTGCTTTCGCTCTTATCGTAATACGGAAAATTCGTAACGAACGTACATCCCGCATCTTTTTTTCAAAAATAAAAGTTTTTGGGAAAAGAGGTTTTTTCTCTTGACAGAGAAGGGGAAGCGTGCTATAATACCAAATGCGCAAAAACGGATCCTCCGCGGCAAAACGCCGGTCCTGCGGCGCGATCGCGGGGATCGCAGAATGTGCGTCTGGGTGTGGCGCAGTTGGTAGCGCGCTACCTTGGGGTGGTAGAGGCCGCAAGTTCAAGTCTTGTCACTCAGACCAAATATCCTCGGGTTCCTCGGGAGCCCGAGGATATTTCTTTTTTCGGAGAGTGACAAGACTTGAAGCCGGCGAGAAGCAAAGCGTCCGGGGGACGGTTTGCAGCCGGCCGTTCGCTGAAACGGTCCGGGGGACCGTTTCGA
>CACYYS010000035.1 GCA_902778725.1 uncultured Ruminococcus sp.
TTGTCCACCTTCGGCACGCTCTCCGTCCCGTAGGCGAGCGCGGCGATCGCCTGCGCCCCCCCGATCTTGAAGATCCGGTCCACCCCCGCGACGGAGGCGGCGGCGAGGATCGCGGGATTCACCTTCCCGTCCGGGGAAGGGGGCGTCACCATCACCACCTCGCGGCAGCCCGCGATCTTCGCGGGGATCGCGTCCATCAGCACGGTGGAGGGGTAGGCGGCGGTCCCGCCGGGCACGTAGAGTCCCGCCCGGTCGAGCGGGATCACCTTTTGCCCCGTGACGACGCCCCCCTCGTTCTGGATAAAGCCGGGACGCACCTGCTTTTCATGGAAGCGGCGGATGTTTTCGGCGGCGCGCCGCAGAACGCGAAGGAACGCCGGATCCGTCTCCCGGAGCGCCTCCGCGATCTCCTCGGGCGAGACTGCGAAGGAGTCAAGATGCGCCCGGTCGAATTTTTCGGTGTAAAAGCGGAGCGCCTCGTCCCCCCGCTCGCGTACCGCCGCGAGGATCGCCGCGACGGTCTCTTCCACGTTGACGGCGGGGGTGGCGCGGGAGAAGATCTCGTTTGCCGGCACCTCGCCGTATCGGAGTATTCTGATCATATCGTTTCCTTTTTGCGGAGCTGCCGGGCGATGCGCTCGATCTCCGCTGTTTTGAATTTGAAGCCGGATTTGTTTGCGATCAGCCGGGCGCTGACCGGCGCGATCTCCTCGATCACCGCAAGGTCGTTTTCCTTCAGGGTCTTGCCCGTCTCCACGATGTCCACGATCACGTCGGAAAGCCCGAGGATCGGCGCGAGCTCGATCGAGCCGCCGAGGCGGATCACGTCGATGTCCCGTCCCCTCGCGGCGTAGTGGCGGCTCGCGATATGCGGGAACTTTGTCGCCACGCGCAGGGCGCGGCGGGTATCGTCGTAAAAATCCCGTTTGGCGGCGACCGCCATCCGGCAGACGCCGACGCCGAGGTCGGCGAGCTCGTAGACGTCCGGCTCGTACTCGAGGAGGATGTCTTTGCCCGCCACGCCGATGTCGGCGGCGCCCCGCTCCACGTAGATCGCCACGTCGGAGGGCTTGACCCAGAAGTAGCGCACGCCCGCCTCCGCGTTTTCAAAGATCAGCTTCCGGCCGGGCTCCATCACCGCGGGGCAGGGGAAGCCCGCCGCTTCAAAGAGTCCGTATACCGTCTCTCCGAGCCGCCCCTTCGGCAGGGCGACGTTAAGCATCCTCGCCAAGAAAGATCACCTCCCCGTCCCGGAAGACCGCCTTTTTTCTGCAGCGGATCTTCGGGTTTTCCTTCGGGCAGACGAGCACGCTCTCCCCGCGCCCGATCAGTTTTTCGGCTGCGCGGCGCAGAGCGGCGGGGTCGCTGCCCTTTTCATAGATCAGCATCACGTCCGCGTCGGCGCAGCGGCTCTCGCCGATCCTGCCGAGCGGCTCCGGGTAAACGGCAAACCCGATCGCCCGGGAGCGTCTCCCCATCCGGCGCATCAGATTGTCGTACTGCCCGCCGGAGAGCACGCACTCCGGGATCCCCTCGACAAAGCCCTTGAAGACGATCCCGTTATAGTAGGCGCGGTCGCTCACGACGGAGAAGTCGACCCGCACGTTTTTTTCAAATCCGCTCTCCGCAAAGGCGGCGAGCGCCGCCCGGAGCTCCGCCGCCTCGGCCTCCGTCCCCGTCCGCTTTGCGAGGGCGGAAAGAGCGGGCAGAACGTCGGAGGGCGGACCGGAGAGGGCGAGCAGCTCGCACAGGGGTGCGCTTTTCTCCGGGGAGAGCCCCTCCCGCGCACAGACAGCGGAGACGCCGTGGACGTTCTTTTCCCCCGCGCAGCGCAAAAGCTCCTCCCGTACCGTTTCCTTGTCGGTCAGCCGGTCGATCTGCGAGCAGAGAAGCCCGAGGTGGGAAACGTCCAGAACGAACGCCCCTCCCACGGCGGCAAGGCTCTTTGCCGCAAGCAGCAGCACCTCGCCGACGGCGTACCCGTCCACGTCGCCGAAGCACTCCAGCCCCGTCTGCGGGATCTCGCGGAAGGTCCCCGCCCGCTTTGAGACGCGGTAGACGTTCTCGCTGTAATAGAGCTTTTCGGTCAGGTCGGGACGGTCGGCGCTGTTTTTGATGATCGAGAGGGTCACGTCCGGCTTGAGCGCCATCAGCTTCCCGTTGGTATCGGTAAAGGTGATCACCCCGTCGGAGACGAGGAAGTCCTTGTGCCGGCTGTAAAGGTCGTATTCCTCAAATTTGCTCATCCGGTAGGGCCGGTATCCGTAGCCGGCGTACAACTCCCGCAGCGCGAGGGCGACGCGCTCCTGCGGATCTGCCGCGGCAAACTTATTTTCCATCTTTTCCGTCCCCCTTTCCGTTTTTCTGCAGGCGGCCGATCACGGTGCGGTAACCGCCGCTGCCGTAGTTGAGACAGCGGCTCACCCGGCTGATCGTCGCGGCGCTCACGCCCGTCTCCTCCGAGATGCGCTGATAGCTCTCCCCCCGCGCGAGCAGGCAGGCGGCCTCCAGCCGCTGCGACATATCCTGTACCTCTTTGATGGTGCAGACGTCCTCGAAAAAGTTATAGCACTCTTCGCGATCTTTGAGGGAGAGGACGGCGTCGAACAGCCGGTCCACCGCCTCTGACTGAAAATGGTGCATATCGTCCTCCCGAAAATTCACTTCTCTAATACATTATCACTTTATCACGCTAAAGTCAAGAGAAAAATGAAAAAAGAAAGAAAAAAACCCGCCGGCCGGGCGGGACGCGGGGAAGGGAGCGCCGTCAGCGCTCCCGTTCCTCCCGGAGCGCGCGGAGATAGGCGCTCGGGGTGACGCGCTTTTGCTCAAAGAAGGCGCGGTCAAAGGACCGGAGAGAGCCGAACCCGGCGGAGAACGCCGCCTCGGTCACGTTTGCGCCCTCGGAGAGGAGGCGCTCCGCTTCCTGCACGCGCAGCGCGCGCAGAAAAGCGGGGAAGGACATTCCGAACCGGGCGGAAAAAAGATGGGAAAGGCGGAAGCGGGAGAGCCACAGATCTTTTTCCAGCACGGCGAGGGAGAGCGGCTCCCGGAAGTGCTCGCAGAGATAGGCGGCGATCCTCCCCTCGGCCGAGCGCTCCGCTTCCACCGGCTGCAGATCGAGTTTTCCGAGCAGACGGCCGAGCAGGACGGTCAGGTATCCCACCGCGACCGCGCGGTCAAACGGCCCCTCTCCCCGGTTGCAGGAAAAGGCGGCGTCAAGGAGTTCGGCGACCTCCGGCTCGCGGTAAAAGCCGCGCACGAGCGGAGAGGAGGGCAGGGAGGAGGCGAATCGTTCCTGATAGGGAGGGAAGAAGGAGAGCGGGAGGATCAGCGTATAGTTCTTTTCGCGGATCCCCGGCGGGGTGCGGTAGGAGTGGATCCGGTTGGGGAAGACGATCAGCGCGTCTCCGGCGGCGAGGGGGTAGTCGACGAGATCGACCGTCGCCACACAGGAGCCCTCCCGGAGGACGATCAGCTCGGCGTAGGCGTGCAGGTGAGGGGGGAAGTCGATATCCTCCCGCTCCCATACGCAGACCTTATTCCACTTCGTTTCGTAGATGCTCTCGCGTTCTTTCATGATCCCTCCGGCAAGAAAAACTTCCGTTCTGACTTCCGCCGGCATTGCCGGCGTGAAAAAACAGCAAGAATTGTCCGGTTTTTCTCTCTTTCACTCTTGCATTATACGATAAAAATATGGTATTGTAAAGACAAAGAGCATAAATTCTTCAAAATCGGATCCGCTCCGGCCGTTCCCGGAGCCGTTGGAGGATAGGATGAAACGACGTTATTTTTCTTTTTTGTCCGCGCTGCTGCTCCCCCTTATGATCTTCTGCTCCTGTGAGACGGCCGCGCCGCCGGCGGAGACCGGCGCGCCCGGGACCGTCCCCGCGGAGACCGTGGCGCCCGCCCCGCGGGAGGTGCGCATCCACTCGATCTCCGAGCTGAACGCAAAGAGCGAGCGCGATTCCCACGCCGGCGAGACCTCTTTTGCCACGGTGGAGTCGGATTTTCGCGCGTATTTTGAGATCAAGCCCTCCGATTTCGGGCTCGGGACGCTCTTTTACCCGCGCCTGAAGCTCCTGCCGAACGGGAAGTATATCCTCTTTTTCCAGGACGGCGTGGTCGGGCCGAACATCTATTACGCCCTCTCGGACGACGGCGTTCATTTCGGGGAGGCAAAGTCCTTTTTCAAAGCGAGCGTCGATACCCATTACGCTACCTGTGAAGCGCTGGTCCTCGCAAACGGAGACCTTTTGACCGTTACCTCCTTCCGCAACCGCAGCGACTATCTCAACCATCCGTCTACCTGCGGCCTCCTCTGCCGCATCTCGCACGACAACGGCGAGACCTTCACCCCCGCGCGTCGGATCTTCGTCGGCTGCAACTGGGAGCCGGGGCTCTGCCAGCTGGAGTCGGGCGAGGTGCAGGTGTACTTCACCAACACCTACGGGCGCAAGACCTCCGAGGGGACGCTTTCCTCCACCGGGACGGCGATCCTCCGCTCTTTCGATAACGGCGAGACCTGGAACGGCAGTCTGGCGCGGACCTATTCGGGGCAGATCGTCTCGCAGTCGAAGACCGAGAACGTCGGCGGCGTGCAGATGTTCTCCGAGCAGATGCCCGTCCCCGTCGAGCTGCATAACGGCAAGCTCGCCCTCGCGCTCGAGGTCCGCCTTGACCGCAAGCACAATTTCCGCATTTCCGTTTCCTATTCCGACGACAACTGGGCAAAGGCTCTGACCGTCTTTGAGGACGAGGGGCCGGAGACCAAGCTCGACCGTTTCACCATCGGGGCGGGGCCGTATCTGCGGCAGTTCGAGTCGGGGGAGACGCTGCTCGTTTACAACCGCAAAAACAAACTGACCGGCCGCGTCGGAGACGAAAACGCCGGGAACTTCCGCGGGGAGATCGTCCCCTTCGCCTCCGGCAAGGCGACCAACCACTGGGCGGATCTGGAGATCGTCTCCTCCCACGCCGTCCGCACGGCGAACGACGTGCGCACCGATAACGAAAAGGACCCGAACCCCCTGATCTTCGGCACGCTCTACCTTGACCACCGCGTCACCGCCGACCGCTTCTCTGTGACGGCGGACGGGGACAACGCCGAGTGGGAGGGGCACGACGAGGCGCTCTTCGTCGGCTCCGTCTCCCAGGCGCAGGAGTCGCTGCGCTTTTCGCACGAGGAAGGGTATTTTTCCGTCCTCTGCGAGCGGCTCGACTGGACGCCCTCCGAGGAGGATACCACGACGCTCTATCTCGCCCCGACGGAGGCGGACGACCGCTTTCTGATCCTCCGCTTCGGCGAGGGCGGCGTGCAGTCCGCCGTCTGGAAGGACGGCAAGGAGACAAAGACCCTCGATCCCGCCGGCGTCCTCTTCGGTTCCTTTTCCCGGCCGCCGGAGCGGGAGGAGGATCCGGACGCCGGGTATCTCGCGGAGCTGAAGATCCCGCTCGACTATCTCCCCGGGCTTGACGGGGCGTGCCGCGTCGGCTTTCTGATGGACGCGCGCGAGAACGGGCGTTCGGTGCGCGACCTGCCGGACGGTCTCTCGCTCAGCGATCCCTCCACCTGGTTCCACGTCCTTCTGGGCTGATGAGTTTTCGGAGGATGACACAGTGAAAAAAACGCATTTTCTCCCCCTGCTTTTCCTTCTTTCCGCTCTCCTCGGAGCGTGCGCCGGGCCCTCTCCCGCGCCGGGGACGGAGCCGCCCGCCACCGAGCCGCCCGCCCCGCGGGAGGTGCGCATCCATTCGATCTCCGAGCTGAATACAAAAAGCGCGCGGGATTCCCACGCGGGCGAGACTTCCTTTGCCACGATGGAGGCGGACTGGCGCGCGTATTTTGAGCTGGAGGCGGCGGACCTCGGCGGGATCCGTTCCCTCTACTATCCCCGTCTCAAGCTCCTCCCGAACGGCAAGTATATCCTCTTTTTCCAGAACGGACGGGCGGGCCCGGATATCTATTACGCCCTCTCGGAGGACGGCAGGACCTTCCGGGAGCCGAAGCTCTTTTTCCGCTCGACAAACGATACCGCCTACGCCACCTGCGACGCGCTGGTCCTGTCAAACGGCGATCTGCTCGCCGTCGCCTCCTTCCGCACCCCGAAGGACTATCTGCGCCACCCGCAGACCGCGGGGCTCGTGCTGCGCGTCTCGCACGACAGCGGGGAGACCTGGACCCCCTCGCGCCGCGTTTTTGTCGGCTGCAACTGGGAGCCGTATCTCCTGCAGCTTTCCTCCGGCGAGGTCCAGCTCTACTTCACCAACACCTACGGGCGGGAGACGCCGGAGGGCGTCCTCTCCTCGACCGGCGTGGCGATGCTCCGCTCTTTTGATAACGGCGAGACCTGGAACGGCAGCCTGGCGCGGCCCTACTCCGCGCAGATCGTCTCCCAGTCGAAGACCGAGAACGTCGGCGGTGTCCAGCTCTTTTCCGAGCAGATGCCCTCCGCCGTGGAGCTGCATAACGGCGGGATCGCGATGGCGATGGAGGTCCGGCTCGACCGGACGGGGAAGTGCGTGCTGACGATGGCGTATTCGCCTGATAACTGGGCGAAAAGCCTCAAAGAGTTTGAAGAAGAAGGCCCCGCTGATAAGATCGACCGCTTCACCGCCGGGATCGGTCCCTATCTCCGCCAGCTCGAGTCCGGGGAGACGCTGCTCGTTTACGGCCGCAGTGAAAAGCTCGCCTTCCGGATGGGGGACGAAAACGGCAAATCTCTCGGTCCCGAGATCTTCCCCTATTCGATGCTCTCCTCCAACCGCTGGTCGGCGATGGAGGTCCTCTCCTCTCACGCCGTCCTCACCGTCAACCAGACCTATACCAAAGAGGATTTTGACACGACAAAGCTTGTGTTCGGCACCCTCCGCCTTGATCACCGCGTCACCGCCGACCGCTTCTCGGTAACGGCGGACGGGGACAACACCGAGTGGGAGGGGCACGACGAGGCGCTCTTCGTCGGCTCCGCCTCCCAGGCGCAGGAGTCGCTGCGTTTCGGGCACGAGGACGGCTATCTCTCCGTCCTCTGCGAGCGGCTCGATCGCTTCCCCTCGGAGGAGGACGTCACGGCGCTCTACCTCTCCCCCAAAGCGGACAAGGATTCCTACCTCCTGCTCCGCTTCGGCGCCGACGGGATCGTTTCCGCGGTCAGTCGGGAGGGAAACGGGACGACGCAGGTCGATCCCGACCGGATCCTTTTCGGCTCCTTTGTCCGATCCCCCGCGGGAGAGGCGGACGACGGGGCCGGCTATCTCGCGGAGCTGAAGATCCCGCTCGATCTCCTGCCCGGGCTCGGGGAGGACCTCTCCGTCGGGATCATTATGGACAACCGCGACGGGGAAAAAGCGACCCGCGACGTCCCGGACGGCTTTTCGATCGGCGACGTTTCCACCTGGTTCAAGGTCGTTCTCGGATAAAAAGAAAAGAGGCGCGCCGCTGCCGGGAGGGCAGCGGCGCGCCTATTATTTTGCTTTCTTACGCGGCAAGAGCGACGGATCCTATTTCCAGGTGTCCGGGAGAGTTTCGACGGTTACCGTCAGCCGGGGATCCTTCAAAAAGAAAAACTGTTTTAAGCTGCGGATATTGTTCTCGGTGTTCAAACTGCTTTTGATATGGATCGTGCAGATGAGACTTTTGTTTGAAACATATCCGTCTATTGTTTCTCCGGCTTCGGGAAAACTTTTCTTTTCTTTCCGGGAAGGTTTGGAGCAATTGATCTTCGGAGAATGAAATCGTTGATGAACATCGACGGATCCGTCCGAAAACGAGAAAGTGCCGGTGGAAAAAAACTCTTCATCGGGAGGCGTTTCCCTATCTTCAATATCGGCAAATAAAGGTAGAAGGCCATTTGCCGTATAGTAGACGTCGTCGGTACAGAGGATTTTACCCAGCTTTTCAAACGGTTCCCCGCGGGCGACCTTTTCAAATTCCTCCGAGGTGCCGTTATACAGGACGAGGGAAAGCGAGTTCAAATCCGTAAAGGCGCCATTTTCTATCGTTTCAAGTCCTTTTCCCAACACGATAAAGTTGAGGTTCGCACAGTTACGGAATGCGTTTGCACCCACCGTTTTGATCCCGTCGTGCAGCAGGACGGCTTTGATTTTCCCGTTGTTTTCGTACGCGCCTGTCGGAACCGCCGTGGTATGCTTGTCAAATTGTAGCGTTTCATCGGCGTAGGCGGAAAAAACCGGTTTTCCGTCACGTTTGAAAAGAAGACAGTTTTTCTTTTTGATGATTTTGAATTTCATTTTTCTCACCTCTTTTTTCTTTATATTAGCATATAAAGCGTACCGCATTCGGTACACAACTCCTTGTTTTTCGGTTTTGCGCGTTTTCAGATCGTTTCAGCCGTTTGGAGAAAACTCTCCCGGTCGGTGAGGATGTTAAGGGCGGCGAGCAGGGCGTTCGCCGTCATATCCTCCGGCAGCCCGTAGGCGCGGGCGAGCGCGGCGCGTTTTTGCTTGCTCTCCGGCCCGCCGGAGAAGCCGAGGAGCATCAGATCGCGCTTTTCGATCCCCGCGCGCCTCGGGCGGGAGCCGCCCGCAAAGGGAGAAAGCAGCCGGGCGAGCGTTTCGGTATCCGTTCCCTCCACGCCGAGGATCCCTTCGGCGGAGGGCTTTTTTTTGCGCTTTTCCTTGCCCTCCACCCGCGGGATATGGAGCTGATAGAGCTTTTCCTTTGGGATCGCGGAGGTGAGATACCGGCGGATCACCTTGCCCGCTCCGTCGCTGTCGGTGAGCAGGATCACCCCGTTCTTCTCCGCGAGGCGGCAAAAGAGCGCGAGTTTTTCCTTCGAGTTGAAGACGGCGAAGCCGTCGGTCGTAAAAATATCGGCGTCCGCGACGGCGGCGACGCGGAGCTTGTCGTATTTTCCCTCCACGATCACGGGGAGGGAGAGCTTCAGCTTTTCCTTCATACCCGCTCCCCTCTCCGCAGGGCGGCGATGCGGCAGAGCAGCGTCTCGAGCGGCAGAAAGCCGGAGGCGCCGGATTTCAGCCGTCCGTCCGTCTCGATGCAGAGGTCGAGGCAGCGCTCCAGCGTGGCGCTGTCCGCCCGCGCGGCGCCCCGCAAAAGGAGCGAGACACGGTAGGGCTTGATCCCGGAGAGGGCGGCGATCTCGCTCTCCGAGCGTCCGTCGGCGGCGAGCGTTTTGACCGTCAGCATATCGGAGAAGGAGCCGGTGATCCCCGCCAGCACGGCGGTCGGCTTCTGCTTTTCCCATTTTGCGGTAGAAAGCGCCGTCAGCGCCTCCTCCGTATTGCCGGAGAGGATGGCGTTGGACATCGCAAACGCCTCCGCCTCCGGCGGTTTTTGCGAGGCGGCGTCGAGATCGGCGGCGGTCAGCTCCTCCCGACCGGCGGCGAGGACGTAGCAGCAGAGCTTGTCTGTCTCCCCCGCGAGGACGTCCATGCTTTTTCCGCTCCGCTCGACGAGCGAGCGCGCCGTCTCCGGGGAGGCGGAGACGCCCCCGTGGGCGAGATGGCGGATCACCCAGCGGATCAGCTCCGCGGGCGCCGGCGGGTCGCAGCGGACGACGGTCAGCCGGTCCCCGAATTTTTTCTGCAGCGTTTCCTCTAACCTTCCGCGCTTTGAGAGATCGAGCGCGTCCGCCTCCGCGTAGAGGAGGAGAACGGAGGTATCGAACAGCTCGTCCCGCGCGAGCAGGGCGGAGAGCTTCTCCGCCTTCCCCTCCCGGAAGAGGGACATATCCACGTCCCGGTATTCGACAAGGAGCTTTTCCGAGAACATGGGAACGCCCTGGAGCGGCGTCTCCAGCTCCTCCGGCGGCGTATCCGCGGCGGAGAGGACGGTATGATTGAAGGAGGAGAAGGACTCGTCCGTCAGCACGGCGGCGCGGATCCCGGCCCGCGCGCTGCGTTTGAGGTAATCTTCCTCGCCGCAGAGCAGATAGGCGCGGCGCAGCTTGCCCGTCTTCAGCTCCGCGCGCAGCTCTTTTTCCAGCATCGGTCTTCCTCCTTTCCTTTTTTCTTATTGTATCACGGATCTTTCTTCGTTGCAAGGGATTTTCCGCACAGCGCGAGCAGCTCGCGGCGTTTCCCCCTGCGGTCGCAGAGCTGCTGGCCGATGAACTGTCCGCGGGCGTTCGCTTCGACCATCACCCACCCCTCCTCCGAGAGGGCGAGATCCCAGCCGACCGAGCGGGTCGTCGGGATCCGGCGGGCGAGGCGCTCGCCCAGCCGCAGGCACTCCTCCCAGCGGGGGAGGACGGCGCCGGCAAAGGGGACGCGGCTGTCGGGATGTTCGGAATAGTATCGCCCCGCCTCGTCCCGCCCGATCGCGGAGAGAGCGCCGCTTTCCGCGTCCACGGGGACGATCACGCCGCCGGCGGCGCCGTTGTCGGTCACGCGGCCGTACCGTCCCATCCGCAAAAAGGGATAGAAGACCCGCACCCCCTCCGCCGTGCAGACCGTCTGCAGGCGCAGGGTGTTGAGGGAGGTGGGATTGAAGCGCGCGGTCGCCCCGTGCTGTAAGATCACCTCCTCGCAGATCGCCGGCAGGGAGGGGAGGAGCCGGGCAAAGAGCGCGTCGGCGTCTCCCTCCTCCCGGGAGAGGAGCAGAGCGCCCCGTCCGCAGGAGCCGGTCACGGGTTTGATAAACGCCCGCCCGTGCCGCGCGAGGAAGGCGGCGAAGGCGGGGAGATCGGAGCGGCCGCGGAGGAGGATCGCCTCCCGTCCGTAAAAGTCGGAAAAACGCCGGTAGACCGCCCATTTGTCATGGAAGAGGGCGAGATCCCGCCGCCGGTTTGCGAGCCGGTAGATCCCCGCGCGGTTGAACTCGCCGAGGAAGGAGGCTTTCTCCTCCTCGCTTTTCCCGGCAAGCTCAAAGAGGAGGAACTCCTCGCATCCGATTCCGTGGAAAAAGAGGGCGCGCAGCATCTCCCGCCCGAGCGCCCGGGTACTCCCGGCGTATCCCGGCGGGAGCCCGAGACGGGCGATCACCCGCTCCGGCCGGTGCGCCGGCAGATAGGACAAAGCGCGCAGATACACGGCGGTTCCCTCCTTTCCCGTTTGGGGAAATGGTAACATATTCCGGACGGGAAGTCAAGTGATTGACAAGCGCGCGCCGGCGTGGTAAAATCGAAGAAAAAACCCCGAAAGGCAGGTCCCCGATGCAAAAGACGATCCTTTCCCTGATCCCGACGGAGGAGCCGATGCGCGCGCGCTTCGAGGCGCTCTCCGCGCGTTTCTCCCTCGCGGTGCGCTTCCGCACGCCCGATACCGCCCGCCCGGAGGACTACGCGGACGCTTCCGTCATCCTCGGCACGCCGCCGCTTCCCGCCCTCCGGGGAGCAAAAAAACTGGAATACCTCCATCTCTCGATGGCGGGGAGCAACTCCTACGTCGCGCCGGGGGTCCTCCCCGCCGGCGCCAGACTCACCAATTCCACCGGCGCTTTCGGTCACGCGATCTCCGAGCATATGATCGGGATGCTCTTTGAGCTTTATAAAAAACTCGCCCTCTACCGCGACAACCAGCGGGAGGGACTGTGGCGGGACGAGGGGCCCGTCCGCTCGGTCGAGGGGGCGAGCTGCCTTGTCGTCGGGCTCGGGGACATCGGCTCCGCCTTCGCCCGCCGGGCGCACGCCCTCGGCGTGCGCGTCTCGGGGGTGCGCCGCACCTCGCTCGACCGTCCGCCCTATATCGAGCGGATGATCCCCTTTGAGCGGCTCGGCGAGGAGATCGGCGCGTTCGATATCGTCGCGCTTTCCCTCCCGGAGACGCCCGATACCGTCCGCCTGTTCGACGCCGCGATGCTCGGGAGGATGAAGGACGGCGCCGTCCTTCTCAACGTCGGGCGCGGCTCCGCCGTCGACTCGGACGCGCTCGCCGCGGCTCTCCTCTCCGGCAAGCTCTCCGGCTGCGGGCTGGACGTTACCGAACCGGAGCCTCTGCCGCCGGAGCATCCCCTCTGGCGCATCCCCTCCGCCGTGATCACCCCGCACGTCTCCGGCTTTTTCCACCTGCGGGAGACCTACGAGAACATCGTGGCGCTTGCTTACGATAATCTGGAGGCGTACCTCACCGGCGCGCCGCTGAAAAACGAAGTGGACTTTTCCACCGGATACCGAAAAGCGAAAGAAGGAAAGTAAGATGATCAGCTTCCGCTCGGATTACAGCCAGGGCGCCCACCCGAAGGTGCTGGAGGCGCTCGCCGCCACCAATTTTGAACATACCGACGGCTACGGGGAGGACGCGCATTGCCGGAACGCCGCCGGGATGATCCGCCGCCTGATCGGCCGGGAGGACTGCGCCGTTCACTTTATGGTCGGCGGCACCTCCGCCAATCTCACGCTGATCGCGGCGGCTCTCCGCCCCTACGAGTCGGTCGTCGCCGCCCGCACCGGCCATATCTACGTCCACGAGACCGGCGCGATCGAGGCGACCGGGCACCGCGTGCTGGCGGCGGAGGGGGAGGACGGCAAGCTGACCCCCGCCGCGGCCGAGCGGGCGCTCGCCGAGTTTCAGGACGAGCACACTCCCCTGCCGCGGATGCTCTACGTCTCTCAGCCGACGGAGACCGGCACCCTCTACAGCCGCGCGGAGCTGACTGCCCTGCGCGCGCTCTGCGACCGGCGCGGTCTTTCTCTCTATCTCGACGGCGCGCGCCTCGGCGCCGCGCTTACCTCGGAGCAAAACGATCTCACTCTCCGCGATCTTGGAGAGCTGTGCGACGCGTTTTACATCGGCGGAACGAAAAACGGCGCCCTCTTCGGCGAGGCGCTCGTCATCCTCTCGCCGGCGCTCGACGACCACTTCCGCTGGATGATGAAGCGGCAGGGCGGGATGCTGGCGAAAGGACGTTTGCTCGGCGTGCAGTTCGAGGCGCTCTTTGAGGGCGGGGAGGAGAGCGTCTATTTCTCCGCCGCCGCGCACGCAAACGCCATGGCAAAGCGGCTCCGGGAGGGGCTCGGGGCGCTCGGCGTCCCCTTTTTCGCCGATTCTCCGACCAATCAGCAGTTCCCGCTCCTGCCCGCGTCCGCCGTGCGGGAGCTGGAAAAGGAGTTCTTCTTTTACGAATGGGCGCCGGAGGAAAACGGGCGGATCCCGATCCGCCTCGTCACCGGCTGGGGGACGACGGAGGAGGAGGTCGACGCCTTCCTCTCCCGCCTTGCCGTGCTGCTTGCCCGCTGAAAAAAAGAGACGGAAAGCGCCGCTTTCCGTCTTTCTTTTTTACTGTTTGATATGCACGTCCATCTGGGGGAAGGGGATCTCGATCCCCTCCCGCCGGAAGAGGGCGTAGATGTTTTCCGTGAGGTCGAACTTCACGTCCCAGTAGTTTTTTGTTTCCGCCCAGACGCGGACGGTAAAGTCGATCGAGGATTCGCCCATCTCGGTCATCCGTACCGCGGGCGGCGGCGTCTGCAGGATCAGGGGGTGCGAGGCGGCGTAATCGAGGATCGCCTTTTGCACCGTCTCCACGTCGCTGCCGTAAGCGACCGAGCAGGAGACGTCCACCCGCCGCGTTTTTTCGGCGGAATAGTTGACGAGCGACGCGCTGATCAGCTTGCTGTTGGGCAGGAAGACCTGCTTGTTGTCAAAGGTGCGCAGCGTCGTGTAAAAGATCCCGATCTCCGTCACCGTTCCCTGGTGCCCGTCGGCTTCGATATAGTTGCCGACGCGGAAGGGACGGAAAAAGATCAGCATCAGCCCGCCGGCGAGATTGGAGAGCGAGCCCTGCAGCGCGAGGGCGATCGCAGCGCCTGCGGCGGAGATCACCGCGATGATGGAGGCGATCGGGACGCCGAGGATCCCGACGATCGCCGCGATGACGATCGCCTCTACCGTCACCCGCGCGGCGGTCCGCATATAGGAGCGGAAGGTGGGATCGAGCTTTTCCGCTTTCTTCGTGTTCAAAAAGCGCTTTTTGATCAGGGAAACGATCAGCCTGCCGACCAGCAGCACCGCGAGGGCGAGCGCCAGCTTTCCGGCAAGGGAGACGCACGCCTCCGAGATCATACGCCACAGTTCTTTCCATTCCATGGAAGCGTCCTCCTGTTTTTTCTGGGGAGAGTATACACCGGGATTATGAACGCGCTGTGAAGAAAGGGAAAAGAGCCGAAATTTCTTTCGGCTCTTTTCGGTGATCGGTCCGATCAGCTCCAGACGTCGTCCTTCAGTTTCGTAAAGGCGTCGTTGAAGCGGCCGAGGATGGTCTTCGCGGATTTCTCCAGCGCGTTGTAGCGGGAGATCCAGTTGGAGTTCTCGGCGCGGAAGAGGTAGATCAGCTCTTTGTTGATGTTGGCGGGCTGATAGAAGTAGCCGAGGTCGTAGACTCTCGTCTGACGGATCAGCTGCAGCATCGGCAGGCTCTCTTCGTCGCGGACGGTGTCGCTGACCAGGGTCTTCTCGTAGAAGGCGTTGACCACGTACTTCTCGGAGGAGTAGCCGATGGAGCGGAGGATGATGCCGCAGCGCTCTGCGTCAAACTGGTTGTAGGGCAGGCACATGAAGCGGGAGGAGTAGGGAGCGACGTTGTTGTAGTAGCGATCCTGAGAGTCGTCATACTTGAACATCGGCAGGATGCCGTAGTCGGTGTCCATATCGCGGAAGTACCGGGTCGTGGTGGAGATCGCGGTGATCAGGAACAGGCCCTGGTTGTTGAGGAACATATCTCTTCCGTTCGTGGAGCCGGAGTTGTTCTTGCGGGTTTTGGTCGTGAGGTCGAAGTCCTGCTGCCACCGGAGCACGCAGTTCTTCTTCGAGAAGTCGACGTAATCCTGGAAGACGGAGACGACGCGCTCGGTGCCGAGGGTCAGCTCAAGGTCGCCGTCGTCGTTGACGATCGCGCAATGCTCGCCCGCGGAGTGCACGGCGGCGTAGATCGAGTCATCCCACAGCAGGGCGCCGTAGAGGTCCTTGTTTGAGTAGAAGCTGTCGCCGTCGAGGTCCTCGCTGACAAGCTCGGTGTATTCCATCCACTTGTCCATCGTCCACTTGCCCTCGTCGACGAGCTGGTAGAGATCGTTGACGCTGTACTGCTTGGCAAGCTCCTTATTGAAGGTGATGACGACGGTGGCGTTGAAGCAGTCGAGGTTGAAGTCGCCGGTGGTGAAGAACTGCATCCCCTTGATCTCAAGGTCTTTCACCGCCTGCTGATCCCAGCAGGAGCGCTCGAGGTCGAGCGTGGAGACGTGGTTCATGTCATAGAGACCGTCGGAGTACGCGACCTTCGCCACGTCGTAAGCGGGCAGGGTGGCAACGTCGTACACGGCGTCGCCGGAGCGTCTCAGCTGCAGCAGATAGCTGTAGCCCTCGGCGGAGCCGGTCGTGCTGGAGGCCTTCTTCGCTTCGGAGGAGATCGTGATGTTCAGCTTCTTCTCCACTTCGGCGTTGCGGGTGAAGATCGCCTGGTCGATGACGGTCGCGGCGTCTTCGTTCGGGGTAAAGTTGTTGATGTAGGTGGTGAGATCGAACGCAACCTCATAAGCGAGGAAACCGTAGCCGTCATAATCCTGATCCGGATAGGGATCCGCGTTGGGATCGGGCGCCTGGGTCTCGTCGCCCTGGCTGCTGCCGGGGACGGGGGTCGTCTCTTTGGGCTCGTCCTTGCTGCATGCGGAGAGGGCGATCACGGAGAACACCATCACGGCGCAGAGGAGCAAGGCGAGGAGCCGGTTTGTTTTTTTGCTCATAAATTCCCTCCATAAAGGATTTATTGTACTCAAAATTATACAACCTTTTTCCATTTATTGCAATCGCGGCAAAAAATCAGAACATTTTTCTGTACAAACGAATGCAATTTTTATAAAACAACCGCCAAAAAATGCCAAACCGTCCTCTCGCGGACGAGAGTTTCCCGTTTTTTGAAAGAGGAAAAGAGCCTTCCGGCTCTTTTCTCTCTTTCGTTCAGTCGCTCCGGCTCCCGGCTTTGATTTTTTCAAAGGCGTCGTTGAAACGGGCGAGGATGGTTTTCGCGGTTTTTCCGGCACGCTGCAGCGGGCGATGAAGTTGGGGGCTCGGCGCGGAAGCGTTGGGCAGATTCCCTCCGTGAGTTTTGATTCGGTTCATTCCTACCGTTTTATAAAGAATTCTTTCCTTTTTTGCGGCAGGCGCGGATGATTTTGGGTTTTTATAAAATTTATAAAAAAAGAAGAGAGGATTCTGAAACGGGAAAAACGGAAGGAAAGGCGGCGTTCCGGGACGGAAAAAGATGGATTTTTCTCTTGACAAACGGAGAGAGACGGGTTATAATAAAACCACAAGTTTCGTTATAACCAAAGTGAGCCATCCTCCCGACGGTGAATCCGGGAAACAAGGGTGAGTATCAGGCGGGCGCGCCCGCAGGATACCCGCCCTTTTTCACTCCTATTGAACTGAGGCTCAGCAAAGTAAAGCCAAAGCACATACGCGACTTTTACGATTATCTGTATAAGCACTGGAGGGCTGGCGGCAAGGGAGGATTATCGATCTCCTCAATAAAGACCATCAAAAACTTTTTGAACGAGTCGTTCAAAAGAGCGGTAATAGAAGAACTGGTGATCGGCAACTCGGTTGAATCTGTAAAACTTCCGGCAAGGGAAAATCCCAGGAAACCGCACGCCATATTGAATAAGGGTTTGGCAAACAGACTACTCGGTTCGGTCATCAACGACGAGCTGATGTATCCCCTGGGAAGACGGGAGACCGTTCCGCCCGGACTGCCTTTACAAGAACTTTCAGCGCGTCCTGAAACGGAAGGGTTTCACGCCGGTCATATGTTTTCACGACCTGAGGCACAGCATCGCGAGCATTCTTTACGAAAAGGGCTGGGATCTAAAAGATATTTAGATGTGGCTCCGTCACGCGGATATAAAGGTGACTGCCGATATTTATACCCACATTCAGCAGTCGGACTCGAAAAGACTTCCGGATTATTTGCAGGGGGCGTTCTTGTTTACGCCTTTGCAGAGAAAAGGTGTCGTCGAATCTCCGTTTGAAATAAGCAAAAAGTGATTGAGGAGAAGAACAGGTGCGGCAGAAAAATCTGCCGCACTTGTTGTTTGTGTATAACAACGAGAAACGCAAACAGCTTTGAGCCCCTTTCATTGTGTAGGTAAATCGCTCTACGCTACCTTATGCCGAAAATCAACTTAACAACTTAAAAGGTTGATTTTCGTTCCGGTTTGCGCTAAAAAATTTGTTAATTAATACCCTCATAACTATGGAGGTCATAAAATAGCTATGGCCTTGAAAAATGAATGAAGTCGGACCACATTCTCTTGTGCATTCACACAAACGATTGTAGTGTCCAATTGATGTTGGATATGGATTAAAATCCTTGACAAATTTTGATGCAAGTGTTATAGTATAAAATGTAAGAGGAGAGTTAGGTTTTCATCTAAGATGGAGATGCCGCAAGCGCGTGCATGTGAGGTCTAATCCGCAGGCTTAGACCTCACACGTTCCAAAGTAACTCTCCTCTTTTATCTGTTTTTCCGTAGGAGAAAAACTATGGCTCGAATGATTCCGGAGCATATCAGCGAAGAAACCAAAAGCAGCGCAGAGCGCAAATTGTTCAACGTTATGCAAAAAATGGATGGTTGCGAAGACTGGACGATCCTCCATTCTTTGATGATTGCTAATCACATCAGTCAATCTCAGGGAGAGGCGGATTTTGTTGTTGTGATTCCAAATTCCGCAATCCTAGTTCTTGAAGTCAAAGGCGGAAGGATCAGCGAGGAGGCGGGAACCTGGTTCTCAACCGACAAATTCGAAACCACTTATGCGATCAAAAATCCCATCAGCGAAGCAAACAACGCTATGTTCTCAATAATGGAGTATGTCAGAAAAAAAACCTCGGCCTTAGAGATGGGGAAAACAATCTTTGGTTTCGGTATAGTATTTCCAGACGTTTCTGTGCACGGAAGATTCAGTTCCGTAGAGATAGCAGATCAGCAGATAGCTGACTGTGACGATTGTCTTACATCCAATGATTTTCAAAAGTATCTGATTCGTCTCGCTAAATACTGGAAAGAGAAATGCGGCCTCAATACGGTTCCGCCCTCTCCTGCGAACTGCAAAACTATTGTAAATCTGTTCAGACAAGACTTTCACGGAACAGTATCGCGATCATTCCAAATTAAAAACGTTGAAAACCAGCTTGTTGAACTGACAGAAAACCAAATGAGTGTTTTTGACACGATATCCGAAAATGACCGCTGCTTGGTAAAAGGTTCTGCCGGAACCGGGAAAACCATCATCGCTTTGAATTACGCAAAAAAACTAGCGGAAGAAGGCAATAAAGTTGCAGTCTTCTGTTATAACAAAAAATTAGCTGAGTATTTGAAAGCAAACCTTCCGGCTTGCGACAAACTTGTGTGCGACAGTTTCACGGAGTATATGGATTCTTTTGTTTCCAGTGCCCGATACAGTTTCGACAAAGAATCTGATGAGATCGATTTGAACGCATACTATAAAGAAGAACTTCCATTGAGGTTCATCGACTTGTTTTCCGGACGGGAAGATGATAAATTTGATTGTCTTGTAATCGATGAAGCGCAGGACATTATGCATTCTATATGGCTGGAAACACTTGACGCCATCCTCAAAGGCGGTTTAAAAAACGGTAAATGGTGCTTCTTTGCCGACCAAAAACAAACGATCTTCCAAAGCGGCTCGGAGAGAGAGAATGTATTGGAACTGATTGATACTTTCGCGTCCAGTTATACAAAATGTTCATTAAAGGATAATTGTCGGAACTCTGTTGCGATAATAGAAAAAATCGACTCAATATTCGGAACAAAAACAAAACATAAGTATTATGATGAGCCCGGAGCGGAAGTCGAGATAAGATCTTATCGGAAACCTGCACATCAGGCAGATGAGATAACAAAGATCTTGCAAACATTGGAAAAAGACAAAGTCCCAAAGACAGATATTGTTATTCTGTCTCCGGTGAGATTTGAAAACTCTGCGGCGCATTTAGTGACAGATTGTCAGATAACCACCGATGAGAAGTGCCGCGATAAAGCAGTTTATTTCAGCACTATCCAGAGTTTCAAGGGACTGGAGAGTTCAGTCGTGATCGTGATTGACCTGGGCAAGCTTTCGAATGAAGGGCGAGTTGACACGTATCAACTTCTTTATGTGGCAATGACCAGGGCAAAAAGCCTTTTATACCTTCTTGCCGAAGAGAAGACAGCCCAAAAGCTGAGGAACCAGAAATGACCGACGATCTTCTGTTAAAATGCAAAAATCTGGTTAAAGTAGCCGAAGATTATTGCGCAGAACCGGAAAAATATCTGCGTTTTTTTGATGTCACCATCAACGGGAAACTAAGACATTTGGTTACATATCAAGCTACGGATGAAGGGCGGAAGTTGAGGCAGCTGCACAATCACTTTTCAGAGTATCTGAAGACCAAATACAGGCAAGCCAAGTCTTCATTTGCTTACAGGAAAGGCGAGAATATCCTCGGCTGCATCGAACGGCATTCACGCGGCTCGGTTTTCTTGAAAACCGACATTCATTCTTTCTTCGATTCTATCTCGTTTGACAGAATGTTTGAAAGGCTGAAACAGCTCAATATACCTGAAGATAAAACGGATCTTTTGGCTGCGGTATCCAAAGCCTGTTTTTATCAGGACAAACTCCCCCTGGGGTTCACAAGTTCTCCTGTCCTTTCCGATCTCTTTCTAACAAGTCTCGACAGGAAATACCAAAAGATCAGCGGGATAGAATACACGCGATATGCTGATGATTTCATTGTGTCTGTTAAGGATCCCGACGAAAAAAAGCCGCTTATCGTTTTCAGAAACAAACTGGAAAAGGATTTGGATCAACTCGGTCTCGATCTCAATAAAAAGAAAACTTATTTCAGAGAGCTTGTTCGTCCCGGTGACGCGATACATGTTTTGGGATTGAATATCGTTAAAACCAGCAAAGGAAAGAATCGAATCACGGTCAGCGACAGATATATTCGTGACGTCAGCAAGGCTTTCGGGAAGTGGAAATCAAGCGGTGAGTCTGAAAAAAGCAAAGACGAATTACTGAGAATCTTCGGTCAGATCTCATTCATTAAAAACTCCAGCAGATCAAGTTATCTAAAATTGAAAAAACTTATCAGAATAAAATGCAACTACAGCGGGCATTTAACACTGAAGAGCCTCTCAAAACTTGGCTGACGGTTTGGACCGTCGCCGGTTAAAATATATGGCAATCCTCCTCCCTGTGCTGCTGTTGCAGAGCAAGGAGGAGGATTATTGCAACTGTGCGGTATTTCTGTGCCCCTCAGGGAAATATGCGAACGGACATAGATATATGTGTGAGTTTCTGTTTCGGTCAAGTCTGTTATCTGTACCTGCGCGCTCCAAGTTTTGACAAAAATGAGCGAAAAATGTCAAACAACGCGGAATGCAACAGCCAAACCTTTAGCATTAATGATGATTACAATCAACATTCCTATTGACAAAACGGATTGCTTGTGATACCATCCTTTTTGAAAGAGGTGATTGAGAATGGCGGTTTTTAATGATGCCGATATACTGAAGAATCTTCGCTCTCAGAATACATGGTGGACCACCGGAGCGGTCGACAAGGAGCTTGTTCCCGCTTTCAAACGCAGCGTTTACCGGAAGGTTCACGATGTGTTTTTCAATGAGATCAGGCGGTTTCCGGTTTTATCAGGTCCTCGCAGAGTCGGAAAGTCTACGATCATGTTTCAGAC
>CACYYS010000036.1 GCA_902778725.1 uncultured Ruminococcus sp.
CGGACAAGCGGCGCGGGGTCCCTCCCTCCGTCTGGCTCGGGACGCTCGCCGCGTATCTCCTTCTGGTCGCTTTTATCGTTTTGTTCATTATCCTTCTCGTGCCGCAGATCAAAGCGAGCTATGAAGATCTTACGGGAAAGGGAGGCGTCTATCTCGAGGCCGTGCAGGCCAAACTCAAAGAATTGGAGAGCGCGGGCCGTCTCCCCTCCGGGTTTGACCGGATCGCCGCTTTCTTTGACAAGGCAAGCCTCTCCGACCTGATCTCCGGGATCATCGGGGATTCCTTCGCGTTCCTCGACAAGGTCGGTAATCTCGCGGTCGAATATGCAAGCAAGATCGCGGTTGCCGTTTTCCGCGCCACGCTCGCCTGTGTGATTTCTTTCCTTTTTGCAGTGTTTCGCCGGCAGATTGCCGGAGCGATCAGACGCGTACTGACTCTCCTGCTCCCGCAAAAGCTTCTGAACGGTCTCTACGGCTTTGCCAAACTGACCGACAAGTATTTCGGCGGTTTTGTCACGGGCAAGCTGCTTGACTCGCTGATCATCGGGATCCTCTCCTTTATCGTCCTCGCAATCTTCAAGATCCCCTATTATCCTCTGATTGCGCTTGTGATGGGGATCACCAATATGATCCCGTATTTCGGACCGCTCTTCGGGATCCTTTTCGGCGTTTTCATCCTGATCATCCCCTCGCCCGGCAAAGCTTTGCTTTTCGCTGTCCTGGGCTTTTTGATCCAGCAGCTTGACGGCAATATCCTCGGGCCGAAGATCCTGGGAGATTCCATGGGTCTCAACTCCTTCTGGATCCTGATCTCCATCACCGTGATGGGCAACATCTTCGGGATCTGGGGGATGCTCCTCGGAGCGCCGATCTTCGCCGTTGCCGGTGAGATCATCCATAATGATCTCAACAAGCGTCTGATCGCAAAAAGGATCTATCCCGACACTCTGACGCCGATGGGCCCGCCCGACGCGGGTGCGGAAAGCGAGGAAACGCCATGAAGAACTTTTTCTCCGGCAAAGCCGGCAAGATATCCTTCTATGCGATCGTTTGCGTTCTGATCATTTCCGTCTTCATTTCGCTGTGGCTCAATCTGTCCGGTGTGCTGGGTTTTTTGAGAGGATGCCTGTCCGTTCTCGCTCCGCTGATCTACGCGGTCGTTGTCGTTCTGATCGTCAATCCTACCGTTCACCTGTTCCGGGAAAAGGTCTTCGGCTTTCTGGAAAAGGAAAAGCCCGGACAGAGCGAAAAAAGCAAAAAACGCCGCGCCGTTCTGGCGAAAGCGCTGGCGATCTTTTGCGCCTATCTGATCCTTCTCGTGCTTGTCGCCGCGGTGATCGTGATCGTTTTTGTTCCGCTTTTTCAGAGCATTTCGGATATCCAGACGATCATCCCTTCCTACCTCAACTCCGCGACCGAGTGGATCGACAAGACGATCGCCGGCAGCAAGCTTTTTGCCGCCCAGCACGACGAAATCATGACTTACGTCAACGATTCGCTCCAGGTCTCCTTCGACCGCGTCCAAGCGGCGATCCCCGTTTTGCTCGCCTCCCTCAAGACCGTTGTTTCGGAAGCGACGACGATCGCCGTGGGGTTGATCATCTCCGTCTATATCATCGCCTCTCTCGACTATCTGCGCCGCGCCCGCGATAAGATCATGGCAGCCTTTTTCACCCCGGAAACGACGGAGCGCATCCTGCGCCGTACCCGGGTCGTCCACACGATCTTCAGCGGCTATCTGACGGGACGGCTTCTTTGTTCCGTTGCGCTCGAACTTGTCTTCTTCTTTATCCTCTGGATGATGAAGATCCCCTTCTATTCGGTGATCTCGATCGTGATGGGAGCGCTCGCGTTTGTCCCCACCGTCGGCACGATCCTCTCCTTCTCCTTCGGCTTTTTCCTTTGTCTGATCTTCTCACCCGCCAAGGCTACCTGGTGTGCGCTGCTCTTTTTCCTGATCTTCCTTGCGGACCGGTTTCTCCTGCAGCCTCTCGTCATCAAGCCGGAGGCCCGCTCTTCCGTTCTGCTTTCTCTCGTTTCGGTCATCGTGATGTATACGCTCTTCGGCGTGATCGGCGCGCTGATCGCCGTCCCCGTCGCGCTGATCCTTAAACGCTGGATCAAACATTTGATCTTTCTCCGGGCAAAAAAGAAAAACGAAGCGCAAGCCTGAATAGGCAGAGGGACGCGCCCGGATATCGGGCGCGTCCCTCTTTTTACCATCCCTCAAGGATCATGGCGCCGAGTTCCTCTCCGAGGATCGCGGCGGAAACCTTGGCTTCCGCCAGCGTGTTCCCACACGATCCGACCTCAAAGAGCATCGAGCAGGGAGCCAGCTCCTGGTTGTAGGAGGATTTCCGCAGGCAGATCGCCCGAGCCAGTCCGAGGTAATGGTCGTTGAGGTTTTTTTGCAGTTTGGCGGCGAACTCAAAATTGTTTTCCCAATCCGGATGATCGGCTCCGTAGCCGTTCGTTCCGCATACGCTCATGACCTGCGCCGCGATCCGGCCCCGCGCCACCGTGACGGGGCGGATCTTGGTCCCGTCCTCTTTGAGGACCGAGTCCCGGTGCACGTCAAAAACGTAGCGGATGGACGGGTAGGCGGCGAGATGATCCCGGATCGTCGCGGCGGACCGCTCGTAGGAGCCGATGTAACTCTCCCGGTCGTGCATGACGGTCGAGTGCAGGACGGGGATCCCGGCGGCGCGCAGCTTTTCTGCGATCACTTCTCCGATCGCCACAACGTTTTTTGTGATATCCGCGCTGCGGGGGATGTTGTATGTCTCGGAGTAACCGGGCGCGCCCTCCTCGGAGTACGCTTCCGTTCCGTGCGTGTGTACGATCAGGACGACGGGGGCGTCTCCTTCTCCGGCGGCAGCCGCCCGCTCCAATCCTGCGTGAGCGGCGGGCCGGACGGCGTAATCGGAGGTTCGGATCGCGAGGTCGGTGTCGTTGTACAGGGAGAGGACGCCGTCCCGCTCACTGGAAAGATCGTAGGGAATGATAGGGAAGAGACCTTCCGGCAGCTCCGAGATATCCCGGTCATAGAGCCCCGCAAAGAGATCGACGCTCGTCTCCCGCACCGTGTCCGCTTCCGTTTGGCCGCTTTCCGCTCTTTCGGAGGTCTCCGGGGGATCGGTTTGGACGACGGCCTCTGTTTCTTTTTCCGTTTCCAGCGGTTTTGCGGGCGCGAACATCCAGGAGATCGCATTTTCCGGGAGAAAGACCTCTTTCGACCGGGCTGTCACGGCGGAGAAAAAAGCGGCAAGGGAAGGAGCGTTCTCCGTATGCACGAAAAAGGTCGTGCATAGGATGAAAAAACAAACGGAGAGGAGCGAGAAGAACGAGCGGAGTCCGCGCGTTCTTTTGAGGCGGACGAGGCCCGGATCCTGCGTCGGCGGTTTTGCGCTCTCGAGACGGTACACGTCCGGCTTTTCAAAAGGGATGTCCGTTTTTCTCACCTTCTTTCCGTTTCTCCTGTTACAGGGTATTCAGCGACGGAGAGGATTATGTCTCCCCGAGGGAAAAGGCGAGGTCGGCCGCTCGGGCAAGGAGAGAGGAGGCGGCGATCAGCATTTGATCCGCATCCTTCGGGGAGACGAAATACCGTTCTCCTCTTTTTCGGATCTTTTCCTCGGTCTCCGCGCCGATCTCCTCTCCGACAGCGGAGAAAAAGTCGAAAATCAGCGCCGGCGCGGACGTGACGGTGGGAACGCCGATCCCGATGACGGGAACGCCGAACCGCGCAAAGTCCAGGGGAGAGCGGTCGTTTTTCAGTCCGGAGCCCGGAGAGATGCCGTTGTTTGTGAGCTGCACGGCGGCAAAGAGGCGTGTGACAGAGCGGGAGGCGAGAGCGTCGACGGCGAGGATCAGATCGGGGGAGCAGGCCTCGACCGCGCCTTTGATCAGATCCGCCGTCTCGATGCCGGTTTGCCCCACGACGCCGGGTGCGATCGCCGCGACGGACAGGGAACCGATCTCCCGGAAGGATTCCGGGGCGAGGAAGGAGAGATGACGGGTCACGGTGATCTTTTCCGCCGTTTCGGGGCCGATCGCGTCCGCCGTCATCCTCCCGTTCCCGATCCCCGCGACCAGGATCTTCGGCGGCGTTTTCTGTTTCAGGACGGAAGCGCCGAGGAGGCGGATCTTCTTTGCGAGGAGAAAACTCAGGCGGTTTTGCCCCTCTTCCGGAAGCGAACACATTCCGTCCGCAAAAACCGTGATGAAACAATCGTCCTCTGAGAGACCGTTTTCTTTTTTTCTCCTTGCGCGCTGTGTCAGGACGCGGAAACCGTGCTCGTTCGTTTCCTCAATGCGTCTCTCTTCCCGCACCCCGCCCCGTTTCTCGCAGGCAAGGTCGGTGTAAGCGTCCGGAAAGTTTGACATCGTCTTCTCCTTCTCTGTAAAAATGCTCAAAATCTCCACTCTAATATTGTGCAATCGAACAAAACTTATTCCAAAAGAAAAGAGATGATTGATAATTAAAAAGAGGAATGATATAATATCAAAAGATGTAAGTACCGTGTTGTTTTATGCTCTGAAGCGGTTTTACTCGTATCACATTCTCCCGGAGGATAATAAAGTTATGAAGAGAACGGTTTCTCTCCTGCTCTGCCTGCTGCTCCTTTGCCCCCTTCTTTTTTCCTGCTCTGCGAAACTGGTGGGCGACGGGGCGATCTTTGACGCATACGTCGCTTCCGAGACGTTTTGCTTCGATCCTGCGTTCGCGTCGACGGACGACAATACGGCGCAGTATCTTTCTTTGATTTATGAGGGGCTTACCAGGATCGACGCAAACGGCAAGCTCGTTTACGCCCTCCTTGACCATTATAAGATTTCCCGCGATATCATCCGCGGCGAGTACAAGCTCACGCTTTATCTCAAACAGACCAAATGGAGCGACGCTGCGAGCGTGACGGCGGATGATTTCCTCTATGCCTGGAAGCGCCTTCTCTCTTCCGACTTCTCGTCGCCCGCCGCGTCTCTCCTTTACGACATCAAAAACGCGAAGGACGCAAAAGAAGGGAACTGCTCGATCGACGCGGTCGGGATCGCCTCCGTGGATACCTATACGCTGGAAGTGACCTTCCCCCACGAGATCAACGTCGAGGCTTTTCTCCGGACCTGCGCCTCCATCCAGCTTTCTCCTCTCCGTGAAAACGTGATCAGCCGTAACCCCGATACCTGGGCGAGCCGCTATTCCACCCTTTCCGTCAACGGTCCGTTCTCCATCAAAGCGATGGACTTCAAGGCGCACACCGTGACTCTGCAGCGCAACAATTATTATTACCGCAACACCGACGAGGAGCTCAACAAGAACGTCGAGCCCTATAAGATCGTGATGCACTTTGCCAAGACGAGCGATACCTCCGCCGGGAAAGACATGACGAACGACGATCTTCAGGCGGAGCTGGAGAAATTCAACAACGGGGAGATCCTCTATATCGGCAATCTCCCGGTCTCCGCGCGCGCCGAGTACCGGTCCAAGGGTACGCTTTCCGACACGCTTTCCACCATGTCCGTCATGCTCAACTGCAAGAGCGATCTTCTCTCCGACAAGAACGTCAGACAGGCTCTCTCCCTTGCCGTCGACCGCAAGGCGCTTGCCGACGAGATCGTATTTGCCGATCCCGCGACGGGACTTGTCAATCCTTTGGTGGAAGATAAGAGCGCCAAGACCAGCTTCCGGAAGGTCGGAGGCGATCTCCTCTCCTATTCCGCAGACCAGGCAAAATCTCTGATCGGCTCCGCCGGCGCTTCCGGCAAGACTCTGGTCCTTACTTATAAACTCAACGACGAGTTTTCCGCCGTTGCGTCCTTCCTCAAGAACGCGTGGGAGGCGATCGGCCTCAAAGTGGAGCTCAACCCCGTCCTGGCGGAAGCGCACACCATCAAGACCGACGACGTGGAGTATACCTATTTTACCGATACTCTCCAGCTTCAGTACCAGTCCGGCGGATATGACGTTCTGCTTTGCGACTTTTCCATGATCTCTACCCAGCCTTTCGGCGTTCTTGCGCAGTTTGCTCTCGGCTTTACCGGGAACTCCTGCGACGCGGAAAAAGATTGGGAAGTCACGCCGAACGTCTGCGGGTATCACTCCGAGAGCTATGACGAGCAGATCGATTCCATCTATAAGGAGACCGATTACGCAAAACGGATCGAGATGCTCCACGACGCGGAAAAGATGCTGCTTGACGATATGCCCGTTATCCCCCTCCTCTTCAACAAAAACTTTTACATGATCAGCTCCGAGCTCAAGGGTGAAAAGGTCACCTATTTCGGATTTACCCGTCTGGAGAAAGTCCTCTACAAGAATTATACCGAACCGACAGAAGAAGAATAAAAATGCCCGATAAATTCACTTTGACCGGCAAAAACGAAATCAAGATCTTTATCCTCTTTCTCCTTAATGAGATCGGTTACCCGCTTGATTATGAAGAACTTGGGGATATCACCGTATATGACGACTTCGTAGGTTATTTTGATTTTGCCGAGTGTTTTACCGAGCTGCTTGCAGCCGGGCATTTGATCGAAATCAAAGATGGCGAGACCGTGCGATACACGGTCTCGCCTACCGGTCGTACCGTCGCCTCCCAGCTCCAGAACAGCATTATGCTTCCCATCCGGGAAAAAGCCTTCAAGACCGCGCTCCACATCCTCTCCTTCAAACGGCGGAACGCCAAACTCAGTTGCTCGGTCACCGAGGAGGAGGAAAAGTATCTTGTACGCTGCACGATCACCGAGAATGATCGCGTTACGATGGACGTTACCGTTGCGACCGACAGTAAAATTCGCGCTGAAAAAATGAAAAAAAACTTCCTTGAGAGGCCGGAAGTCATCTTCAAAGGCGTGACTGCGCTGCTCGCCGGAGAGGTCGATTACCTGTTTTCCTGACCCTTGGGCAACTTTTACAAAAATTTGTTAAATTTTTCTTAAATTCCTATTGACATTATTTTTTTTGGTGCTATAATAAGGTCAATCCTAAAGAATGTCCGATGTTTTACGATACTGTTACCGTTTTGTGAATCCTGTCCGGAGTCCGCATGCACGAAAAACTGGAAAAAACCGATATCAACGATTTGGTGGAATGTGCTGCCGCGGGCAATGAGATCGCTTTTTCCGATCTTCTTGACCGTTACGCCCCCCTGATCAACCGGTCGGTCTCTTCCTTCCGTTATTGCGGGATGGAGAGCGAGGATCTTTCACAGGAGGCGCTCATTGCGCTCCTCTATGCGGTGCGGACGTTCCGGAGCGAGTCCGGCGTCAGTTTCGGACTCTACGCAAAGATCTGCATCACCAACCGCTTGATTACAACGGCAAAAAAACGCGCGGCGCCCGTGGGTTCCGTTTCCTACGAAGAGGAACGGGAGCGCTCCGATGAAGGGGCAAACGATCCTTCGGTCGTTCTCGGTGACGCCGAGCGGGTCGAGATGATCGTCCGGTCGGCTAAAAAAGAGCTTTCCGGTTTTGAAAATCGCGTATTCGACCTTTATCTGGCCGGCTATACCGCAAAAGAGACGGCGGCGCTCCTTTCCATCGGGGAAAAGTCCGTTTCCAACGCTCTCTTCCGTATCCGCGGAAAACTCAAGAAGCTGCTTTCTTGATTTCATTTTTCATACATTTTGTTTTATATGCCCAAATAGCTTAAACAGAGCGTTGGTTACCAAAGGTGTCGGTTTAAATCCGTCTTGGGGCGAAAAATTACCATATTTTTAAGCGAGGTACTAAGGCATGTATCAGGACAAAACATTAGTGTGCAAGGACTGTGGGCAGGAGTTCGTCTTCACCGCAGGCGAGCAGGAGTTCTACGCGGAAAAGGGCTTCCAGAACGAGCCCCAGCGTTGCAAAGCCTGCCGTGACGCCCGCAAGAGCGCAGGCAAGGGCCCCCGTGAGTATTTCACGACCGTTTGCGCTGAGTGCGGCAAGGAGGCGAGAGTTCCTTTCCAGCCGACAAACGACCGTCCGGTCCTTTGCAGCGAATGCTTTGCCGCTAAAAAAGCCCAGCAGAACGACTGAGCCTTTGCGGAAGAGATCCAAAAAAAGAGACGCGCAGTAACTGCGCGTCTCTTTTTTTGCGAGAAAAAAATTGAGTTTTTTTGTTTTTGCTATATACAAAATAAAATATTTATGATATTATATAGACAAGTCTAAAATTATGTCGCAAAAGGACGTGCCATGTCGGAGCCTACACATTCCCGGTCTCCCTTTTCCGAAAGGGAAAACGCCGATTTCTCCTTGCCGCGTGTCGTTTACGGTCGCAATCCCGTAAAAGAACTTCTCGAGACCGAGACGCGCATCGACCGCATTTTTCTCAAGCGCGGAGAGCGCGAGGGCTTTTTGACCGTCCTTGCCGCCAAAGCGCTGGAAAAGCGGATTCCGATTTCCGAGGCAGACAAAAGCAAACTTGACAAAATGGCCGAAGGCGGGAATCATCAGGGGGTCGTTGCTCTTGTTTCTCCGGTGGATTTTTTGACGCTCGATCGGTTGGAAGAGCAGACCCGGGCTGAGGGAAAAGAGCCGTTCTTCGTTCTCCTGGACGGGATCGAGGATCCGCACAATTTCGGAGCGATCGCGCGTTCCTGCGAGTGCGCGGGCGTCAACGGTCTGATCCTCCCCAGGCACCGCACCGCACCGCTCTCCGCCGTAGCGGCAAAGGCGTCCGCCGGAGCGCTGGCGCATCTCCCGATTGCGCGCGTCGCCAATCTCACGGCCGCGATCAAGCAGCTTCAATCGCACGGCGTATGGGTATACGCCGCGGAAGCAAGCGGGGAGTACTACGGCGCGGCGGATCTCTCCGGGCCGATCGCGTTTGTCTTTGGTTCCGAGGGATCCGGCGTTTCCCGCCTTGTCCTTGAGACGAGTGACAAGACCATCAGCATCCCTCTCCACGGAAAGGTCAATTCTCTGAATGTATCCGCCGCGGCAGCCGTCATCCTGTTTGCCGCGGAAAAATGCCGCAGCGAACGCGCATCGCAGCAGGAATAAGGAGTGTTTATCATGAAAGACAGCAAAAACGAACGGAACGCTTCTGAACAGTTTTCTCCCGAGGAGCTGATCCGGAAGCTTAAATCTCAACTCAGCGGAGAACCCGCCGCTCCCGCTCCTGCCCGGGATCCCTCGCCCGCGCCGCGGGCGGATGAGGTCGCTTCCTTGCTTGACCGGACTCTGAAGCAAGCGGAGGAACCGGAACCGGCCTCTTCCGCTCCTCTCTCCGCATCCCTCCCCTCGGAAGAGAACTCCGGTAAAGATCCGGAGATTCTTGTTTCCGCCGATTCCGAGGCGCCGTCTCCTCTTGCCGCGATCGCAGCCGAGGACTCCGCTCCGGATGCAGAGCCGGAGGAAGAATCGGAGGAAGAATCGGAAAAAGAATCGGAAGAGGAGGCGCCTGCAGCGGAGGAAGAACCCGATCCTTTTATCGAACAGCTGCGCCGTTCTTATCAAGCGGATCAAGCGGAGGAGCTTTCTCCTTCTGACGACGCCGCGTCCGCGACGGAGAAAGAAGTCCGGGACGAGCCCCTTCCTGCCGAAAATCACGTTTCTGACGAGACTTCTGCCGAAGAGCCTGACGATCAAAAAGAGGAAGACGATTTTCTTTCCTTCATCCGCGCACAGGCAATGGAGGAGACGGACGCTCCCGCTGAAAAAGCGGAGGAACCCGTTTCCTTTGACGAGTCGATCCCGGACCGCGAAGAGCCGGAGGAGCTTCCCGCGGAGGATCGCGCTGCCGAGACAAAAGTCAATCTTTTTGCCGGACTTGAGGACGAGGGACCCGAGAAAGCTCCCGCCGACGGGACGGAAACCGCGGAAAAACCCACGATCGCGTTCGATCTCGGTTCGGACGCTGAGGTGAACGAGCCGGAGCAAACGGCTGCGGACAGCTTCAGTGATAACAAGCCGAACATCAATATGCTGATCGCTCTCGGTATTTCCGTATCCGAAGTGGAAAACATTTACGGGAAAGAAGTAGCCGAGGAATTTGCCGAGGCAAAAGCAAAAGAAGGTCAGCTCGACGGCGACGAAGTTGCCTCTGAGGGCGCGTATGAATATACCGCCGCCTCTCAGAACGAAGAGATCACCCGTTATTTCAAAAAGGGGAAAACGCTCTCTCTTGTCAAACTGATCGCCTCCGCCGCGCTTCTTTTTCTCCTTTTCCTCTATGAAAATCTGCCGCTTTTCGGTGTTTCCTTTACCGGATGGCTCAGCCAGCCCGATTTTCCGCTCGTGCACGTTATGGTCGATCTCCAACTCGTTCTGATCGCCGCCGCCCTCGCTTTTGAGGAGTTGATCGACGGCGCGGCCGGCCTTTTCAAAAAAACGCCGGATATCAGGAGTTTTACCTTGTTCGCCGTGACGCTCAACGTCATCTATTCCATCGTTGTCGCCTGCACTCCGGCGGCTTCCACCGCCCGCCTCTCCGGCTTTTCCGCCGTTTTCATGATCACGGTATGTCTCCTCGTTTCCTATCTTAAGATGCGTGCAGACGCGGATAATTTTGCTGTCGTTTCCACGACGGGGCTGAAGGCCTGCTGTTTTGCCGACGATGACGATTCCGTCGCAAAGGAGAAAGCCGCCTTCTCAAACGAACTTGAGGATGAGAATCCGAAAGTCATTTCCTTCGGGAACGCCCATTTTGTTGAAAACTTTTTCAGCCGCGTCAATGAAAAAACGCCGACCCTTGCGGACCGCATCCTGATCCCCGCCGCCTTGATCGCGCTTGTCGCGCTGACGGTCCTCGCGGCCGTCCGCTCCAAGGACGCCGCTTATACTTTCTCGGTATTCGGTACCGCGGTCTCCGCTTTCTTCCCGGTGTCCGTCTTCGCCGCCGGTATCATGGCCTTTGTCAAGGCGCAGCGCCTTGCGCATGAAGCAAAATCCGCCATCATCGGCGAATCCGCGCCGTATATCTATTCCGGCGCATCTGTCGTTACCTTCCAGGATAAAGACGTTTATCCTTCCTACTGCGTGAAGCTCCGTAATCTTAAGGTGTACGGTAACGCGGAGATCGAGGAAATCCTGCGCACCACCGCCGTCGTTTTCCGCGAAGCGGGAGGTCCGCTCGCCGACGTTTTTGAATACGCCACCTCCGACCTTGACAAGTCCGACCGCGCGACGATCGTCCGCAGCGGCGACAGCGGGATCGAGTGTGAGGTCGCCGGAAGGAGAGTGCTGGTCGGCAAACCGGAGTTTCTCCAATCGTACGGGATCATCCCGTATTCCGATCTGGATGACCGCGATTATCTCAAAACGGGCGACGTCGGCATCATGTACGTCTGCCTCGATAACGAACTGTGCGCAAAATTCTACATTCAGTACACGATGGACGTTGATTTTGAGAACCTTCTCCACGCGCTCAACAAATCCGGGATCTGCGTAGCGATCCGCACTTCCGACCCCAATATCGACAAGCATCTCCTCCAGGCAAAACTCAATCTTCGCCGTGCGGCGCTCCGGATCATCCATCAGACGCCGGACGGGACGGCCGGCGAGGCTTACAGCATTGCGGACAGCGGCGTTGTCGGCAACGGCACGCCGAACGAGCTGGTCAGCACGATGCTCCTTTGCGACAGGATCGTGCACGTCCTGCGCACCAACAACATCCTCAAGTGCGTTTCCGTGTTTGCGAGTATCCTGCTTCTCCTGCTGATTGTCCTGTTTGCGCCGAATCTTGCGTTTTTCTCCCTCTGGCTCGTCCTTTATCAGCTTTTCTGGATGATCCCCACCGTGATCGTTTCCAAACTCTTCCTCTAAGGTAAACTATGGAACTGAGTGAACTTTTTCCCCTTGTACAGAAGCCGGGACGCTATACCGGCGGAGAGTACAACATTTGTATGAAAGACAAAAGCGCAGTGAACCTGCGCTTTGCCTTTTGTTTCCCGGATTCTTACGAGATCGGGATGTCCAATCTCGGCCTCCAGGTCCTCTATCATTGCCTCAATCTCGCGCCGGACGTCTGGTGCGAGCGGGTTTTTGCTCCCTGGCCGGATATGGAGGATCGGATGCGGGAAAACGGTGTTCCCCTTTTTGCATGGGAGAGCCGCGATCCGATCCGCACCTTTGACATTGTGGCGTTTACCCTCCAGTACGAGCTCTGCTATTCCAACGTTCTCAATATGCTGGATCTTGCCGGGATCCCTCTCCTGCGCGAGGAGCGCGGGGAGGAGGATCCGATCATCCTCGGGGGAGGGCCGTGCTCCTATAACCCCGAGCCGCTCGCGGATTTTTTTGACGTTTTTTCGATCGGCGAAGGAGAGGAGGCGCTCCCAGAGCTTGCCGATCTTCTGAAACGGATGAAACAGGAGGGACGTTATACCCGGGCGGCGTTCTTGCGCGAGGCGGCAAGGCTCGAGGGCTTTTACGTCCCCTCCCTCTATCGCGCCGAATACCGCGAGGACGGGACGCTCGCTTCCTTTTCTCCCACCGAGGAGGGCGTTCCCGCTGTTGTCCGCAAGCGCGTGATCTCGGACTTCAACGATCCGAAGTATATTCCCACCAAGCCTTTTATGCCCTTTATCGACACGGTGCAGGACCGGGTCACGGTGGAGATTTCCCGCGGCTGCATCCGCGGCTGCCGTTTTTGCCAGGCGGGGCACGTGACGCGTCCCCTGCGAGAGCGGACGCCGGAGGTAGTAGACGCCGCCGCGCGCGAGACCTACCGGCAGACCGGTTACGAGGAGGTCTCGCTTTGCTGTCTTTCCGTTTCCGATTACTGCGGGATCGATGAGCTGACCGACCGTCTCCTTGCCTGGACGGGCGAGAAAAAGGTCAACCTTTCGCTTCCTTCCATGCGCGCCGACTCCTTTACAAAGGAATTGATGGACCGCACCTCCGCCGTCCGTTCCTCGGGACTTACCTTTGCGCCTGAGGCGGGAACGCAGCGCCTGCGCGACGCGATCAACAAGCGTCTGACGGAGGAGGATCTTTTCCACGCGGTCGATCTTGCGTTCGATTACGGAAAGACCTCTGTCAAGCTCTATTTCATGAACGGTCTTCCGACCGAAACGGACGACGATATCCGCGGGATCGCTGACCTCGGGAAAAAGGTGATCGACCGCTTTTATCAGAATCCCAACCGCAACCGGAAAAAACCGCCGTCCGTCACCGTTTCGGTCGCCTGTTTCGTCCCCAAACCCTTTACCCCTTTCCAGTGGGAGGGGCAGAACAGCAGGGAAGAGCTGGAGCGCAAGCAGCAGCTCCTCCGCGAGAGCATCACCTCCCGCAAGATCCGCTACCATTATCACAGCGCCGACGTTTCCTATCTGGAGGCGGTGTTTGCCCGCGGGAACCGGAAGCTTGGAAAGGTCCTGCTCCGCGCGAGGAAAAAAGGGCTCCGCTTTGACGCGTGGGACGAGTATTTCCGGTTTGACGAATGGATGGCGTGCTTTGCGGAGGAGGGGGTGGATCCCGACTTTTTCGCTTTGCGCGAGATGGGAGAGGAGGAACTCCTCCCCTGGGATTTCATCGATTGCGGCGTGACAAAGGCGCATCTCCTGCGTGAGCGCCGGCGCGCCTATGAGGGATCCCCTACGAGAAACTGTAAGGAAGGCTGCAGCGGCTGCGGTGCAGACCGGTTCGGTGAGTGTCTATGCAAGAAGAAAAACAAGTAACCGATTATCGTTACCGACTCCATTTTGAGAAGACCGGTACGTTCGCCTACGTCTCCCATCTCGATCTGGTCCGCACGTTCACGCGGCTTTTCATGCGGGCAGAGCTTCCGCTTTACTTCTCGGAAGGGTTCAATCCGCACCCGAAAATGGTATTTTCCGTGCCGCTCCCTCTCGGGATGGAGAGCACGGCCGAACTCCTTGACTTCCGTACCGTGGAAAAACTCGACCCGGTCTCCGTCACGGAGCGCCTTTGCGCCGTTTCACCCATCGGTCTGGAGATCCGTTCTCTCGCCCCGGCGGAAGGCAAACTAAGTGAGATCGCCTTTGCGGAATATACCGTCACCTACGCGGTTCCGCCCGGAAAAGCCGGCGAGGCGGCTTTTTCCGCCTTTCTCACGCAGGAGCGCATCCTCGCGGAAAAAAAGGGAAAGGACGGCGTCAAGACCGTTGATATCCGTCCGATGATCGAGCGGTGGGAACGTCTTTCGGATACGACCTTCCGCGCTCTGCTTTCCGTCTCGTCCGATCGTTTTCTCAGTCCCGATCTTTTCCGCTCCCGGCTCCATGCGTATTTTGAGGAGCGCGTCGGCGGGCCGGCGCCGACCTGCCGGATGGTGCGCACTGCCTTTTACCGCTCTGACGCCGTTACCCTCTTCTCCTGACTCTATCCTTTCGTTTTCAGCGCGCTTCCGCCTCCGGGAGCGCGTTTTTCTTTTGAAGAATTTTATTCGCACGCTTCCTTTGACAAGTTTTTTCTTTTTGCGGTGATAGAATAGGGCAAAGGAGGCGAGGCGATGGAAACGACAGTCTATCTTGACGAGTATTTCCTTGTCAATTTTTCTCTCGACGTTTTTTCCCTCTGGTTTACCGCGCGTCTCTCCGGCGGGGCGCGCAAGGCGGGTCGGTTTTGCGCCGCAGCACTCGTCGGCGCGCTTTACGCGTCGCTCCTGATCGTTTTTCCGCTCCCTCTTCTTTTGGAGTATCTCACGGCGGCGATCTGTACATTTTTTATGACGTGGATCGCGTTTGCGCCCCGATCGCTTTTCTCTCTTTTCCGCTCTTCTGCGCGCTTTTCCGGAGTATCGCTGCTGCTGGACGGGCTGTTTACGCTCCTGTGGCGAATGATCGCCGGCGTCTTTCCCCGGTTGGCGTTCCCCCGCGTCGCTCCTCTTCTTTTTGCCGCCGGGGGTGCAGCCGTTGCCCTCGCTTTCCGCTTTTTTCCACGGGAGGATGGCGAGCGTGATGTCATGATCTCCTGGGAGGACCGGACTTTGACGCTGCGCGGTCTTCCGGATACCGGCAATCTCCTCCGGGAGCCTGTCAGCGGCGATCCTGTCCTGTTCCTTTGTGAGCGCGCGGCCGTAAAGCTGATGGGGGCGGAAACGGCGGCGCTCATTGTCGGCGGGAAGGCGGCTCTCGCCTCCGCGAGCGTGAGGGGGCTTAGGATCGCCTGCTTTTCCACGGCCGCGGGGCCTTCCTCCGTTCTTTTGGCAAGACCCGGAATGGTCGCCGTCAGGCGCGGCCGATCCTTTGAAGAAAAGAATTATTATCTTGCGATCCTTGAGAGAAGCGCGGTCCTTCCGGACGGGATCGACTGTTTGCTTCCTGCGCAATAGGAGATGGTACAATGAAACTGAGAGATCTGTTTTGGAAGATCCTGTCCCGCTTCCTTCCAAAAAAAGCCGGCGTTTTTTACATCAACGGTCCGGACACTCTCCCCGAGCCGCTCTCCCCGGAGGAGGAGGGACGGCTCCTCCGACTTCTGCCGGACGATCCCGCGGCGCGCTCCGCTCTCGTGGAGCATAATCTCCGTCTTGTCGTTTATATCGCGAAACGTTTTGAAACGGGGTATTGCGGTGTGGAGGACCTGATCTCGATCGGGACGATCGGACTGATCAAGGCGATCAATACCTTCAACGCCGAAAAAAACATCAAACTCGCGACCTACGCCTCGCGCTGCATCGAGAACGAGATCCTGATGGTCCTGCGCAAAAACCAGAACCGCAAAGGAGACGTCTCGCTCGACGAGCCGCTCAACACCGACGGAGAAGGGAACGAGCTCCTCCTCTCGGATATCCTCGGGATCGACGACGAGGTGATCTACAAGGATATCGAGACGGAGGAGGAAAAGAAGATCGTGCGCCGCGCGGTCGACTCCCTCGAGGAGCGCGAGCGCCGGATCATCGAACTGCGCTTCGGTCTTGACGGCAATCCGGAAAAAACGCAAAAGGAGGTGGCGGATCTCCTCGGGATCTCGCAATCCTACATCTCCCGACTGGAAAAGAAGATCCTCGACAAATTGAAAGAGGAGATCGGCGTGGCGTTTTGACGTCTCTCCCCGCGTTTTGCGCAAAGAGCGCGACGCGGGGATTTTTTTGCCGAAAAATAAAACCTTTTTCCTCTCCCTTTTTCGTTTTTTGCTTGCAATAAACGCGATCTTCTGCTATAATAATCGTATCATGGAGAAAGTATGCAAAAGTATCGTTTGAAAATCGGAGACGTCCTCGCGCCGCTCCTCGTTCTTCTCTTTTCCGGCGTTCTTTTCGGCGTTGCCGCGGCACGCCGGACGCCTGTTTTGCAGGTCGAGATCCGCTGCGGCGAGGAGAGGACCGTCTGCTCGCTCGAGACCGACGCGGAGTATCGCTTTGAGCATAACGGCCACACTGTTGTGGTCACGGTAGGGAGAGGACAGGCGTACGTTTCCTTTGCCGACTGTCCGGACAGGCTGTGCGTACGCTCGGGGAAGATCCCGGGTGATACCCGCGCGATCGTCTGTGTTCCCGCGGGCGTTACCGTCCGCGCTCTGGCGGAGGAAGGAGGCGGCTATGACGCGGTCGCGGGCTGAGCGCCGTCTCGCTTATGACGCCGCGTTCCTCGCGCTCGCGGTCATCCTTTCCTATCTTGAGGCGCTTCTTTCCGGCTTTTTCCCGGTCCCCGGGCTCAAGCTCGGCTTGCCGAACGTCGCCGTGATGGCGGTCTTCCGTCTGATCGGGCGGCGGGACGCGCTTGCGGTCTCGTTTTTCCGCTGCATGATCCAGTTTCTCCTCTTCGGCAGCGCGACGGCGCTTGTCCTCTCCCTTGCGGGAGCGGCGCTTTCCTTTCTTGTTCTTTTGCTTTTTGACGGAGGACGCAGCCGCCGGATCGGAGAGATCGGGGTATCCGTTCTCTCTGCTTTTGCCCATATCACGGGGCAATGCCTCGCCGCCTCTCTTTTCTACGGTTTTCTTGCTGTTTTTTCCTTCTATCCGATCATGACAGCGCTTTCCGTGCCGAGCGGGATCTTCACTGGTCTTCTCCTCCTTTTTATCCTGCGCTCGGCGGAAAAAATATCCCAAAAAGGGAAGGGAACGCCGTGAAACGTTTCTTTGCTTTTTTCCTCCCGCTTCTCCTGCTCCTTTCTTTTTCTTCCTGCTCCTCGCAGAACGTCAGCCGGGACGAGTTTTTTGCCTTTGATACCTACCACACGGTCACGCTTTACGGGATGCGCGAGCCGGATGCGAAGGCGCTTTTCGCCGAAATCGAGGCGCAGACCCGCGAGCTTGAGAACGTGTTTTCCTTTTACCGGGAGGAGTCCGAGCTCGCTCGCCTGAATAAAACGCGGGAAGCCGTCCTTTCCGATCCTCTCCGTTCGGCACTTGAGCGCGCGATGCGGATTAAAGAGCGCACGCATTCTCTTTTTTCGCCTACGCTCGGCGCGCTGACTTCCCTCTGGGGGATCGGACGCGAGGATTTTCTGCCGCCGGACGAGGCGGCGATCTCCGCTGCGCTCGCCGTTTCGCTCGGCGATCCTTCCTTCTTGCAAGGCGCGGTCGCTCTGCCGGAAGGTATGCTGCTTGACGCCGGCGGTTTTGCCAAAGGCTATCTTGCGGAACGCCTCATCGAAAAGGTACGCGCTTCCGACTGTTCCCGCGCCGTCCTCTCCCTCGGGGGCAACGTCGCCGTTTATTCGGCGGACGGCTCCTATGAATTCAAGATCGGCGTGACAGACCCTCTCTCCCCGCAAAGGACCGCGGGGTATCTCCGGACGCGCTCCGGCTATCTTTCCGTCTCCGGTCATTACGAGCGTTTTTCCGAATATGCGGGGAAGCGGTATTCCCATATTCTCGATCCCCGCACTGGTCTCCCTGCCGACAGCGACGTCCTCTCCGCCGCCGTCTGGTCGGAGGACGGGTTACTCGCGGACGCGCTCTCTACCGCCTTTGTCGTGATGGGGCGGGAAAAGGCGCTCGCCTTTTACGCTTCGTCTGAACAGGACTTCGGCGCCGTTCTTTTTCACGAAGACGGCACGTTTACCCTTACCGATAATCTGAAAGGTTCGTTTGTGGAAACGCCATGACCTCATCCGCTGTTTTTGAAGAATACCGCGACGCGGCGCGCTCTCTCCTCCATTCCGCGGCTCACGCCGAGGGCAGGAGCGCTCCCCGCGCTTTTGTCCGCACCTTCGGATGTCAGCAGAACGAGGCGGACAGCGAGCGCCTCAAAGGCGCCCTTGCCGCCCTCGGCTGCGAGATCTCCGCGGAGCCGGAAGACGCCGACGTCATCCTTGTCAACACCTGCGCGATCCGCGAGCACGCCGAGAACAAGGCCCTCTCCGTGATCGGACAGTTCAAGCACCTCAAGGCCGCCCGTCCCGCGACGGTCCTCGGGATCTGCGGCTGCATGACGGCGGAGCCCCATCGGCGCGAGCAGTTCAAGCGCAGCTTCCCTTATGTGGATTTTACCCTGCCGCCGGCAAGCGAAAGTTTGCTCCCGAAGCTGATCTGCGAAGCGTTTGCGGATAAACGCGCCTTTATCGAAGAGGCCGTGTTGCAGACCGAGTCGGTGCGTCCGTATCGCGCCGATCCCTTCAAGGCCTGGGTGAGCGTAATGTACGGCTGCAACAATTTTTGTTCTTACTGCATCGTCCCGTATGTCCGCGGCAGGGAGCGCAGCCGCCCCGCGGAAGACGTGGAGCGCGAGGTACGCGAGCTTGTCGCTTCCGGCTGCAAGGATATTACCCTCCTTGGGCAAAACGTCAATTCCTATCACGGCGGATGCGATTTTGCCGCACTGCTCGACCGCCTCTGCGGGATCGAGGGGGATTTTGTGCTCCGGTTTATGACCAGTCATCCCAAGGATGCGACAAGCGAACTGATCGACGTGATCGCCCGGCAAAAAAAGATCGCCCGGCATTTTCATCTTCCGCTCCAATCCGGCTCCGACCGGATCCTTGCGCGGATGAACCGGAAGTATGACCGTGCGCGCTATCTCTCTCTTGTTCATACTCTGCGGGAGAAGATCCCGGAGATCGCGATCACGACAGATATTATCGTCGGATTCCCCGGTGAGACGGAGGAAGATTTTGAGGACACGCTCGACCTGCTCCGTACCGTCCGGTTTGATATGATCTACGCCTTTATCTACTCGCCGCGCAAAGGCACCCCTGCCGCAAAAATGGAGGAGCAGATCCCTCGGGAGGTCCAGAACGCCCGTTTTGACCGCTTGCTCGCTCTGCAGAACGCCGTTTCCGAGGAAATCAATTCCGCCTCGGTCGGTCGGAGTTTCCGCGTGCTCTCGGAGGGGCCGAGCAAGACCGATCCCGCCGTCCTCGCCGGACGGACCG